>JANWKZ010000024.1 GCA_025451115.1 Bacteroidia bacterium | reverse complement strand
TTACAGATCCTGGGTTACATACTTTTTATTTTTGCCGGGCAAACCTGGATGATGTTCGCCTTCCTTATTCCCTATTGTATGGGTGGTATCAGCAACCCGGCCCTGCAGGGCATCATTGCCAACCAGGTGCCCAATAACCAACAAGGCGAATTACAGGGCATCATGACCAGCATTATGAGCGCCACTTCGATCATTGGCCCGCTGATCATGACCGGCATCTTCGGTTACTTCACGGGTAAAAAAGCACCTATGTATTTTCCTGAGGCACCCTTTATTTTGAGCGCTTTCCTGGCTTTGGTGGGACTGTTCTGGGCAATGAGCGCATTGTGGTCGTATTCACCTGTAAAACAACAAGTTGTAGAAAAGGAAAGCGAACCCGCCTAAGCTCCATTTTCGTATATTTGCCTCCTGATTTTTTAAAATGACTTACCTGGATTTTGAAAAGCCCATTGAAGACCTTGAAAAAGAGCTTCAGAAGCTGAATGATGTGGCGGCGAAGAGCAAAGTGGATGTGAGCCCCTCGATCAAACAACTGGAGGATAAGATCCTCGAGACCAAGAAAAAGATCTATTCTGAGTTAACGCCCTGGCAAAGGGTGCAACTTTCGCGTCACGCCGACCGCCCCTATACACTCGATTACATCAATTACTTAACCAACAATTCCTTCTTTGAATTGCATGGCGATCGTACGGTAAAAGATGATAAGGCTATGATCGGTGGTTGGGCCGAAGTGGATGGAAAAACGTTTATGTTCATTGGTCAGCAAAAAGGCCGCAACACCAAGGAGAGGCAGTTCCGCAATTTCGGAATGCCTAACCCGGAAGGTTACCGCAAGGCTTTGCGCCTGATGAAACAAGCTGAGAAATTCAACAAGCCTATTGTAACATTCATTGATACGCCCGGCGCTTATCCCGGGTTGGAAGCTGAGGAGCGCGGACAGGGCGAGGCCATCGCACGAAATCTTTTGGAAATGGCGCAGCTTACTGTTCCTGTTATCTGCTTCATCATTGGTGAAGGAGCTTCGGGTGGCGCTTTAGGAATTGGTGTGGGCGACCGCGTATTGATGTTGGAGAATACCTGGTATTCGGTGATCTCTCCCGAATCCTGCTCTTCGATCTTATGGCGCAGCTGGAACTTCAAGGAGAAAGCAGCCGAGGCATTGAAACTTACCGCTATTGATATGGCGAGTCACAAACTGGTTGACGGGATTGTTCCCGAGCCTTTGGGTGGCGCGCATAACGATCCTACAGCCATGTTTGAAACGGTGAAGAAAGAGATCTTCAAGCACGTGAACCAATTAGAGAGCATGAATGCCGAGCAGCGCATTGCCAAACGCATTGATAAGTACTGCGCGATGGGCCATGTAATGGAAGCGAAAGAGGAAATGGCCTGATAGATCTTAAAAAGTAAATTCATAAAGTAAATATAAAATGGCAACTACAGCAGACATCAACATTGGATCCGTGATCCGTTATAACAACGAACTTTGTTTAATTACCGAATGGCAGCATCGTACGCCGGGCAACCTGCGCGCTTTTTACCAGGCCCGCATGCGCAACCTGAGAAGCGGTAAACAAACCGAAAATCGCTTTCGCAGCGGGGAAGAGGTGGAAATGGTTCGCGTGGAGTATAAGATGATGCAGTTCATTTATCCTGAGAACGAGTTCATCGTGGTAATGGACAATGCTACCTTTGAACAGGTGCACATTCCCGCGGCTGCTTTAGGCGACGGACTGAAATTTCTGAAAGAAGGAATGGAAGTGAAAGTTACTTTTGAAGAAGAGAGCCCGATATTGGCCGAGGCTCCAACTTTTGTTGAACTGCAGGTTACCTATACAGAACCCGGCCTGAAAGGCGATACTGCCACCAATACACTGAAACCCGCTACGGTTGAAACAGGCGCTGAAGTACGCATTCCTTTATTTATAAATGAAGGCGACGTGATCCGCATCGATACCCGCACCGCGGCTTATGTGGAGCGTGTAAAGAAGTAATTTATTTCTTAAAACGAATAAAAACCCTCCCGGCCAAGCCTGGAGGTTTTTTTATTTATGTATATTTATACTGTGAAAAAATTCTTTTTCTATACCACTCTCTTGTTGATCCTTGCCGGGACCTCCTCCTGCATCGTAAAAGCACCCAAGTATACCACCATTGAAAAAGTGCTCGCGCTGCAATTAGGTATGAACCAGGAACAAGTGCATACCGCGCTCGGAATTCCTCCTTATAACTTCATTTTAAAAACCGACAGTGAGACCGTTTTACTCTACAAATTCAGGGTTGCCGACCGCACTACGGTGCCCCTCTTCTTAAAAGAGGCCAATGGTAAAAAAGTAAGGGGACGCTATACCAATCTTTTGATCACGTACGACAAGAACCTGCTTGTAAAAAAGATGTCGAGCTGCAGTGATTGCGATGAGACCATAATCAGCGAGAAAAGACTGGATATAAACAAGGTGATCACACTGATAACCGTAACGGCACCTCTGGTGCTGGTTTACCTGGGTATCAAGATCGGGACGCAGTGATCTAATTCTGGCCCCGGCCCAAAAAATCAACATTTTACTGACATCCCTTCTAAAAACCCTTGTTTAGCTGTACCTTTGCGTGGTTTGCTCAGAAATGAACAAAAAAGGCAATACCCATCTTAAAATATGCCCAAAGACACATCCATCAAATCGGTCCTCATCATCGGAAGCGGCCCCATCATTATCGGCCAGGCCTGCGAGTTCGATTACTCCGGCTCGCAAGCTGCTCGCTCCTTAAAAGAAGAAGGTATCGAGGTTTCGCTTATCAACAGCAACCCCGCTACCATCATGACCGATAAAGTGACCGCCGACCACATTTACCTCTGGCCGCTGGAAGTGAAATCGATCGTAAAGATCCTAGAAGAACGCAAGATCGACGCGGTGCTGCCTACCATGGGCGGACAAACGGCGCTCAACCTTGCCATGAAGTGTGACGACCTTGGCATCTGGAAAAAATACAATGTAAAAATGATCGGCGTGGATATCCAGGCCATCAAGGTTACGGAAGACCGTGACCTGTTTCGCGCACGCATGGAAGAAATTGGTGTGGCCATGGCGCCCAGCAGGATCGCGAAGAGTTTTTTAGAAGGAAAATCCATCGCGCAGGAATTTGGTTTCCCGCTGGTAATTCGTCCTTCGTTCACATTAGGAGGAAGCGGCGGAAGTGTGGTTTATGAAAAAGAGAATTTCGATACTTTACTGAACCGCGGTTTACAGACCTCCCCTATTCACGAAGTATTAATTGACAAAGCTGTACTCGGCTGGAAAGAGTACGAATTAGAATTACTGCGCGACCGAAATGATAACGTAGCCATCATCTGCTCGATCGAGAACTTCGATCCAATGGGCGTGCATACCGGAGATAGTATTACCGTTGCTCCTGCCATGACACTGAGTGATGCTACTTACCAGAAGATGCGTACAATGGCCATCAAGATGATGCGCAGCATTGGAAATTTCGCAGGTGGTTGTAACGTGCAGTTCGCGGTAAGTGCTGATGAGAGAGAAGAGATCATCGCCATTGAGATCAATCCACGCGTATCACGCTCTTCGGCGCTCGCTTCCAAAGCAACCGGTTATCCTATCGCTAAAATTGCTACCAAACTCGCCATCGGGTATAACCTCGATGAGCTCATCAACCAAATTACAAAATCAACCTCCGCCTACTTCGAGCCAACACTCGACTACGTGATCGTAAAAATTCCACGCTGGAACTTTGATAAGTTCAAAGGCTGCAACCGCGAGCTCGGTTTCCAGATGAAATCAGTAGGCGAAGTAATGGCCATCGGAAGAAGTTTCCAGGAAGCATTACAAAAAGCCTGTCAAAGCCTCGAGATCAAACGTAACGGCCTGGGTGCCGATGGAAAAGAGAATACAAATCAATCAGAACTGTTGAAAGGCTTAGAACGTCCGAGTTGGAACCGCCTTTTTATGATCTACGACGCATTGAAGTTGGGAATTTCCATTAAGACCATACAGAAGCTTACCAAGATCGATATGTGGTTCCTGCAGCAGATCGAGGAAATGATCGCGATGGAATACGAGATCGAAAAATACCGACTCGCTGATATTCCACGCGAACTACTCTACGAAGCGAAGCAAAAAGGCTATGCCGACCGCCAGATCGCGCACCTGCTGCGCTGTTTGGAAAGCGAAGTATACAAGAAGAGAAATGACCTCGGAATTAAACGTGTGTACAAACTCGTTGATACCTGCGCCGCAGAATTCGAAGCAAAAACACCTTACTACTACTCTACCTTTGAAGACGAGAACGAAAGCATCCGCAGCGATAAAAAGAAGGTCATCATCCTTGGAAGCGGTCCAAACCGCATTGGCCAGGGAATAGAATTTGATTACAGCTGCGTACACGGTGTACTGGCCGCCAAAGAATGCGGTTACGAGACCATTATGATCAATTGTAACCCCGAAACGGTTTCAACGGATTTCTCTACGGCCGATAAGCTTTACTTTGAGCCTGTTTTCTGGGAACATATTTACGACATCATTCAAAATGAAAAGCCCGAAGGTGTGATCGTTCAGTTGGGCGGACAAACTGCCTTGAAGCTGGCCGAGAAACTGGATCGTTACGGAATCAAAATTATCGGAACCGATTTCAAATCATTGGATCTTGCCGAGGACCGCGGAAGTTTCTCTACACTCTTAAAGGACAATGGAATTCCTTATCCTAAGTTCGGTGTGATAGAGAATGCGGAAGATGCTATTGCTTTATCGCGTGAATTAGGGTTCCCGCTGCTGGTTCGTCCAAGCTACGTGTTGGGCGGACAAAGCATGAAGATCGTGATCAACGAAGAAGAGCTGGAGCAGCACGTGGTGAAATTATTGAATGATCTTCCCGACAATAAAGTTCTACTCGACCACTTCCTTGAGAACGCTATTGAGGCAGAAGCCGATGCTATCTGTGATGGAAAAGATGTCTACATCATAGGCATCATGGAACATATCGAGCCGGCCGGTATCCACAGCGGCGATAGCTACGCGGTGCTTCCTCCCTTCGACCTGAGTGAGAATGTGATCAAACAAATTGAAGCACATACCAAAAAGATCGCGCTTGCACTGAATACCGTTGGACTATTGAACATCCAATTCGCCGTGAAAGACGAGATCGTATACATCATCGAAGCGAACCCACGCGCCAGTCGCACCGTGCCATTCATTGCTAAGGCTTACGACGAGCCTTATGTGAATTATGCAACCAAACTGATGTTGGGTGATAAAAAGGTAAAGGACTTCAAGTTCAATCCCCGCAAGAAAGGATATGCCATTAAGATCCCAGTGTTCAGTTACGAGAAATTCCCCGAGATCCAGAAAGAACTTGGCCCGGAAATGAAATCAACCGGAGAGGCCATCTATTTCATTGACGACCTCTATGACGAGTACTTCCAGCAGATCTACAGCGAGCGTAACTTATATCTGAGCAAATAAAAGATAGCTGATACGAATTCCGAATAACAGCCATCGAATATACGAATGAGGGCTTTTTTTGATTCATATGTAACTGGTATCCACCGATGCTATTCGTATATTCGTACTTGATTCGTAATTCGTATCCAATGAAAAAGACTGTAGTAATAGGTGCATCTGATAATCCCGAAAGGTATTCTAACCTCGCGGCGCGCCGGTTGCAGAAATACGGGCACGAAGTAATTGCTGTGGGCCTTAAAGACGGCAAGATCGGCGACATCCCTATGACAAAGGAGAGAAAGTTCATTCCGGATGTAGACACCGTAACACTTTATGTAGGTCCGCAACACCAACCCGACTGGTACGAGTATATTTTATCGCTGAAACCCAAACGTATCATCTTCAACCCGGGCACCGAGAACCCAGAGTTTGAAAGAATGGCCAACGAAAAAGGAATAGAAACACCTATGGCCTGCACACTTGTAATGCTTTCCGTAGGAAATTACTGATGAAAAAGAATGTCATCCTCATAGGAAAAATGCTTACGCGCAAAAAGAAGACCTTGTCTTTGGCCGAAAGTTGCACGGGCGGATACATTTCACATTTGATCACTTCCGTTCCCGGAAGTTCAAAACATTTTAAGGGCGGAATAGTAGCATACAATAACACCGTAAAGCAGGATCTTTTGGGTGTAAAGGAAAGGACCCTGAAGAATTTTGGCGCGGTTTCTGCAGAATGCGCCCTGGAAATGGCCCGAGGGGTACGTAAAAAACTTAAAAGCAATTATGCTATAGCGGTAACCGGTATTGCCGGTCCGGGAGGCGCCGTTAAAGGGAAGCCTGTAGGCACCGTTTATATTGCTTTTGCCTCCGAAAAGGAGCAGCTTGTGGAGCGGGTACAGTTGAAAGGTTCGCGCGATAAAGTGATCCA
Organism: Bacteroidia bacterium; assembly: GCA_025451115.1. Lineage (GTDB taxonomy): Bacteria > Bacteroidota > Bacteroidia > B-17B0 > Aurantibacillaceae > PALSA-968. The sequence goes on along the minus strand of JANWKZ010000024.1, from coordinate 4,389 downwards.
CCAAACGGCCCGCAAAGCCCTGCAAATGCTGCTGAATGAGTTATAATATGGAATTTGGCCCTGTGGGCATCTCAATATAAATTGTTCATTATTATTTTCTACCTTTAACCGGTTATGAGGATACGTAATCCATTCACATTCATATTCTTTTTTGTGGCCACTTTTTCCTTCTCCCAGAACTGGAAGCTGGAGGTGCGCAGTAATGTGGAGTTAAGGAATCATAAACTCACCACCCAAAGCGACCTGAACGACAACTCGCTTCCCGGCGCCAGCGTAAAGCTCTATAAGGGCGGGAGCCTTGTAACCCAGGTGCAGAGTAATGTGAGTGGCGATTTCAGTATCCTGGTGCCGGCAGGTGGTGAATACATTGTTGAGATATCATATCCCGGCTGCGTAAGCAAACGCATGGCCGTATCTACTATGAATGTTCCGGAAGATGTGGGGAAAGATGATTACAAGCCTATCTTCAGTATCAATGGCGGATTTGTGATGCATAAATCGTATGCAGGTGTTGATTATTCTCAATTGCAGCAACCCCTGATCAAGGTGGTATATAATCCTTCTTCGAAGAACTTCAAGGACGACGAAGCTTCAAAGCAGAACGGATTGGGCATTGTTTCTAAGATCTATTCCAGCGAGGAGAGTGTGTTTCAGAAATTCACGGCCAACAACAAGGCCGGTGATGATGCTTTGAAAAAATTTGACTGCGCTAAGGCTAAGGCGAGCTACCAGGCTGCGCTGGCTGTACTGGCGGGCGAGCAATATCCTTTGGAACAGATCGCCAAGGCTGACAAGTGTTTAAAAGATAAAGAAGACGAGTCCAAAAAAGCGGCGGAAGCGGCAAAGTTGGCGGCAGAGAAGGCTGCAGCGGATAAAGTTGCGAAAGACGAAGCAGCTAAAAAAGCGGCGGAAGATAAAGCAGCCAAAGAGGCTGCCGATAAGCTAGCGAAAGAGGAAGCCGCGAAGAAAGCGGGCGAAGAAGCAGCTAAGAAAGCCGAGGAGGCCAGGAAAGCCGCTGAGGAGAAAATTGCTGCGGATAAAGCTGCTGCGGATAAAGCCGCGGCCGAAAAATTAGCAAAGGAAGAAGCTGCGAAGAAAGCGGCTGAAGAAAAAGCTGCTAAAGATGCAGCCGATAAACTTGCAAAGGAAGAAGCCGCTAAGAAGGCTTCGGAGGAGAAGGCCGCAGCGGATAAGGCAGCGGCCGACAAAATAGCAGCAGAGAAATTAGCCAAAGAAGAAGCTGCGAAGAAAGCGGCTGAAGAAAAAGCCATCGCTGATAAAGCTGCAGCCGACAAAGCCGCAGCAGAAAAATTAGCCAAAGAAGAGGCTACAAAGAAAGCAGCTGAGGAAAAAGCCGCAGCCGATAAAGCGGCGGCCGACAAAATAGCGGCGGAAAAATTAGCCAAGGAAGAAGCGGCGAAGAAAGCAGCTGAAGAAAAAGTCGCGAAAGAAACTGCCGATAAACTGGCAAAAGAAGAGGCAGCAAAGAAAGCTGCAGAAGAAAAAGCCCTCGCTGATAAAGCGGCGGCCGACAAGGCAGCTGCGGAGAAATTAGCTAAAGAGGAAGCCGCTAAGAAAGCCGCGGAAGAGAAAGTAGCGGCGGACAAAGCGGCCAGCGAAAAAGCAGCTGCTGAGAAATTAGCAAAAGAAGAAGCCACTAAGAAAGCGGCTGAAGAATCCAGGCTCGCCACCGAAAAGGCCGCCAAAGAAAAAGCGGAAGCCGATAAACTGGCTGCAGAGAAAGCAGCCGCTGATCAGGCAGCAAAAGAAGAGGCCTTTAAAAAATCATTGGCCGATAAAGCAGTCAAGGATAAAGCCGCTGCCGAGAAAGCGGCAGCCGACAAAGCAGCTAAGGATGAAGCCGATAAAAAATTAGCGGAAGAAAAAGCCGCGAAAGACAAAGAAGCGGCCGGGAAGGCAGCCGCAGAAAAACTTGCCAAGGACGAAGTTGCTAAAAAAGCTGCCGAAGAAAAAGCTGTAAAAGATAAGGAAGCCGCCGAAATAGCAGCAACCGAGAAGGTCGCGAAAGATGAAGCCGCAAAGAAAGCAGCCGAGGAAAAAGCCATACAGGCCCAGGAGGCCGCTGAAAAAGCAGCGAAAGAAAAACTGGCAAAAGAGGAAGCAAAGAAAAAGGAAGCCGAAAAAACCGCGAAGAAGAAAGAAGAGGCCGATAAAGCAGCCAAAGAAGAAGCCGAATTCCAGGCCAACCTGAAAGCCGAAGAACAAAAGAAAAAGGGAGATAAAGCGGTAAAGGAAAAAGAGGCTGCCGAAAAAGCCAAGGCCGAAAAAATAGCACAGGAAAAAGAGAACTCCGAAAAAGAGGCTGTTGAGAAAATGGAAAAAGAGGCTAAAGAAAAAGAAGCCCTTACCATTAAAGGAACAGGCAGCGGTGAAAGCAAGGAAGAGATCGAAAAAGGGATCGCCAAGAAAAAGACCCGCGAAGGTGTTGGCTCCGATAAATACATGGCACTATACAAACGCGGAGAAGAACTCTTTAAAATGAAACGTTACGAAGAGGCCAAACCTGTATACGAAGAAGCTCTGAAAAATAAGCCGGAGGATGCCAATTGCAAAACGCGACTGGCTCAAATAGAGAAATTCCTGGCTAAATAGCTTTTAAACTCAGATCAAGGCTACGCACATGGTGCGTTAGTGCCCCCACCGAAATAAAATCAACGCCCGTTTCAGCATACTTCGCAATGTTCTTGTGGGTAATGCCCCCCGAAGATTCAACTTCCAGCTTGCCTGCGATCAATTCAACCGCCTTTTTGGTATTGGCTGGCGTAAAATTATCCAGGAGAATACGGTTCACCTTCCCCTTTTTCAAAACCTTTTTCACATCACTAAGCGTGCGGCATTCAATTTCGACCTGTTGCTTTATCTTGGTTCTTTTCATATACAAGGTTACCAGGTCAATTGCCTCTTCTATTCCGTGAGCCAGATCGATGTGATTGTCCTTGATCAGGATCATGTCATGCAAAGCGTAGCGATGGTTCGCCCCTCCCCCAATCACCACCGCCCATTTCTCGAAGAAACGGAACAAAGGCGTGGTCTTGCGGGTATCTATGACTTTGGCTTTCGTTCCTGTACACAATGACTGCAAATAATTCGTATGCGTAGCAATGCCGCTCATACGCTGCATGATATTGAGGATAAGCCGCTCGGCGGTCAGCAATTGATAAGACGGACCACTAACTAAAAAAGCGATCTCGCCTTTCTTAACAGCAGTTCCATCCTTTATCTTCTGTTCGAACTTGATCTTTGGATTGACCTGGTGGAAGATCAGCTTGGCAGCCTCAACTCCGGCCAGTATCCCATCTTCCTTCACCAATAAATGCATCTTACCCTGCTTCCCCTTAGGAAGCGTGGCCAGCGTGGTGTGATCACCGTCGCCGATATCTTCGTCAAAAGCCTGTTCTACAAATCTTTTGAAATTGAAATTCTTTTGGTGTTTTTTAAGGTAAGGATGCATAACTTTGTAAAGTTAAGAAATGTTCACAAATGAAGATCACTCTTTTACAAATAGATAAAACCGACCAATCCTTTGTGGAGGAGGCCGTGCAGGAATTCTCTAAAAGAGTAGCCCGATACAATCCTTTTGAGATCATAACGATCAGCATTTCGAAGAACATCCGCAGTAAAAGCATCCCGGAACAAAAAAACGAGGAAGAAAAGCAGATCCTGGTACAGCTTGAGAAATATGAGTCGGTTTTCTTACTGGATGAGAATGGAAAAGAGTATTCTTCGGTCGAATTCTCGCAGCAACTCCAAAAACAGCTTAACTCCGGGAAAAAGAGTCTGTGCTTTGTAATAGGCGGCCCTTATGGATTTACAGATAGTTTAAGAAAGAAATACCCATTGATCAGTTTCTCGCGCTTCACTTTCTCCCATCAAATGATACGCATGCTCTTTTGCGAGCAACTTTACCGCGCTTTCAGTATCATTCGCGGCGAGAAGTACCATCATCAATGATTCTGTTTCTTTCCTACCCCTGCTTTAGCTTCGCTAAAGTGCTCCCCTGGGAGGGGAGACGTTTTGAAATACTAACTGAAAATTGTACAGCGTCTCCCCTTTCAGGGGAGGAGATTCCCGGCAAAGCCGGGAGAGAGGGGGTCGGGAATTAGCAGGATATCGGTCAGTATTAATACTTCATCCCCAACTTGTAGAACACAAAGCTCCACATGTCGCCAAATTCTTCAATTTGCTTGGCCGTGGGTTTGCCCGCGCCATGACCCGCGTTCTTATCAATACGGATCAATACAGGCTCCGACCCTATTTGGTTTTCCTGTAAGGTAGCGCCGAATTTAAATGAGTGCGCCGGCACCACGCGGTCATCATGATCTCCGGTCAACACCATAGTAGCCGGATAGTTTACCTTCTTTACGTTAT
>JANWKZ010000023.1 GCA_025451115.1 Bacteroidia bacterium | reverse complement strand
CCTCTTTACCGTAGCCTCTGTGGCACAGCAAAAGATCAAGCAGCCTAATCTGAAGGCGGAGTATGAACTGCCCAAAGATTGGGAAGTGACGGAATTCTATAAGGGCGACTGGAATAAACCCGGCGGTAGCAGCATTTGCCATTGCGCCATGTCGATCAACATCTTAAAGATCCCTATTGCCGGAACAGATGAATTTGATTACGTACACATGGTGGTTTACCCGAGTGATAAAAAAGGGCTTACAGATCCACAGCGTAATATGGTATGGCAGTATAAGATCGTGCACAGCGAGGCCGGGGATTCTGTAAAAACAGCCCATTTGAAATGGAAGCAATTCAAGGGAAAGATCGTTTATACAGGCGAACACCGTTTCAAGGATAATATTTCGTATTCCTACCAGACCAATAAGGACAAGGTTTTTTATACGGTGCATTTTTGGGGTAAGGCGGCCATACTTTCTCACTATAAGGGGATGATGGATAAGATCATCACCGGTTTTAAGCCGCTTTAACCCAATCCTGGGCGGGAAACAACCATTTTCTTAAGGGTTTACTTTGAATAGCTAAAACAGGGCTTAATTGAGTTTTTTGGGCTTTAAACTCTTGAGAGATATAAAGTAAAAACCCCCACACGTCCCTGCACGGTGGGGGTTTTAATTTTAGTTTGCAACCAAACAAAAACATGTTACAACAAAGAACTGAGTTAAAGTTACGCTCAGGATGGCCGTTTTAAAAGGGCTACCTAATAAGTGGTAAGCGTGGATTGGTATCTGGCAGGTTTTGGGCGAAAAGTGGTAGGGCCTAAGCCCTATATCTTATTCAGCATGGCCAGGAAATCGTCCTTTTTGCGGCGCGAGATCTCCAGTTGTGAGCCATCGCTCATTACCGCGTAGCCGCCGTCGGTTTTCAGGTAACGTATTACATGGCTTACGTTGATGAGGTGGTGGTGGTGTATGCGAAGGAACTGGTTAGGGGGCAAAAGATCTTCGTAATGTTTGAGGCTGGCAGATGCGAGCAGTTTGCGTTTTTCAGTCAGGTAGAAAGCAGTGTAGCTGCCATCGGCTTCGCAGCGGATGATGTCCTTTACATAAACGATCTCGTAAGCGTTGGTGGTGGGCAGCGTGATCTTCTGGTAAGAATCGTTGCCCTGCTTGAGGTTCTGTAAAAGATGCGCCAGGTTCTCAACCGTATTGCCGGTTGATTTTTTATCGAGCAGTTTATTCACGGCGTTCTTCAGCTCTTCCGTATCGATAGGCTTTAAAAGATAATCGAGTGCCGAATATTTGATCGCCCTGATGGCGTATTTATCGGTGGCGGTGGTAAAAATAATGTCTGACTTCACCGGCGAGATCTTTTCAAGCAGGTCGAAACCGGTGCCGTCCGGCATGCTGATGTCGAGGAAAATAAGGTCGGGGTTGTTCTTTTTGATGGCTTCAACACCTTCCTGCACATTACCTGCGGCCGCAACAACCTGCACGCCTGTACAATGTTTTGTTACGAGTGATTGTAAAAGCTCCCGGCTTTTGTTCTCGTCTTCTACTATTACGGCTTTTATCATGGGGTGTTTTCTTGTGGGTAAGGTACAAATTATTTTAAATTCTAAAGAATAGGCCAGGTAATTTCAACCCGCGTACCCATGGGGTTTCCCTGTGCGTCGGTGAGGTCGGTAATGGTTGAGGCATAAACAGTTTGCTGCACATCACCCAATAATTTGAGGCGGTCGCGCGTGATCTTCATGCCCATAGAAGCATGACTTTTATGAGATTCCTTATTTATCTCAGCCGAACGTTTGCGTCCAATACCGTTGTCTTCTATCACCGCGTGCAGGAAATTATTTTTAATGAAGAAACTAACCGTTAGCATGCCTTTGTTTTGCGCCGGCACCAATCCGTGCAGGATTGCGTTCTCTACATAAGGCTGCAGGAGCATGGTGGGGATCTCTTCGTAATCCATGTTCACATTATCGGCGGGTTTTATCTCAAAATCAAATTTTCCGCTGAAGCGCATTTTCTCCAACTCGATGTAGATCTTCAACGCGTTCACTTCCTCGCTTAATGTTACGCTTTGTTTTTCTGAGTTGTTTAAGATCATCCTCATCAAACGCGCGAAACGGTTGAGGTAGAACACGGCTTCCTCATCTTTGTTATTTAAAATGAACTGCTGGATAGAGTTCAATGAGTTGAACAGGAAATGCGGGTTCATCTGGGCACGCAGTGCTTTCAATTCGTTTTTTGAGATCTCGATCTGCGTGCGGCTCTCGCGTTCCTGTTCTTTTCGTAATTGGTTCAGGCGTATGCGGAAGATCAAAAAGATCATCACGCCCATAAAAATAAGCTCACAGGCAATGAACCACCAGCGCTGCCACAGCGGCGGAGTTACCGTAAAGGAGAACGACAAAGGCGTTGTGTTCCAGATACCCTGGTTATTGCAGCAACGCACTTTGAAAGTATAATGTCCGGCAGGTAAGTTGGAATATGTAACCAGGTTCTGGTTTGTTTCCGGGCTCCAGTTCCTGTCAAAACCTTCCAGCTTATGCACGTACCTTACCTTATCAGGATTGGTAAGGCAAATGCCGGTGTACTGGAAGGTAATGTTGTTGAGCGAACTTGGCAGCACGCTTTTCTGTGGGAGCAAAGTATCGTCATAGAACAATTTAAAATTCGTAAAGGAAAGTTTTGGTTCGCGGTAATTCTCGGTGTATTTGCCCGGCGTATGCTTAACAATTCCATTCACCGTACCAAACCAGAAAGCGCCGCTGCTATCGCGGCACATTCCTCCTGTATTGCACTCAACTCCTTTAAAACCTTCCGCTTTTCCAAAAGAGAGTATCTTAGCCGAACGGGTAGTGAAAAAATTATGCAGTTCTATTTTGTTTACCCCCTGGTTCGTTCCCGCCCATAAAGTTTTTCCATCGTCGGCAAGCATCAGAGAATAAACCAGGTTAGAATTCAACCCTTCGTCTTCGGTAAGTTTTTCATGCAAGATGGTCCTTGGATTGATGATGTAAATTCCATCCAGGGTAGCTATGTAAAGTGTATGATCTTTACCCATCACAATGTCCGACACCGAACGCGTCTGCAAGTGATAATCGTTGGTGACGTTGCGGATCTCATTGTTGCTATAAAGGTAGAGCCCGCTGATGAAGGATGCCATCCACACGTTCCCTTCTTCATCCCCGCAAAAAGCAGCCACGAGGTGATCGGCAGCCTTGGTATTAGCGGGCAGGTTCATGTGCGTGATCTTCATCTTTCCCGGTTCATAAATGTGCTCGATCATCGCAACACCATTGGTTAACCCAACCCACAGGCGCTGCAACTTGTCAATATACAAACACTGAATGAAAATGTCCTGTAGTCCCGGCACCAGTGTATACCGGTCGTTCTGCCTTGTGCATAACCCTTTTTCCGTGGCGATCCACATCTTCCCGGTGGTGTCAATTACCAAACCTCTTACGGTAATGCCCGGCAGACCATTGAAAGGATTGTAATTGGTGAAAACATCACCGTCAAACTTGTACATACCGCCACGCTCGGTGCCAAACCAGATATTGTTCTTTTTATCCAACACAATGGGATAGATCATGGTGCTCTTCAATCCATCCGCAAAGTCGTAGCAAACAAAACCTTCATCCCTGAACTTAAAGATCCCGCTATGCGTACCTATCCAGATGTTCTGTTCGTAATCCTGGATGATGCTTAAAATGTCATTGGCATTGTATTCCTGGGATAATACATATTGCTTCAGTTTATCCGTATAGTTCAATAGCTTATCGTGACAACCGATCCAGAGCGAATTCTTTTTATCTGAGAAAAGACAGGTGATCTCTGATCCTTTCAGTAATTCCTGCGCGATCTTTCTTCCCTTTACTTTGAAAAGTCCTTTGTTCGTTCCTATCCACAGTTCATCATCCTTGTCGTATTCAAAAGCCGTGATGGCGGTGTCTGACCCCAACTTAAAAGAAAAGATCTCACTATAGTTTCCATTGGTTAAGGAAAAAAGTTTTTTCGTGGTCATTCCCACAAACCCGTTGCCACGCGCTTTTAGTTTTTTTACATTTTGTGTGTCGAGCTTCGTCTCGCGGTTGATCTTTTTGTTGGACAGGTAATATAATCCATCATCGGTTCCGATGGCAATTTTACTTCCGAGAACGGCCAGCGTGTTCACATGTTCGTTCTGCAAACCATCTTTCGCGGCGTAATTGGTGAATTTCTTTCCGTTGAAAACGCTCAAGCCTTCAATGGTACCTACCACCATGTTCTTCTCAGCATCTTGCGTGATGGCCTGTACCGAGTAATGTACTAATCCATTCCGCGGACTATAATTGGTAAATCGTTGCCCATCGAAACTGCTCAAGCCGCCGTAACCACCGGTCCATAGGTAACCTTTATCGTCCTGAAAAATGTCGTAAATATGAATGTAAGTGAGGCCGTGCTCAACCGAGTAGTTCTTGAAGTTGTAAGACTGCGCGCTTAGTTTTCCGAAAGAAAATAAAATGCAACAAACAAAGTATAAGAGCCGGCAACGCATAAATCCTGTAACGAATTTACGAAAAATTATTAAGCTTTCTAAGTCATCCTGAACTTGTTTCAGGATCCCAAAAGGTAAATACCAAGGGTTTTACCTTTTGCCTTGAGAGTGGGCCACCAGGTTGCAAATGCGGTAGAGGAGACGTGCGGCCACGTTGGCATCCCAATCATTCCCCTTTGGTCCGGCACTAACTTCGTTTAGGTCGAAGGCGATAAAGGTCTTCCCGGCCTTCACTACCTTTTCTAAAAGCATGAGTACCTGCTCAACCTCAAAACCCCCGGCAACCGGCGTTCCGGTGTTGGGGCATAGTTTGGGGTCCAGGCCATCGATGTCAAAGCTCAGGTATACTTTATCGGGCAGGTTGGCAATGATCTTGTCACAGATCTCAGACCAGGTCTCGCCGTTGTATTGAGCCTGTTTGATATCGCGGTCGAAATAGGTCTGCACACGCCCTTTCGACTTGTTTATCACGTTTAATTCTTCCTCGCAGTAATCACGTATGCCCACCTGCACCAATTTGCTCACTTCTTTTATTTTAAGTGCGTTGTACATGATGGAAGCGTGCGAGAACTCAAATCCTTCGTATGCGTCGCGAAGATCAGCGTGCGCGTCAATTTGCAAAATGCCAAAGTTTTTGTGGTCTTCAGCAAGGGCGCGCATCATCCCAAGAGGGGTGGAGTGATCTCCGCCAACTAAGCCTACGACCTTTCCTTTATCTAACTGGTCACCTACAGTACAACGCACCCAACCGTTCATATTTAAGCATTCCTTACGGATCTCATCCGTAATTTTACGATTCGGTTTTTTGCCTTTGGATAGCTCGCCGATATATTTTTCAGCTTTTATGCGTAATCTTTTGCTAAGTGCCGCGAGGTCCTTATCGGGTTTCTCCATATAAATTCCCATTTTCCAGGCGTTGGGAACAAAGGGATCATACAGATCGACCTGGTAAGAGGCTTCTAAAATTGCGGCCGGACCTTTGGCCGTTCCGCCGCCGTAACTTACTGTTACTTCCCAGGGCACGGGGATCAATTGGATCTGGCATTCGTCCTGTGTGAAGGGCAGGCCAAACATACCCGCGTTGGTGTTCCCGATATCGTTGGGATTGAAGTTCTTTATCTTTTCTGCTTTGCTCATGGTACAAAAGTAAAAAATCCGGTGAATTACCGGATTTATCAGCAGAAACATTACGGTGTTAGCTGCAAAGAGACTATTTCTTGAATATTGTTATACCCAAAACCAGGGTAAGGAGGCAAAGCGCAAGAAATATCCCGAATATTATTTTTCCCACGGAGGCAGCGCCCTCGGCGATGCCGGTGAAACCGAAGATCGCGGCTACTATCGCGATCAGGAAGAATGTGGCAGACCATTTAAGCATACTTGTTGTTTTTAACTGAGGTAAAGGTACAGTTGCCCAAAGCCTTTAGCAGATCATTTCGGTAACAAAGGATTTTAAATAGCTAAACGTGTTGATGCTTAGAACAAAGACATCTGCGCCGAAGCCTGCTTCATAACGACTTTCTTTGGGTCGTGCGGAATACTATACACCGCGCTTTCTTTATAGCGGGACGCGACAACAATATCGGTATTGCCCGCGTGCTTTTTGAAAAGTTCTTCTACAAGTTCAGGTTTATTATTGTTCTTGGAAAGATGGGAAAGAATAAGTAATCCCAAATGATCGGCCTTGTATTTTGTAAAAAGCTCCAGCGACTGATCATTGGATAGATGCCCTTTATCGCTGCTGATCCTCTTTTGGAGATAAATGGGATAGCCGCCTTCCTCCAGCATTTTTTCATCGTAGTTCTCCTCGAGGAATACAGCGTGGCACTGACTGAAATTCTTTATTAAGTGCCGGCAATTGTAGCCGATATCCGTAAGAACGCCAACTCGCACATCCTTGTGTTCAACAACGAAGCTAAAAGGGTCAGCCGCGTCATGCAGTTTTGGAAATGGAGTTACGATTAATTCTCCGATAGCTATCTTTTCATATTCATAGAACGAGCGAACGAGTGTGCTTTCAATTTTTAATCGCCCGTTAAGCAGGGTAGGAGACGTGATGTATACGGGGAGTTGGAATTTTTTTGCGGTAACTTCCAATCCACGGATATGATCCGAATGTTCATGTGAAATAAAAATGGCCTTTACCTTGTCCATGGAAAGACCTATGCGACGCATCCTTTTTTCAATCTCGCGACAGGAAATACCTACATCAATTAGCACGGCTTCTTTATGATTACCTACGTAATAGCAGTTGCCGTTACTTCCTGAATTTAATGAGGCGATGAAGAGTGACATGGAGGAGACAAAGGTAATAAGGCGGGAGAAAATTCAGAAAAAGAGATATTAACCGACCTATTTTTTCTTTTCCAGCGAACTAAGTACAACTAAATGAAGGGTTTTGCGGTTCAAATTCAGGATCCGGTACCGGGTTGTATAATATGGATCGTCCATTGTTAGCGTGTCTCCTCTCAGGCTCCATGTGGTAGAAAAGGAATCCCAGGGACTTGATTCTGTACTGCAAAGAATATTGCTGAAGGTTTGGGCTGTATCAGTATCGTAAAATTCAATTCCCTGCGGGTAGTGTCCCCATTGATAGAATTTGTCGTCGAATTTCTTGTAAGCTCTGTACAAAAGTGTGTCTTGGGAATAACCCTGGATACCGCCGGCCCAGTGTTTTTTCAGCAGATCTTTTCTCTGCACCTTTTGGGAGACAGTTTGGGCCTGCGAGGTAATTATACCCGAAAGAAGAATGAAAAAATATAGGATATGCCTTTTCATTTTAGAAATAGGTGGCGAAACCGAACTGGAAACCGGCTGTGCGTGAAGCGGGATTTCCCAGCGGGTCTACATTCCAGTGGTAACGGTAATTAAAACGGATAACGGTTTGTTGCGAAGGTCGGAAACTGATCCCGGGTACGATCGCAACTACATGATCAAAAATGTTTCCTCCTGTATCCGTAAAGGTCCCGACGTTATAGTCGGCGTATTCAGTTCTAAAGGCGATGTTGAGCGTGCTGTTCTCCCAGCCAAACATTTTTCTTCTCAGCACGGGTTGAACAATGTCTAAAAAGCCGCCTCTCTGCTTTTTCCCGAATTGCTCAGGATAATTTCCGGGAACATCGATCAGAGCCCAGACCCATTCGCCGTTTATATATGTGTTTAGTTTTGGAATGGTAGAATTGATATCAATAGCCACAAGATCCACTCTTCTTTTAGTGTCAACTACTACGCCTTCTTCTTCAAATTTATTGTACACGCCGCCCATCCAAGAAAAGCCGATCTCGCCTATCTTACGGTGCCTGAAAGCGGTTTTGGCAGTAACTAAAGGAACGCCATTGAAACTTTCTTCAAAACGCTCCGCGTTTTGTTTGCTGGCCGGCAGCCAGGTACGGTTCTCCGTATTGTTTATGATCTGGTCATCAAAACCATTGGTCAGATAAGCTTCGTAAGCCCACACAAAATTATTTTGCGCGTATTTTCCATATACACCAAATCCCACGTTGCTCCAGGTTGATGGAATGATGGTAGTAGCTGAAAACGGCCGGCTAATAAACTCCCATTTCGGGCCATCATGATTCTGGTTAAAAGCCCCGATAGGATTCATGATCACTCCGCCGCGTAAATTAAGTAAGGGATGGAATTCAATGTCCATAGAGGCGAACTCAATATTTATTTCCTTACCGCCTTCTTCGAACTCTATCTCCGTTAGGAATTTGATACGTTTTTTAATGGCCGAAGACATGAAAACGGTAAGTCGCGGAATTTGAAAGGAAAGCCCCTCTGTTACACCATCCGTTCCGAAATAACTGCTGTTCGCTTCTAAATAACCACCTACTGAAACAGGCATTTTTCCCATGGTGAGGAAGGGGCGGTTGTAAACCGCATCCATGTTCATTTTGAGCTTGCTCGTATCAACCGGAACGCGTTTGATGAAAGAAGAATCGGTTTGCGCCTCCAGTAAATTAGAAGAGAGAAGGACCAAAATATATAGAGCAATTTTTCTCATGCCAGGTTTATGTAGATATGATCTGCGTCGGATGTCACTTTATAGTTCTGCAGTTTTTGATCTGCAGGACCTTGTATCACTTCTCCTTTGTTGCCGAACTCACTTCCGTGTGCGGGGCAGGTCAGGATATCGCCGTTCACGTTCAACTCACTTCCCTGGTGCGAGCACTGAAGTAAAAGTGCCGTGTAATCTGTATCTGAAAAACGATAGACCACGATGGGATATGGAATTGTATTAGCTTTTACAATGAGGTATTTGGATGTTTTATTCTTTTTTAAATTAACGAACTCACTCTTGGCTACTTTCAATTGATCGTTCTCCCTGCTCACCTGGATGTATTTCGAAGGTGTACAATTCTGCAGCAGCGCGGCAGCGCCAAGCAAACCTAAACAGGAGAAAGTACAGCTTTGTATGAATTCTTTACGGTTCACAGGCTCTCGAGGAATTTTATGACTTGCTTTTTTTGTGAATCGTTCAAAGCACTGAAGAGATCCCTGCGGCTCGCGGCTTCACCGCCATGCATCATAATAGCTTCTTCAAAAGAATGCGCTCTTCCATCATGCAATAAGAACATTTGCCCGCCCTGCGAATCTTTGGCAAGCCCTACACCCCATAAAGGCGGCGTTCTCCATTCGTAACTGTTAGCGCCTCCTTCAGGGTAGCCGTCATCCAATCCGGATCCCATATCATGCAATAAAAAATCAGAGAAAGGATGAAATGTTTTATAACTCAAAGCGTCAATATCCGATTTATCTGTAGTGAAAGTGGGTGCGTGACAATTGGTGCAACCCACCTGGTAGAACAAACTTTGGCCGGCCTTCACGTCGGCGTCTTCTTCATTTCTGCGGGGAGGCGCTTTCAAAGTGCGCATGTAAAAAACAAGACTGTTCACAAAACTTGCAGAAACCTCGGGGTCGGGCGCGTTGTCGCCTGTGTAAATTCCCGAAGCGTAATTGTAAAGGTCATCCGTATCAAAATCGGAAGTGATGCCGATATCCTGTTTTAGGGCAAAGACGACCTGGTCTTGTATTGTTACCTTCTCCGCTTTTTTTCCGAAACGACCAATGTATTTTCCGCTGTTCGGTTGATGGATGTTTTGCGGAATGAAGAAAGATGTTGGATCTACATAATTACATCTTCCGGAAATACCATCACCGTTCGTGTCATTTGGATCGGCGTTATCCAAGATAGACTGATCACTCATAGCGGCAATGAATCCGAGCCCCATAACGGCAGGAGCAATGCGTTTTGTGATCACGTTGGCTTCTGCAGGAAGTAGCTCAACAGGATAATTATCGATGGAACGGTTTTGCAACTGAGGACCGCCTTTACTTATTAAATAATCGATGACCCCGCCATTCAAATTGGCAAAACGCGTTATAGTAGTGGAAGGATGCCCTTTGCCGTTCCCTACATGACAATTGGCACAGGAAGTTTGCACGTAAATGGGACCGAGTCCGTCGGCCTTCGAAAACACCTGCCCGAAATTGGCATCGGCCACCAGGTGTTCGTGTTCCTGGGCAGGGGTGAGACCGGGAATGGTACCGGCCAGCACTTCCTCGTCTTTTGGGGCGAGAGGTAGTAATTTGCGGCAAGCGCCGGTTATGATCAGTGATCCTAAAGCAAAGAGGATCAGTGTCTTTTTAGGGAGTTCCATAATTTTAACAAAGGTGCGGGGTATTTTGTAAAATATAATTATTAATTTTGGTATGCCTAAAAGATAATTTATGCGTTCGGAAACCATCGAGAACTACCTGAAGACGATCTACAACCTCTCCTCGGATAATACCCGCGTAGTAACGAACCAGCAATTGGCTTCCAAGCTCAATTTCAATCCCGCTTCTGTTACAGAAGCGTTACGCAAACTCCATGAATTGAAATACGTGGTATACGAAAAATCATACGGCACACGCCTTACAGCCTCTGGGGCGCGCATGGCTATCGATATTGTTCGTCGTCATCGCATCTGGGAGACTTACCTGGTAAAGGAGCTGGGCTTTGGGTGGGACGAAGTACACGAGATAGCGGAGGAGCTTGAGCATGTGAAGAATGACAAGCTTATAAACAAATTGGCGGAGCTGATGGGGAACCCGGTTTACGATCCGCATGGCGATCCGATCCCCGACGCGAAGGGAAAATTTCAGAAAGATAAGCTCATCACCCTTTTTGAGGCCAGGGCAAAAGGCAGCTATCGCATTATGGGGACCTCCGACCACTCGGTTGTCTTCCTCAAATACCTTGAAAAACACGGCCTTATCATTGGAGCGTCTATCCATGTGAAAACAGTGGAGGAGGTAGACGGCTCACTCCTTATTACCTGCCAGAAAAAGGAGATCGTTATCTCCCAGAAAGTGGCTTCCAATATCATCTGTAAGGAAACTTAGTTTTTTCCAAATTGGGAAAATAATTTTTGTTACAGAACCTTTGGTTCTGTGATGGATGTAACCTAATTTTGTAATGGATCCGCGAGTGAGAATGTAGGGAGGTTAAAACAATTAAGTCTTTTATACAATGAATGATCTTATTGCACTGAGTGTAGTTTATACATGGATGAGTTTTGTGTGCGCGATAATGATCATGCGAACGCGATCAGCTTTTAAGATACAAACCATTGGTGTAACTGCTCCGCCGGCGCTTCGTCAACTTGTTTGGAGAACCCACGATAGGGTGGAGTTTGTAATGGCCGCTCTAATAGTCTTATGTTTATTTTTTTTAAGTAATGCGCCTTTCGCGGCAACTACTATCACTTTTCTTATCCCGGTATTAATTCTTGTGGTTCAAAAGCACTGGCTGATGCCTGCCCTTTCACAAAATGAAACTATTTATTTCAACGGCACAGCAGTTTCGCAGCGCGACCTGCGTTTCTTTTACCTGGCTTGTGATATTCTTAAAATAGGGAGCCTGAGTGTTTTCAGTTTAAACTTATTGTAAGAAATCAGTTCTCTTTTACTTTTAGTCCCATCCAGCAGAGAACAGCGAGCATAGCGCCCGTTACCGGTGCCGCAATGTATATCCACAGATGTTCCGTATGCCCCGAAGTTATGGCCGGTGCTAAAGATCTTGCCGGATTCATGGAAGCGCCGCAAATGGGGCCCGCGAACATGGCTTCCAATAATACAACAGAACCGATCGCGATGCCCGCGAACATGCCCTGCTCTTTGTTTCCCGTTGCCACATGAATGATCACAAACATCAGGATAAAGGTCAGAATGAATTCCAGCACGAAAGATTGCATTTCGGACCCCGCCGGCAAGGTAGTGCCAAGCAATTTATTTGCCGGGAACAAAAATTTTAAAGTAAGACTTGCGATAAAGGCGCCTGCTGTCTGGCTTATCATGTAAGGTGCAATTTCCTTTGCCGGAAACTTCTTAGCGATCCAAAAGGCGAGGGTAACCGCCGGATTTAAATGCGCACCGGATATGTCGCCTAAAGCGTAGATCATAGCCGCAACGATGAGCCCAAATGTAGCGGCAATTCCCACGTGTGTAACTGCCCCACCGCTTTCCTGGTTGATAATTATGGCTCCCGTTCCGCAAAAGACGAGGGCAAACGTTCCGATCATTTCTGCTAAATATTTTCTCATATTATTCTTTCTTTTTAGTGAGACCCAGATGACTGATCCATGTTAACTGAAAATAGTATTGATTGAACCAGTTTGTTTTTCCGATATTCCATGTAATGTACAAAATCCCAGGTTCAATTTTGTTCTTTTCATTGAGTTTAATTCCAAGCGCTGCGTAAGCCCAATTCTCCTCGTAAACAGGAGCAGCTCTGCTAACAGTGCTAAAGAATAGCTCTTCATATGCCGTAAAGTACAAATTTTCTCTTTTGCTCTTTATGGGAACGTCAAATCCAAGTAAATATCTCGCCCGATGGGTTAAAGGAGTTTTATCGGTAACTCTATTCTGAATGAACCGCAGATCAAAACGAACTCTGTGTGCCAGATCCATTTTATTTATGGAATGTTTGTACTTGCCCTGAACATAAATGCGGTTTTCATTCACATAATTTTCATAGACCGCATTTGCCCGTTGATAAACATAGGACCCTGTAAAGAAAAAATGCTTGCCGGCTTTGAAGCTCAGTGATTGCTCGGAGTAAAAAAGAAGAAAATTAGCATCTTTACCCATATTTGGCTTATCAAGGTTTACGATTGGAAAAGCAGCGAAGTAGTATAAGCCATACCTAAGTTTATTGGTTAGATCTCCGGAGTGATCTATTGTAGGGAATGCCCCTGCGTAATGCAGGCTTTGAGCATTAGCAATAAGAGAAGGGAACAGGAAATAGATACTAATTATCCACCTCATATTACCCTACTTTAGAAAATACAAAAAGTGTTTCAAGTGCGATCTGCCGGCACCTTTCACTGTATTTTTCATCTTGTTGCGGTGTTCCGTCAAAAGCTTTCGGATCCTCATAGGTTGTTGAGATCCTTAATTCTGCTTCAGGGATGAACGGGCAGTTTTGCTCTGCTTCGCTACAGGTCATGATCGCCGCAAATTCCTTTTGAGGGTTCTTGTTATCATTATACATTTTAGAAAAACAGGTAATCGGTTCTTCATTATCGCCAAAGAACAAATGATAGGTTGGATTTTTCTCCGCGCCAAGGGCTTTCACTTCAAACCCAATTCTTTTAAGCGCGTTGATGGCATTTATATTGAACGCGGTAACTTCCGTTCCTCCCGAGAAAGAATGTACATTATTTACACCATAGTAACTTGCGGCTACATGCGCCCACACCTGCCCAAAATGGCTCCTGCGCGAATTGTGCGTACAGATATAAACCAGGTTGACCGGCTTGCCTTGTTTTTGCTTGCTGATAATATAATCCGATATTTTCCCGAGCAGCTCTTTACGCTGCCCGGGAATCTTATCGAAATCCGTTGCGATATTATCGCAGAATGATTTTATTTCTGGAAACATATTAGCAGCAAACTGTTTTTTTGTTGGACGTTTCAGATCCTACGTTCGCATTACATCCGCAGTCACTCTTTGTTTCTTCACTCGAAACGGTACAGCAGGCTGTGGCTTCCTCCATCTCATAATGCGGATCATTGAACTCGGCGTCTTCGTGAAAGTAATAAATTTCCCATTGCACACCATCCGGATCTTTGGCCCAGAACTTATCCTGTTTGGCATAGCAGCAGTTGGTACCCATTTCTTTTTTAGAGACCAGTCCTCTTGCCTCGGCCGCCGCCATTCGTTTGTTTAATTCTTCAATTGTCTCCACCTGGAAACCAAGGTGACCAAAATTGCTTTGTACTCTTTCCTTATTTTCTACAAAGGAGATGATGAGTGAAGGGCTTGTTAAAACATACTTCGCGTAACGCGGTTTTACCTTGGCCGGTGATTGGCCGAAGAACTCGTTGTAGAAGCTGATTGTTTTTTGAATGTCGGCAACATATAAGCTGGCGTGCATTCTGGGAAAGGGATTTGTTTTCATTGTTTGTTATTTTATATCGTATTATTACGATGATTTTAGATAAATTTTTTTAGCAGCAGTTCTTGTTCGTCTTCTGGTAACTTTCAAAGAGGGTGGAGAGATAGGTCTTCGCGTTCTCCCATTCTTTTTCATCGATGCAGTAACATGTTTTTACACCGTCTATATCTCCTTTGATCAGGCCCGCTTCTTTTAATTCTTTTAGATGCTGGGATACGGTGGATTGTGATAAAGGAAGCTCTTCTACGATGTCTCCGCAAATGCACGAGCGTTGTTTTAGTAATACCTGGAGAATGGCCACGCGCGCGGGATGCGCCAAGGCCTTCGCGTATTTGGCGATCTTATTGTCCTTTACCGTGAATTCTTCGGTCTTAGTGGTTCCCATGTCAGATGAATTATATCGCAATATTACGATAAATAAGGACGCTTGTCAAGAAAAAAGTATCAATTTTAATGAAACCACCTGAAAATCAAATGAATTATTTAAGCAATGGGGATCACTATCAATGAACAACAAGCTTGCCACTTGTGGTTCTATCCTTGCTGTCAATGATCCGGATAATGTATAATCCGCTTGCTACACGCGTTCCGGAAATGAGATATTCCTGGCCCTGCACTACTTCTTTCGAAACAGTCATTCCGTTTATAGTGAGTAATTCCACTGAATAGGGCGGCACGCCTCCGGCTAAATGAATTTGTTCTCCGTTTTCCACCGGATTTGGATAATAAGAGATGTTTTTCCCGGAAGCATTTCCACCTTCAATTTGCGTTGTCATCGATGATGGGTTCTCATAAGCACCAATGTCAGCAGGATTGGATGCCGATAACACAGAATTAAAAAAATCAGTTGCTCCTGTATGGATACCAAATAAACTTCCAAGATCAAGCCCGGTATTAATAGCCGGTGAGGTAAGTTGCGTAATGTATCCGCTGAGCGAATAGGTAGGCGTTGGCCACAAGATCGTTCCGGCACCTACATTCATTAATAGTGGATCGGCAGTCACTCCCGTCAACAAAGAACCCACCTGTTCTTTACCGCTGGCATTTCGCCAGGCCGCCACGCTGCTATAATTCGTTCCGTGATAGTTTATTTTGAAGACACCTCCTGTCGACCAATAAAGATTCCCCGCAAAGAACGCGTCGTATCCAACCGGGATATCAACCAGCGAAGCGCCTCCTGTAGTTTGAAAGATATTATTGTAGACTTCAATTCCTGTGATGCCCGTATTCCAGTCAATGACTGTAAACGCGCCTACACCCGGGTTGGAAGCGGATGAACTTGTGTAAATAGTATTACTGTAGATCTTGCAGCCGTTCATCGTGGTGTTGACTCCTTTAAAAAGCGTAATGCCGCCCGCGTTGGTCCTTCCGTCATTTTCGCTGATGTTATAACGAACTACGTTATTCGCCCAGGGCCGGGCATTATCATATTGTCCCAATAAAAAGCCCGCGCCGTCATTGTCGTGCGAGTAATTATATTGAAGCACGGAGTTCTGCATTCCTCCATCGAGGTCGAATCCCAACCCGTCGCAACCGCTTCCAGATGAGTTGCTGTAACTTTCGCAGTGCTGAATGGTTATGCCGTTGCAATCGTAAACCCAGATGCCTCCCGGACCACCGCAATGTGTGTTGGATGCTCCGTTGTGGTGCGCTACACAGTTCTCGATCGATCCGCTATCCACCTGGGCCAGGATGATGCCACTTCCGCGATGTACGTTTGGGTCGGCATATCCAGGGATATTGTTTACCTCCGTGTTTTTTATTTCTACCCGCTCGTGCGACCATCCCATGTGCGTGGGTGATCTGTAACCTCCAACAAACAGGCCGTTCTCTCTTACATGATGGATGTGTATTCCATCTACAACTACGTCTTTAAATCCTGTATTGGCATTTGAAGAATAAAAGGAAAGACCCACGCGGCCATAATGCAATATTTCAACGTTAGTTAATTTTATGTTTCCCAGTTTAACATTTCCTCCAAGATCGGTATAGATCTGTACGCCGTTGGTGGTGTTGGTTGCCATGCCACTTCCTTCAAAAACAAGGTTTGAAATTTCGAACCCTTTTGTGTTATAGGCGAAGAAGCCAGCGCTTGCTCCCGAACGGATCGTAGCTTTTCCGGTTCCGTAACTGGAGATGAGAATTGGATTGATGGCATCGTTGGCGTCGGCGGCATCAAGGTAAATGCTCCCCGAAAAATAGGCGCCACCTTCAAACAATACAACAATGCCGGGCAAGAGGTTTATGCCATTGAGTTTGGAAATGGTTTTCCAGGCGGTTGCCGCGGAAGTTCCGTTGGCCTGATCGTTTCCATTAGGACTAATGTAATATGTGATGGCTTTCAGGCTGCTTATTGTTAAGGCCATAAGCATGACCAAAAATGCCTTTTTTGAAAACAGGTTTTGCATTCGTATAAGAAAACTGTATTAAGTGTAACAGAAATCTTATACGCAAGCATAGGTCGGCGGACACACTTATGAGCCGGTTTTACATAATTTTAACAAGTTTAAATTATTTTGGCCCATGCCTGGAAATTCGCTGTGGAATTCTCTTTTGTGGAATTTTTTATTCGAAAATTTATTTCTTTAATTCATCATTGGTTTCCACCACTTCGCAGTAAAAACCTTCATGCTTTAAGATCTGAACTATGCGGCTTGCCGGTACATTCCAACCCTCAACGCGCAGTAATTTATCTTTATGCTGCAGATCGAAACGAAAAGTGGCCTTGGGGAATTCGGCTACAAGAAGTTCCTTTAACCGGATGGCATCGAAGTGCTGCTGCACATTTGTTTTGAAAAGTTCGGCCATGGAATCGATATTAAAAACTAAGCATTTATTTGGGTAATGAAACAAAAAAGCCGATCATACTTAAATGATCCGGCTTAGTACCCTGTAGGTCGCAGATATCAAACTTTATACTTTTCCACTATATTTTGGGTCAAAGTCCACCATCCATTCAATACCATATTTGTCTCTAAACATTCCAAAGTATGAACCCCAGGGGCTGTCTGCAATGGACATTTCTATTTGTCCACCTGCTGAAAGTCCATTGAATAATTTGTCAGCTTCTTCTTTGCTTTCCGCACTAATTACAATTTTGCTTCTGTTCTCATTTTCGTTTGTTCGCCCCAGTATTTCAGGTACATCATTAGCCATTAAAATACTTTTACCAATTGGCAAAGCAATGTGCATTATTTTATTTGCTTCTTTTTCTGATACTGGAAATTCAACACTTTCGAGGTCTTTGAAACGCATAATTTTTGCGAACTCTCCGCCAAATACTGATTTGTAAAAGTTGAATGCTTCTTCGGCATTTCCGTTGAAGTTGATGTGTGGATTGATTTGTGCCATTGTATATATTTTTAGTTGTTATTATTTTCTTTACTCACCCTTTTGTACCCCAAAAGGGAATCAATCCGAACCGTGGGTTAAAATTATTCAAAATATCTTTAAAAGATTAACTGAATAATTCATAGACATGATAACTGCCATTTTTGACGTCAAATTAGGTGGATGAATTCTATTCCTATTTTATTAAGCTGGCCGAAATAAGCCGTTGGGGAAGTACCCGCTATTTTCTGAAATTCTTTAGCTTTTCAATCATTTCCGGGTATTTTTTAAGATTTTCAATGTACTTCCGGCTTTTCATTTTTTTAATATGATTTTCAATGCTTCTTGCGGTAGTGTTTGATAATCCCGGAATTTCAAAATAGAGTTCCCAATCGCTATATCTGGCTGTGAAACTATCGTTAAATTCCTTAGCTAGATGATATTCAAATCTAACCTCCATATTTTTGGTAGAACCGATATAGTATTTGTCGGCCTTTGCAGAATAAAGAATATAAGTACTTGCCATCCATAAAAAGAAAAAGCAGGTTTCCCTGCTTTTTCCCGTACCCCGAGCCGGACTCGAACCGGCATGTCCGCGAAGACACTGGTGTTTGAGACCAGCGCGTCTACCGATTCCGCCATCGAGGCATTATTTTAAAACCTGCTTTCCCATTTAACCGGGTCTCAGGTCTGATATTGTCAGTTTCCTTTAAAGAACATTCACCTCTTTGGTGTTTGATCCCGATAGCTATCGGGACAGCGCGTCTACCGATTCCGCCAGCTGGGCATTGACTCGGCCATTTCCGGGGCCAAAAGGCCCCGAAGGGCTGCAAAACTAGCTATTTTTCTCTAAATCAGGGTCAAAAACACCCTAAAATATTGTATAAAACCCCTTAATTGGGCTCAATTTTCCATTTGCCCTATGGTGGTGAGCCCGATATTCATGGTCTTCTTTTTCAAGTTTTTGGTTCGGAAAACCATGAATATTCACTAGCTTTGCACCCCTTAAATTATGGAACCACAAGTTAAGTTTTTCGCAGGGAGCGCCACTACCGACCTGGCCAGGCAGATAGCCGAGGCCTATGGCTCTTCTTTGGGGCAGGTAAAGCGCATCCCTTTCAGCGATGGTGAGTTCCAGATCTCTTTTGAGGAAAGTGTGCGCGGGCAGAAAGTTTTTCTTGTACAGTCAACCATGCCGCCCGCGGATAGCCTGATGGAGTTATTACTTATGATCGATGCCGCTAAGCGTGCTTCAGCTGAAGAGATCATAGCGGTAATTCCTTATTACGGTTATGCGCGTCAAGACCGCAAAGATCAACCCCGCGTAGCCATTGGCGCCAAGCTTGTGGCTGATATGCTGGCTGTGGCGGGCGCTACACGCGTTATGACCATGGACCTGCACGCTGATCAGATCCAGGGTTTCTTCGACATTCCCGTTGATCATTTATACGCCTCTACGCTTTTCATGCCGCATATTCAAAGTCTGAACCTTCCTAGCTTAACGATAGCGGCACCTGATATGGGTGGAAGTAAACGCGCGAACGCTTACGCGAAATATTTAAAGGCAGAGCTTGTGATCTGCTACAAGCAGCGCACCAAAGCCAACCAGGTGGACCACATGACCGCCATTGGTGAAATTGAAGGAAGGAACATTGTTCTTGTTGACGATATGATCGATACCGGCGGAACCCTTTGCAAAGCAGCCGATATGATGATGGAGCGTGGTGCCCTGAGCATACGTGCCATTTGTACACACGGTGTTTTATCAGGTAAAGCGTACGACAACATCCAGAACTCGAAACTCACCGAATTAATTATAACGGATACCATCCCGAAAAGAATGCAGGGCGGAAAGATAAAAGTGGTACCGGTAGCCGGGCTCTTCGCCAAAGTGGTGCACAACATCCTGCACCATGAGTCGATCAGCTCACATTTTATAGTGTAAGAACAACCCGCAAAAAATAAACAAATAACCGGGTGTGGAAAAGGAAAGCGGGTCCTTTGAAACACTCACAAAAAAAGAAAAAATGAAAATTGTATCATTGAGCGGTTCGCCAAGGGCGAACGTAGGGAAAAAAGATGCAGTCCAGCTACGTCGCAAAGGTCAGATCCCTTGCGTATTGTATGGCGGCAAAGAGCAAGTACACTTCCATGCGGATGTACGTGCTTTCAGACACATCATATACACTCCCGATGTATGTTTCGTTGACATCGACCTGAACGGTAAAAAAACGAAGGCCATGTTGCAGGAAGCCCAGTTCCACAAAGTGAACGACAGCTTATTGCACGTAGACTTCCTCGAGATCGTGGAAGGTAAAGCGGTAATTATCGCTATTCCCGTAAAATTACAGGGGCAACCTGAAGGTGTGAAAGCCGGCGGTCGTTTGATCCTGAGCCACCGTAAAGTAAAAGTAAAAGGTCCTGCAGAAAAGATTCCTGCTTTCCTTGAACTGAACATCGAAAAACTGAATATAGGTCAGTCTATCTCTTTCGGCGAGGTTAAAATTGACGGGTGCGAATTGTTGGGCGCCGCCGACAGCGCAATTGTAAGTGTGAACGTTACACGTGCGGTTGAAGAAGAAGTTAAACCGGCAGCGGCTACCGATGCAGCAGCACCTGCAGCTGACGGAGCAGCAAAAGCTGACGCGAAAGACGCTCCGAAAGCGGATGCGAAAGCAGCTGATGCTAAAAAGCCTGACGCTAAGAAATAATCTAAGCTTAAGAAAAGAAAAACCGTCCTGGCTAAGCCGGGACGGTTTTTTTATTGGGATCAGATCAATAATACATCAATAAAAAGCCCTCTCGGTTCAACCGAGAGGGCTTTTTATTCAGTTTAAAAGGAAACGATCGCCGGTTAGTTCCCAAACTCACTCAAAAACTTAATGCGCATCAAGCGTATCTCCTCTTCCGTAT
>JANWKZ010000022.1 GCA_025451115.1 Bacteroidia bacterium | reverse complement strand
GCGTCGTTGCTCTCGGCTTCTACCAATTGGTTGAGTAGTGTACAGCGGGTTGTATCATGTGTAGCCTTTTCGAGAAGTTTTTTGAGCGAATCCGTCTGCGCATGGAAGCCCAAGGAAAGTAGCAGGAGAAAAACGAAAATGCGCGGCTTCATAGAGGCCAAAATACAAAAAAATGCTCGGATTTCATCCCGATAGCTATCGGAACCGGGCATCGTTCAAATAAGCGGCAGGAACTATTTCAGAACAATCAGTTTTTTATTCAGTACGCCCTCTGCCGTTTTAATGCGTAAGGTATAAACCCCATCAGGCAAAGAACTCCCGTCTATATGTCCTTTCTCCGTTATCATTTCCAACAAAACCTGTTTTCCGTGTACATCAAACACTTCCGCCGTTTGCACTTCCGTTGTTCCGGTCTCAAGAGTAAAAATTCCGGTTGAAGGATTAGGGTATACCTGTAATGCCGACTCCAGGCTCGGCTCGCTTATGCCAACCATTGGGTTCTCAAAAAAAACAGTGCTGCTCCCTGTAGTAAAACAGGCAATGTAAGAAGGATTCCCGGTGGTGAACCATTGCAGGGAAGTGCCCCCGCCATCGGTGACCGTGAGGCGGGCTACGTTTGTTAGTGTGGCGGTTGGAGTGATAAGGGTGCCGTACCCGTCATACACAACCGAAGCGGTTCCTGAGCCTGCCGTGTTAATGAACGGATCGGTAAAATTATCGGTATAGTTGAACGGAAATTTGAGTGTGATCTTGGTATCTGTATACGAGGTACCACCTGTGCAATTGGTAGGAATATTCTCGGCCACAGCCTCTATCTGGCTTGCTGTACGAGCATAGTAGTGATGCGTGGCATTGGGCAAACTTTCTACCCAGTTGGCTGTGGGATAGGTTGAGCTGCAGGGACCAGATGACACCACCGACATGGTGCCGATGGTAGCAGCCGTGAGCCCCGAAAGGTTCCATGTTTGGTTAGCCCCCGCACTGGTGGCCACCGTTCCCGAGGCAACTGCAATGCTTGCGCTGAAGCCTATGGGCATAAAATTGGGTTCCTGTATCACCGGCTGGGCCGATGTTAAAACAGTACCTGATACGAAAACAGAGAGTAGAATTTTCTTCATATAAGTGTTTTTTTGATTGGTAAAACAAATATATAAAAAATGCGAAAATGTCAAAATATGACCCTCATCAATTTCTTACAAAAAGCCATTTAATGGCCTTGTAGGTGCCCACAAAAACATAGCCCAGCACCCCGAGTTTCGTTTTTTCCTGGTGATATACAGTGAGTGTAGAATAATCAACCAGGTGCCCTATGCGACTCATCTTTCCTTTCAGCAGGTCGATCTCACCGTTTAAACGCTCCAGTTCTTTTTCAACGGCAAGGGTTTCGCCTACCGTATTTGCTTTGGCCAGCAATTCGAGATAACGGCTGCGGGCTTTCTCTGCGTTCTCTAAACGTATTTGGTAATCGGTGTATTCTTCGGTAACATCATTGCCTGAAATATTCTTGTCGGTTACTTTACCAATTCCCGAAACATCGTTGATGGCGTCTTTCAGTTGGGCCGACTTGATACGGATCGTGGTATAATTGTTACCTGAGCTTAAAACATATCCATCGTACTTTTTAGCAAGCCTGGCCACCTGCGCGGCTGCCGAATCGGGGTCTTTGGCTTCTACCTTAACCGAAGCGTGGTAGATCATCATGCGTTTGTCTTCATCCAATTTGGTTTTTCCCGATTCATCAAAACTTCCGCCCCGTGTAGAAGAGGCAGAACCGTAGGCTGGACAGCTTTGGTAAGTTGAGCAACTTGTAAGTGCCAACAGGCAGGCGAGTAGGGCGATCATCAAATTTTTCATGGTTTTTTGTTTTAATGGTTAAGAGATCCGTTTTTAGATGACGTGAAATCGTTTTTTCCACAGGATAATAGATAACCTGTCCCGGAGACCGGGCTTATAACAGTAAAACAACAAGAGGTAACAGGCCTAGTATTTTTTTTCGGCCTTGAACACATTGGGGGGCATGTAGTGGGGGGCTACATCTTTTATCCGCAGGTGCACTGTTCGGTGTATGTCGTCGGGAGAATGAATGTGTCTTGTTACCGCGGGCATCAATTTAAAAAGAAGACTGCGCGAATCATATAATTTATCTTTATGATCGGGTTTCACATCGTTTTTTATCCATTCTTCATCAAAACAGATACCCGCCTCGCGGGCTTTTTCTATCATCCATTCCAGGCTGATGTCGGCCAATCCTTCTTTGGCATAGCCACCGCCCACGTTGGAGTGAACGCCGGGGAACCACCTTTGCTGAAGTACCTGGTTGGGATTCAGTTTCAGTATTTCTTCTTTCTGTTTCCATAGGGTAGGAAGGAAGGTCTTTCTTTTTTCATCCACGGCCAGGGCGTGATAGGCCTGGTCGATATGTTCACTTAATTTCACGTCGCAAAAAGCATATCTCTTTTTATTATACCACTGGAACCAGTGCAGAGGCAAACCCAACGATCCCACCGTGTCCCATACACCTATGAATTTTATGATGGGCGGGTAACTGTACCTATCCCTGAATTCTTTGGCTTTGGGATCATGGGCATGGATCTTTGTGTTACGGTATAATTTGTAAGCCTCTCCGATCAGTTCAAGATCGTTACTTTTTAAAATACCGCACTTGTGTATGAAACCTGCCACGCTCCGCGCGGTATATGCACCACGACTAAAACCGAATAAGAAGATCTCGTCTCCGGGAATATAGTTCCAGGAAATTATTTTGTAAACGTCTTGTATGTTCTCATCGATACCGCGGCCTGTTGCGCCATTAAAATACTGCGTTAGTTTGTTTCCCTGGGCCCCAATACCCTCATCGTAGTATTTTAGTTGTATAACCTCCTTTTTATCCCTGCGCTCCATGTAGTCAAAGATCTTCTGCACGTTGGTGCGTATCTTTTGGCCTTCTTCAACCTTATTGGGTCTGTTCCAGGTTCCGTCGCTGCAGGCAATGATGCGTTTCATGTTACTTTTTACAGGCTAATTTAATATATTTATTTGTTCATTTTAACCGAAATTTTCAAAAAACAGTAAAAAAGTGTAATTTAACCTTATATTTGGTCTGTTTATGGACAGAAAAAGACATATGCTCATGAACGGGTTTTTCACGGCCGTTTTGTGTTTTTTAACAGCTTTGTCGCTCCCGGCTCAATCGGGCAAGAGCCTCAAAAAGGTGGTTCCTGCACCGCTGGATTTTTCGGGGGATACCACGCTTAAGAAGCTTGATTATTCCCGTTTAACTTTTCACAAAAAAGTGCTTTTTTATCACAGTGGCATGAAGAACGAATTGGTCTTTAGCGATTGCGAGTTGAAGGGCCCGATCAATCTCAGTAATACCAATTTCCAGGGCCCCGTTCTCTTTGAATACATCAGTTTTGATTCAACGCTTGATCTTACCTTTAATCATTTTGCCCGGCCTCTTGTTATTTCCAATATCAGGTCGGAACAAGGGATCGATTTCTCCTCTAACAACCTTAGCGATACCGCTTTGTTTGAAAGAACGTTTTTTGTAGGTAAAGCCAGTTTTATCAACAACGGGTTTTACGACCATGCCAATTATAAGGCTTCCGAATTTCTTAACCTTGCCTACTTTAAAGAGAATAAATTCTATAGTACCTCCAGTTTCAATGGATCAAAGTTCAAGTCGCTTGCCGATTTTAGCATGAGCCAGTTTTCGAAGAACGCCTGCTTTTTTAACGTGAATTTTGACTCGCTTACCGTTTTTGAATCTGTTAAGTTCGATTCGGCGGTGTTCTTTTCAGGAAGTTTGTTCGGTAGTCAATCACAGGTCATTTTTAGTTCGGCCGAGTTTCAGGACCAGGCGAGATTCAGGGATACAAAATTCCAGGGGACAAGCAATTTCGTAGAATCTGTGTTTGCGCAAAAGGCGGACTTCGACAGCGCTCACTTTAGTGGGAAGGTAGATTTTTCCAAGGCCGGTTTCCGTAAGGCATCGTTCAAGAAGGCGGTGTTTGAATCGGAGGTTTCGTTCAAGGATGCCCGTTTTAGAGACACCCTTAATTTCAATCACGCGAGTTTCAAGGGCAACGTTTTTTTTAATTCGGAGACCCGCCTGCCGGATTATATTGATTTTAGTTATGTAGAATGGATCGAGAAGACCATCGACTTCACGGGTTGCAAATCCAATACCAAAGGGGTGGTTAAAATAAATCTTACAGGTACGGATATTTCAAAAATAAAGATCGATTACCTGCATTTCAGGCTGTGCTTTGACCCTAAATGGAGCGTTGTGAATGACGACGATTTTGAAAAGATGGCAGCCGTGTATAAAGATCTGCTCAGCAATTTTGATAAGAACAACCTGGTTTCTAGTTACGAGATACTGGATAAAGAATTTACCGATCTTAAATACCGTAATCGCATGGGCGATAAATGGGTTAAGATCTTTAGCCCGTATTACTGGTTAAAAAGTATTGACCTGATGTGGTGGGATTATGGATATAAAAAAGGGTATATATTTACCTGGACCATTATCCTTTTGATGCTCTTTAGCGTGGGGTCTTATTTCTGGTATCCGTGGCTCAAGGTAGTTTATCCTACCCGCATCATGCCTTATGAAGAGAAAGGCAATCCGCCTTATCATCAGCTGCCTCTTAGAAAGCGGATATACTGCGCCGCCATTTATACAACCATTGTTTTTTTCTCCCTGAACGTGCAATTGGACAAAATACGATGGAGCCCTAAACGCTACCTGGTATTCCTGATCATTCTCTATACCGCGGGTCTTATTTGCGAAGGGTACATGATCAATTACGTGCTTGCCAAATAAGAAGGTTCTTCGGAAACAGGACATCATTCGGATCGTATTAAAATAAACACAGGTCTTATTTTACACGGTGTAGTCTTTCCAGGCTTCTGCGTATATATTTCTCGTTGGGCAGCAACGAACTCTGTATGCGTTTAGCGTAATGGATACTGTCCAGGATCTCTTTCTGTTTCACTTCTACCAATTGCTTTTGTTCTTCTATCACCCGTTTTTGGCGCTGGGTAACTTTAAAGCGGTTGAAGGTGATGAGGGCGAATACGAATACAATGAGCAGGAGCCCGGCTCCCATATAAATAATGAAGTTCTTTCTTTTGTTCTTCTCCTCAGCCACCACGGCCTGGGCCGCCGCCTGCGCTTTCAGCTCCGTCTCCTTTTTCTCTACCTCAAATTGTGTTTTCAGATCGCCGATCTGTTTGCTGTTCTCCTCATTAAAAACACTGTCGGTGATGGCCTTGAACTTCAGGTGGTTCTCGTAAGCCTCCCGGTATGCGCCCATCGCGGCGTAGGTTAACGAGCGACTCTCATATACTGCCTTTCTCACGCTCAGGTCGCCTGTTTGTTCGCTTATCAGCAGGGCCGAATCACTGTAAAGTATAGACTTTTTGTATTCTTTCATTTCGCGATATACTTCATCGATGTTGGCGTAGCAATAGCCCAGCGCCTGCATGTCGTTCACTGTTCGCAAAACTTTCGCGCATTCAAAATATTTTACCAGGGCTTTTTGGTGTTCGCCGGCAAACTCAAAGATCTCGGCCAGGTTGTTGTAGCAGCCGCCCGCGCCGCGCATATTGCCCACCTCCAGGTTCAGGTCTAACGACTGCTGAAAGTATTCTCCTGCATTTTTGTATTTTTTTCGTTCCTTGTCAACGGCACCCATGTTATTGTAACAATCTGCCATTCCCTGTTTATCGTCTATCGCTTTGCGTATTTCCAGCGAACGATTGTAATACTCCAATGCCTTCTCGTAATTGAACATGAAGAGATACACGTTGCCGATGTTGGCCAGCGCCGTACCCATGCCCTGCTTGTGGTCCAGTTCTTCCAGGATCTTCAATGACTTTAGGTTATACTCAAGCGCCTTTGGATAATTTACTTTGTACTGGTAGGCGAGACCGATATTGCCCAAGGCAGCGCCTACGCCGATCTGGTCGGAAGCAGTTTCGTAATTTTTCAGCGCTTTTTCGTAATTCTCTATGGCAAGGTCATAGTTGCCTTTGTTCTTATACGAAATACCAATGGTTCGGTAGGCGAGCCCGGCCCATCTTTTTTCTTTTCCTTTATTACCCGGAAGTTTTTGAGCGAGTACCAGTTCTTCGCCGGCCAAAACGATGGCGGTATCGGGGTTGTTGTTGCGCAGGCCCCAGGCCAGGTCGTGTATGGCTTTTACCCGTGCAGTATCGGGCTTCGTTTTGTCTTTGTAAACCGCCCACATTGAATCACTCTTGCTTTGCGCGAAAGTAAATAGGTTTGTAAGAACAAAGATCGCAAGGAGCCGGAACTTCATCCTGCAATTTACTAAAAATAGTGCTTTTGGTAGGCTTTGGTTTATTTAACCTACTTTCTTCAATCGTCCGCTTTCTTCCTGGTTGCTGCGCTTGAGATTGCTGTTTATGCGCATCTTGCCGAATTTCCAAACGATGAAGAGGCGTATACGTCGTGTATCGTTCCTTTCTATATAATAAGTGCGTAAACCTCCCAGGTTATTTTCCCAGGGCAGTTTATCTGTATAGAAAATGTCGTAAATGCTCATGGAGAGGTCTAACTTTTTATTGAAGAAGGATTTGAAAATGGTGAAACTCATGCTGCCAATGGGGTGATACGTTTGTATGCCATCGTAAGCCCAGGTATTGTAATATCCCTGGAGCTGGATCTTCACGTCTTTTGGTAACAGGACCTCAAGTGTGCTGTTAAAGAAGCCCAAATAAGAACGGTTGGTAACCTCGAGCCCGTTCGCAATGGTGGCATTATCACGATAAAGCAGGTAACAAGATGCATTAAGGTTCAACCATTTTACCTGTTTCTGAACAAACAAGCTCAAACCACCGCTATTGATCTTTTGAAAATTGAAGACAGAGTCAACAGTGGCCTTCGTTTTTGTATTTCCATACGCATAATTGTAGATGGCATTCCGTGCCATATTATTGAAAAACCCCAGGGTTATCATATTGTTAAAGCTGTATTCGAAGTTAGCTGAATGGGTGAACTGCGGTTTTAAGGTTGGATTGCCTGATCCGTTGCTGAACTTATCGTTGAAACCGCGTGAAGGGCTCATCTGGTCGTAACTTGGTCTCCCGATATAATACCCATAGGTGGCCTGCAGGTTATTTTTGTCGTTGAGCTTATAGCTTACCGAAAAGTTTGGGAAGAAATTGATGTAATCGCGGCGCAGTACAAAGTTCTTAGGCAAATTATTTCCATCCACTAAAGTATGCTCACTGCGCAGTCCTGCTTTCACATCCAGCTTTTTAAAGGATTTTGACGTAGAAACATAGGCGGCCAGGATGCGTTCGTTGTAATGATAACTGTTCGAATAACCTGTGTCGGTCACAAGTTCTCCGGCCGCATTACTGAACTGCACATCGCTCAGCGCTTCATTCATCACAAAGCTCGATTTCACACCGGTTTCTAATGTTAAGGACTTCTTAAAGTTCCGGGTGAGATCCAGTTTCTGTG
>JANWKZ010000021.1 GCA_025451115.1 Bacteroidia bacterium | reverse complement strand
ATATTTCGTAGGCGGTATTTTTCTTACCGTCGTACATAAGGCTGTTGATGAAACGGGTTACCAATTGATCGTGAAACTTCGGATCGGGTAACAGGGGGCGTTTTTTTGCTTTCGTTTTCCTCATTGGATATCTCTTATTCTATTCTTTTTATTTAAGTTCCTGAAACAAGTTCAGGACAAGTTTATTTCTTTGCTGGAGCGGCTTTAGCGGCTGCGCCTGCTTTTGGTTTTTTAGCTCCGTATTTAGAACGCTGTTGTTTGCGACCCTCAACTCCGCCGGTATCTAAAGCACCGCGAACGATGTGGTAACGAACTCCCGGAAGGTCTTTTACACGACCTCCGCGCACCAGTACGATACTGTGTTCCTGCAAGTTATGCCCTTCTCCGGGGATGTAGGCGATGATCTCCTGCTGGTTGGTTAAACGCACTTTAGCCACTTTGCGAAGCGCAGAGTTTGGCTTTTTTGGCGTGGTGGTATATACACGGGTGCATACGCCGCGACGTTGTGGCGCTGAGTTTAAAGCTGCGGATTTACTTTTGTAAACCTCTTTAATGCGGCCTTTTCTTACTAGTTGTTGTATCGTTGGCATTTCTAACCTATTGATTTACTTTAATTTAACCTCAATTTACACTATACCCCATTTTAAGGGAGGGCAAAGGTACATCTTTTTAGTGGAAACCCGCAAATCTTTTTGAACTTTTTTTCCCTGAATGTTAATAAGATACCCCCTTTCTATTAACTTTTCGACGAAAATGCGGATTAACCCCGATGATAGCCCTTTATCGGCCCCGCCAGTTATTTCACAAAACCAACCGGATGCCAAAAAGGGGGCCTTTTTCACCTTTTTTGGACTATTTTTGAGAAATGAAGAAATTACTCCTTTTAGCCCTTATTTTGGTACAACCGGCTCTCCGGGCCCAAACCAACGTCTACCACCCCATGCCCGATTCTGCGGCCAAATGGTGTATAACCTATGTTTGGGGTATGTGCGGGGCGCATGATGAGTACACAATTTATATGAAAGGAGATACAACGATCGGTTCAAACCAATATCATAAACTGTATGCAAGCGGCCTAACGTATTGCCAGGGCCCGCCTTCTTATTATTTCAATCAGTATCGCGGGGCTTTCAGGGAAGATGGCACACGTAAAGTATATGCAGTGAAACAGTTTGCCCTAAACGAAACCCTCGTGTATAATTATAACTGGCAGGTGGGCGATACCGTTTTAAACGGACCGCCTTATGTGGTTACTTCTATAGACTCCATTCTCATTGGCAGTACCTATCGTAAAAGATGGTGGACCAACGCCTGGTTTGGTGCCGCCGGAGGGAACGGAGACCCTTCTGTTTCCATGATAGAAGGCATTGGAAGCACCTCGGGACTACTATGCGCATTTGAGTGCCAGGGAGTAGAGGAAGGAAGCGTTTTGAACGGAATGACCCAAAATAACCAATTGGATTACAGTAAAAACACAGGTTTATGCAATTTTGGCGTGGGCATGAAGGAATATAAAATGAATTGGGAGATCTTCCCCAACCCAACCACAGGCGTCATTTCCACTCCCGAAAACACAAAGGAAATTACAGTGACAAACTCACTGGGAGAAATAGTGTTTCAGGGTTTAGAAGGTAAAGGCTTGAAACAGGAAATAGACATTTCCCACTTACACCCGGGTATTTATTTTGTTTCTATCAAAACTCCCGAAGGCACCCTCACCCGCAAGATCATCAAACAGTAATTATTTCCCTTCGCTTGCTTTCTCCATCGTCTGCACAAAAGCCTCAATAGGCTGCGCGCCCGAAACCGCGTATTTTCTATCGAAAACAAAAAAAGGAACGCCTTTAACGCCCAGTTGCTCGGCCTCCCAGATATCTTCTTTCACTTTGTAGCCGTATTCATCGCTCGCTAATACATCTTTTATTTCAGCTCCTTCTAAACCAATCTCTCTTCCTAATTCTATCAGCACGGCCGGGTCTCCCATGTCCATACCATCCGTAAAGTAGGCTTTGAACAATCTCTCCTCCATTTCATTTCCCAATCCTTTTTCTTTAGCAAGCTGTATCAATTTATGCGCGTCAAAAGAGTTAGCCACAACAGCCTTATCAAAATGATATTCCAGTCCGGCCGCGTGCGCCATCTTCATAACGTTCTCATGCATTTTCTTAGAGTGATCCAGGCTGATACCTTTTCGCTTGGCCAGGTATTCATATACATTCTCCACTTTTTCCCTTTCCTTCGGTATCTCCGGATCTAACTGAAAGCTTTTCCATTCAATGATGATCTCCGCCTTATGTCCAAACTGCTTAAGCGCTTCCTCAAAATGCCTTTTGCCTATATAGCAAAACGGACACATAATATCGCTCCATATTTCAACCTTCATTTTAACTCTTTTATTACCGTAAAGATACGTTAGCAACCGCCCGTAAAATCTTGTACTTGTTTAATAATAAGTCATAAAACCGCCCGTTATTTACAGATGTTACGTGTGCGGTTGGTGGTTTTGTTGTTCGTAACGGCTTTTTCCCCTTTAAAAGCCCAAAAATTCATCTGCAATAATCTCTATTTATCTCCTTCCATCACTGTTGGCTACACCTTCGGAGCTAAGGTCTGTTACGGCGCAGATCTCGACTTTGGTTATACAGCAAAAGACCGCTACAACGCCGTTTACAGAACGGGCTTATCCGTATCCCACTATTGGGTCATAGTAAAAAACCACACAGCCGCCATCACTACGGCAAGCCTGATGTTCCAGAAAGATTTTGTAGATCTCAAAGGCGGGGTAGGGCGACTGCACAGCGAATGGGGCTATCAAAACCGGAATAAATCTACCTGTTACGGCTTCAGTTACGACCTCAGCCTTGCTTTGCCCGAGAGGAACAACAATTCGTGGCTTGGCGTAAAACATTTCGTTTATAAACCCGGCACCTGGCCTTTTTTTGAGATACCTTATACTTCGTTTTACCTCAAGTACAAATACGATCTGGCTGCGCCTGAAAAACCCAAAACCGATGTAAGAAATTAGCTTTATTTCTTACATTTACTTACTGTGATCCGGAAAGTAGCATACCTTTTTTTCGTTTTTCCTTTCTTTCTTTTTTGCCAGACAAGAAAGATAGATTCGCTTAAACAGTTATTGCAAAAGACTCCTGTGGATACCCATCGTGTTACGCTGCTTAATTTATTGGGAAAGGATCTCAGTGGAAATGATCCCGACACGGCCCGGACCCTCACACTCGAAGCGATGCTGCTTTCCCAAAACCTGAAATACGAAAAAGGCGTTTGCGACGCATATAATCTGCAAAGCTGGCTCCACACGCTTAACGGCGATTTTTATACCGCCAAAGCGGATGCCGAAGAAGCCTTGCTCATTGCTAAAAAAATCAATTACCGGTTTGGCGAGTCGGTTGCACTGGGAAATATGGGGATCGCGTATAAAGAACAAGGAGATTTTCCGAAGGCGCTCGAGGCTTACTTAAGCGCACTAAGGATCGCTGAGGATATGGGCAATAAGGCCGGCATCTCGCGCCACCTGGGCAATATCGGAGCCATTTACCGCAACCAGGCCAATTTCGAAAAGGCCATTGAATATTACAAAAGAGCTTTGAAGATCGCGGTGGAGATAGGCAGCATCCCGTCACAGGCCAACCAGATGAACAATATAGGAACCGCCTATTTTGAAATGGATGATTACCCGAGGGCGCTCGAATATTACCTGAAAGCGCTTGAGATGTTTCAATTGGCCGGCAATAAACGCAACGCAGCCATCAGTATGGGAAATATTGGTGGCGTGTACGACCATTTGCACGATTATAAAAAAGCATTGGAATATTATTTTTCATCGCTCAGGATCACAGAAGAAGTAAAAGATGAAAGCACAACTGCTGTTTGCCTCGGCAGTATCGGGCGTGCTTATGTATTGATGAAAGAATATAAAAAAGCGGAGGAATACCTGCAAAGTGCCATCGCGCTTTGCGATAAAACAGGCAAGATCGATTTCCTGGCAGAGTATGAAAGATCCTATTACCTCCTCGACAGCGCCCGGGGCGATAGGAAAGGAGCTTTTGGACACTATAAAAATTACATTGCCGCGCTGGACAGCGTAAGCAACGAGGAGAATACCAAAAAGCAAACCCAGGTAGAGATGCAATACGAGTTCGACAAGAAAGAATCGATAGCAAGAGCGGAACAGGAGCAGAAGGACGCGGTGGCGGCGGCTGAGAGCAGAAGACAACGCATCATACTGTTCGCTATTTCGGGATTTGGTTTGTTAGTTCTTGGATTCGCATTCTTCGCTTACCGCAGTTTTCTGCAAAAGAAAAAAGCCAACGAAGAGATCACGAAACAAAAGCACCTCATTGAAGAAAAACAAAAAGAAATACTTGACAGCATCTACTACGCGCGACGCATTCAGTCTTCGCTCATGCCCAATGAGAAATATGTGGGTAAGACGATAACACGCCTCAAGGGCCTTCTTTGCCTGTTCCTTGTATTGTTTGGTTTTTTTGTGCAGGCTCAGCAGAGTGAGACAGATTCGCTCCTGGCCTTGATCAAAAAAGATAAGGAGGATACCAATAAGGCCAACCACCTGCATGAGCTGGCCCGTGCGTTTGAGGCGGCCGGCGATCTTGAAAAAGTGCTGACCTATGCCGAAGAGGCCAACGCGCTTGCAGTTAAACTCAACTTTAAAAGAGGAATTGCAAACGCCAATAACAGCATCGGAAATGTATATCGCCTCACATCAGAATATCCCAAAGCGCTCGATCATTACCTGAAAGCCTTGAAGATCGACGAAGAGCTGAATGATAAGAACGGAATACGCAAACGCTTTAACAATATGGGAATTGTTTATCGTAACCAGGGCGATTATCCCCGCGCACTCGATTATTCTTTGAAAGCTTTGAAGATAAATGAAGAGATGAACGATAAAAGCAGCATAACAAAATGCTATAGCAATATTGGAATTATTTATCATCAGCAGGATGATTTTGCAAAGGCATTGGTCTATTACCTCAAAGGACTGAAAATAGCGGAAGAACTGGGAAACAAGAGTTCAATAGCGGCCGCGGTTGGAAATATTGGCAGTGTTTATTACAACCAGCAGGATTATCCCAGGGCCTTAGAATATTATTCCAAAGCGTTGAAACTCGGCGAGGAATTGGGCGATAAAAAAAGAATATCTATCCAGCTAAGCAATATAGCCAGCGTTTATTACGACCTGGGTAATGATTCAACTGCCGCCTCTGCTGAACGGGATCGGGCACTCAAGTTATCACTCGACTACTTTTTAAGATCTTTACCCTTAAAAGAGGAACAGAACGATAAAGGCGGTATCGCTATTACGCTTGGGGGTATTGGTTCGCTCTATCTTAAAACAGGAAAGTACAAAGAGGCGGAGGAGTACCTGAAAAGAGCCATTGACATTGATACCGGTATCGGCGCGCTGGATTACCTAAGGCAATACGAGCTTTTGCTCGCGCAACTTTACGAGATAACCGGCAGACACAAACTTGCGCTGGAGCATTGTAAGATCGCCATGGCTTTGAAAGACACTTTATTCAACCAGGAAAAGGACAAAGAGCTTACCCGTAAGGAAATGAATTACGAGTTCGAGAAAAAAGAGGTCGCCGCACAGGCCGAGCAGGATAAAAAAGACGCGGTAATGCAGGCGGAAGCAAGAAAGCAGCGTTTTATCCTCATCCTTGTTTCCTGTGTGTTATCGCTGGTTGCTTTAACGGCCTTTGTCATCTTCCGTTCACTGCGCGTTACACGCAGGCAAAAACACGTGATCGAACATCAGAAGGAACTGGTAGAGGAAAAGCAGAAAGAGATACTCGATAGCATCTATTATGCCCGAAGGATACAATCCTCGCTGATGCCCAGGGAGAAGTACATTGATAAACATTTGCGGAGATTAAAAAATGAGTAAGAATATTTTTTCATACCTCGCTGTATTTCTCTTTTCACTGATAGGGACAGGCCCGCTATTTGCCCAGCAAAAGATAGACTCCCTCAAGAGGCTTGTGCGTACCGATAAGGAAGACACCAATAAGGTGATCCACCTTAATGCCCTGGCATGGCAGCTCAAAAATAATAACCCCGATACAGCTATCCTCTTGACGGAAAAGGCCCTCGTCATTGCAAGAAATAGCGGGTGGAAGAAAGGGATCGCCAAATCACTCAACAACCTGGGTGCTTACTACTGGCTCAAAGGAAATTATCCGAAAGCGCTTGAAAATTATTTAAGCGCGTTAAAGATACAGGAAGAGATAGGCGACAAGAATGGTGTGGCTCAATGCCTCGGAAATATTGGCTTGGTTTACTGGAGTAAGGCAGATCATCAGAAGGCCCTCGACTACTATTTCAAGGCCCTGAAAATTGATGAAGAGTTAGGAAGGAAAAAAGGAATTGCGGCCGATCTGGTCAATATCGGCTTGGTATACCAGGATCAAAAGAATTACAAGAAGGCACTCGACCATTATCTACAGGCCTTGAAATTGCTGGAAAATTCCGAATTTAAAGATGAGTTCGCCGCTACATTGGGCGACATCGGTATTGTGTATCATGACCTCGGTGATTATTCGAAGGCTTTAACGTATTATTTAAGGGCTTTGAAACTGGCTAAGGAGATCGGTGACAAGAACAGTGTTGCCATTAACCTGGGCAGCATTGGCTCTCTGTATATTTCTGAAAAGAAATACCAGGAAGCAGAAATGTACCTGCTCGATGCGTTGAAACTGCACAAGGAATTGGGAACCCTTAATTACGAAAGACAGTATGAAGAACTTCTGAGTGTGCTCTATCGTAAAACCAACCGTTTTGAGCTTGCTTTAGATCATTACCAGAGGGCTATGGCCCTGAAAGATACCTTGTTCAATCGCGAAAAGAACGAGGAAATAACGCGTAAGGAAATGACCTTCGAGTTTGAAAAGAGAGTTGCGGTTGCTAATGCCGAACAGGAAAAACAGCAGGTGCTTGCCGCCGCCGAAAGTCGCAGGCAAAAACTCTTTATGTGGTTGTTTGCCTCGGTTGGGATAGGGGTTGCCATTATTGCCCTAATTATTGCACGGGC
This sequence comes from Bacteroidia bacterium, assembly GCA_025451115.1. Lineage (GTDB taxonomy): Bacteria > Bacteroidota > Bacteroidia > B-17B0 > Aurantibacillaceae > PALSA-968. Next base: position 1,320 of record JANWKZ010000021.1, on the reverse strand, counting down.
CCTGCGTATAACACGTCGTCAAAAGAACATCATTGAAGAACAGAAGACCTTGGTTGATGTAAAACAAAAAGCCATGCTCGACAGCATACATTACGCCCGCCGCATTCAGACTTCGCTTATGACCACTGAAAAACAGGTGCATAAAATATTAGCACGAATGAAAAAAGAGATATGAACCGGATAATTAAATATTTTTTGTTGGCTGGCGCGCTCGGGTGTTTTTTTACTTCTACGGCGCAAAATACCGATTCGCTCGCGCGTGTGATCCGTTCCACCCAGGATGTGATTCGGCGCGCGGCACTTTATGCAAAGATAAGCGGACTCTTTCTCAGCGAGAACGAGTATGACAGCGCCGCTAAATATATTAATGAGGGCATCGCTTTAAGCGAAAAGGAATTGGCGGATTTTAAGGGCGTCGACAGCCTGAAAAGAAAAATGGAAAGGAGCCTTATGCGTTTATACTCCAATAAAGGCATAAGCTACGACGATCATTCGGATTATCCCAACGCACTTTTGTCCTACAATAAAGCCATGAAAATAGCAAAGGAACAGGGAGAGCCGGGCGGAATTGCCAGTTGCTATAATAACATGGGCCTGGTGTATGAGAACATGTTACAGAGTCCGAAAGCGCTCGAGTGTTTTACTAATGCCCTGAAGATACGCGAGGCCACGCACGACACGGATGGGATCGCGATCTGTTATAACAATATAGGTGTACTTTATTATACCATGCTCGAACTTTCAAAGGCAAAGGATTATTATAACCGCGCTTTAACCATCCGTATCCGTCAAAACAACGAAAACGGAATGGCCTCCGGGTACATGAACCTGGGAATTGTTGCTCAAGACGAAGGAAAGAACGAACTGGCGCTGGGCTACTTTGAAAAAGCGCTTACCTACGCTTCCCGCCGTAATTTGCGCCGGGGCATGTCGATGTGCTATAACAACCTGGGCATTTCTTATCTGCGCATGGGTCGCATAGACGAAGCTATAAAAAGCTATGCCGGATCAATTGCTATAGCAAAGGAGCTGGGTGATGTGAACCAGCTTACGGCCTGTTACGTGAACATGGGCGACGCGTACAGCAAAAAGAAAAAGTATGCCGACGCGGCCGTTTACTATAACGATGCGATCAAGATAAGCCGCGAATCGGGAGATATTGATAATTTACGGCTTGCCTATGGCGGGCTTGCCATCTCCCTGAGTATGACAGGGCGTTACAAAGAAGCTTTTGAGAATCATGTGCTCTTCAAGCAGCTCACCGATAGCATCTTTAATGCCGAGAACAGCAAGCAGCTGAGTGATATAAAAACCAATTTT
>JANWKZ010000020.1 GCA_025451115.1 Bacteroidia bacterium | reverse complement strand
TAACTTCGGCGTATTCGTTGAATTGGAAGAAGGTGTTGACGGTTTAGTACATATCTCAGATCTGTCTTGGAGCAAAAAGATCAAGCACCCAAGCGAGTTCTGCAAGATCGGTGAAAAAATGGAAGTGGTTGTATTGGAGATCGACGCAGAGAACCGTCGTTTATCTTTAGGCCACAAGCAACTGGAAGAAAATCCATGGGATGTGTTCGAAACAGTATTTACTGTTGACAGCGTACACCGTGGAACTGTAACTACTATCAACGATAAAGGTGCCGTTATCGGTCTGCCTTACGGTGTAGAAGGTTTCTGCCCAATTAAACATTTGGCTAAAGCTGATAAGAAACAAGCTGCCTTAGAAGAAGTGTTAGACTTTAAAGTATTAGAGTTCAGCAAAGATTCTAAACGCATCCTGGTATCTCACGCGCGTACGCACGAGCAAGGTGGTAATTTCTCTGAAAGAACTTCTGAGAAATCAAACCGCGCTGCCGAGCAGAACGAGACCCAAAAAGCAGTTAAGAAGATGAAAGAAACGCAGGAGAAGACCACCTTAGGTGATATCTCTGCACTTTCTGATCTTAAAGATAAAATGGAAGGCAAAAAATAAGCCTCCAACCCCTCTGCTGCACAAGTGCAGCGTCTCCCCTAAAAGGGGAGAATGAGTACCCTGTGGGGGTGGTTCCCCGCAGGTAAAGCTAAAACACCTTCATTGGTTTTTAGTTTTTTGAGTAGGAGCCGCGGGTTAAACCCCGCGGTTTCTTTTTTATAGTATATTTTGATATATTTACTATATAATCCCTATCCATGAAAAAGCTTTATGCTATCTTTTTGGTCTTTATCGCACCTTTTTGCTTGGCACAAACCTTTGTAAGCGGAGGTGTTTTTTCAAATACCACGTGGACGAAGGCTAACAGTCCCTATATTCTTACAGATACAGTTGTGGTATTTCCAGGTGTCACTCTGACTATACAACCAGGCACGACCATTAAATTCGATTCACTGGTAATGCTCGAAGTTCGACAAGCCAGGATCGTTGCTGCGGGAACAAGCGTCGACTCAATTACTTTTACCAGCAATTCGTCTTCTCCTGCTACTGGCAAGTACGTTGGCATCTATCTTAATGGAGGAACCATGCAGCCTGTTTTTAACTTTTGTAATTTCAGGTACGCGCAAACTGCCGTCAATACCGATAACATCAATTTTTCATACACGCTTGACGTAAATAATTCGTCTATCATCTACAATAATAAAGGCTTTTATTGCCCTTATCTGTATGTAAATATCGACAGTTGCTATTTCAGGAAAAACACCCAATGCACGTATGGTGATGGAAACTATACAAACTGTAGAGTGATCAGTAATCAAACCGGTTTATTGGGGCCCGGCAATGCATCCCTGGTTAATAACTGTTTCGCAGATTCCAACTTTGTTGGCGTATCAGGGATCAATGGACCTGTACTAAACAGTCTGTTTACACATAATACATATGGCATACGGGCTGTGCACGGTACACGCGCGAATAATTGCGTATTGAAAAAGAACTGGTGCGGTGTATACTTTGGGGCTCTTAATGATACCATACGCAATAGTATTATAGATTCAAATGTAGTGGGCGCATATCTGCACGGTGGAAGAAACCATGTCACTACCTCCCACGTTGGTTATAATAACATTGGCATCCTGGATACCAGCTTTTGGATCCCGAACACAAGTTCCATCACAAAGAATATAATTGAGTATAACGGTACCGGCATTCGCTTGTATTGTAATGGCAATAATATCTCCTGCAACCGCATATGCAATAACATAAGCTACGGCCTTCTATATTTGAACCAAAACAATACGACTTCTGTGGATAGCAACTACTGGTGCACGCCCGACTCGGCTACTACCACCGGAGCGATCTATGACGCTTACGACAACACAGCCTACGGTATCGTTTTTTTTATGCCTTTGGATAGTTTATGCTACTTAGGTAGTGGAACTACAGGTTTTCAGGAGCAACATCGCCAGATCAGCATTTATGCTTTCCCAAATCCAACCACCTCATGCGTTTCGGTCGCATCGCCACAGCCGTGGAATTCCATTGAAATATCAACTCTTTTGGGTAATATAATATATAGTGATCGATCTTTCGCAAATTCCATAACTATTGACCTCTCTGAAAATATGGCCGGAATTTACATCTGCAGGTTAAATTTTGGCACTTTTCAAAAGAGTTTAAAAATTATGAAGACTGAATAGAGCAAAAGAAGAAGCCGATGCCCCACTTTCTTATAGACTGCTCGCCCGGCGTACTCAAACTTAAGCACGCGGAAGATATCCTGCGCGAAGTACACGATACCGCCGAAAGCACCGGCCTTTTCAAGCCCGGTGATATAAAAGTGAGGATACGTCCTTTCGAGCATTACACCGTTGGCAACACAAAAAAAGACTTCCTTCATGTATTCGGCCACATCATGCAGGGAAGAACAACAGAGCAGAAGGCCGATCTATCAAAACGCATCATAACCAGATTGAAAGAGATGTTCCCCGAAGTACCCGTCATCTCCATGAACGTAAGAGATTTTGAAAAAGCTACCTATACAAACAGAAAACTTATCTAGTCTATGCGCTCCGTACATTATATTTTCCTTCTCTTGCTATTAACCACAAAGAACACCTTTGCCCAGGGCCCGCGGGCCGATTCGCTTTTACAGGCTCTTTCCTCTTCCCCAAACGATACTTCAAGAGTTAACACCCTGAACGAACTGGTACGGGAGTATCGCGACTACGATCTTGATACCTCGATGACGATCTCTATGGAAGCCCTGCGTCTTTCTCTCAAAACAAATTTTTTACCCGGCATAGCGCGTTCCTGCGTGAACGTAGGGGTTATTTATTCGCGGGAAGGAAGTTTTACAGAAGCGATTGATTTTTTCGGCAAATCGATGGTTGCCTGGAAATTACTTTATCCACCCGACGGAGGTATACACGCGGCGCCCGCGCTGGGCAACCTCGGGCTGGTCTACGCCGACATGGGGAACTCGCACCTGGCGCTGGAATATTTTTTTAAACTACTCGCCATCGCAGAAAAAACCAATGACAGGCAATTGCTCACAAATAATTATGGGAACATGGGTCTTGTGTATTATGACAAAGGAGACTACCCCGCGGCGCTCAAATATTATTTAAAATGCCTGCATTTAAGCGAGGAAACCGTGCGTACCGGTACAAAGAACCAGGCTTTTGGAGCTAAAAAAAGAATAGCGCTCATGAAAGGTAATTTAGGGAATCTCTATTTTAAAACGGGGATCTATGATACCGCCAGGATCTATTACCTCGAGTCGCTGCACATGCGCGAAGAACTGAATATGCAGTTCCAGATAGCAACCGTACTGTCTAATCTGGGTGTTTTATGTATTGATGAGGCCAAACGAAAAAAAGACAACAAGATCGCCCGCGACACTCTGCAGGAAAGGGCCAATTATTATTTTATACGCAGCCTGGAAATAGAAAGAGAAATAGGCGACAGCTTCAGCATAGCCTCCTGCCTCTCCAATCTCGGAAACCTTAATGCCGAGAGAAAAGAATATGCAAAAGCGGATAATTTCTTTAAAGAAGGCCTTCTGATCGCAAAAAAGATAGGAGCCACTCCCTACATCCGATCCAATTACGAGGGAATGGCGTATCGTGACAGTATGATGGGCAACTATAAGTCAAGTCTCATCAATTATCAATTCTTCATTCAGTACAACGATAGCCTCAACAACGAGGATAATACCAAGAAAATGGTGCAGACTGAAATGCAGTACGAATTTGACAAAAAAGAAGCGGCAACCAAACTGGAGCAGGAGAAAAAAGAAGCGGTTGCGCAAGCAGAAAAAAGAAGGCAACGGATCATACTTTTCGCAATTTCAGGTTTTGGATTACTCATCCTTGTTTTCGCCATCTTCGCTTATCGCAGCTTCCTGCAGAAAAGGAAAGCCAATATAGAGATCAGTCACCAAAAAGAACTCATCGAAGAGAAACAAAAAGAGATACTCGATAGTATTTATTATGCAAGGCGCATTCAGCGAAGCTTGCTGACCAGCGAAAGATATATTCAAAAGCATTTAAAACGCCTTATGTCTTGAAGTGTTGTTTGCCATACCTGCTTGCCCTCTGCTTATCGGCAATGTGCTTTACATCCCAGGCACAGGAAGATGTTATTCAAAAACTTCAGCGGCGCTATAGCACTACCCGCACAACCTGTTCGCCATGTGCGGCGGATACAAGCACCATCAGGGTATTAGACGACCTGGCCTGGGAACTTTTAAGCATAGGAGCATACGATAGCTGCATTAAATATGTTTTTATTGGTGTTGGCCTATGCGATGGCCTCATTCAAAATACGTTTGCAGAACAAAAAAAACAAAGATTTCCTAAACTTTACAAAGCCGCGCTGCTGAACACCGCCGGTATTGCCTATAATACCAAAACTGAATTTATCAAGGCATTGGAAATCCATGAAAGCTCTCTTAAAATAAAGGAAGAGTTAAACCATACCTGGGGCATTGCCGCTTCTTTAAATAACATAGGTCAGATCTATTGGAAGCAATGCAATTATCCCAAAGCGCTGTCCTATTACTTTAAAACTCTTAAAATATACGAAGGCCCTACTAATGACCCTGACCTCATAGGTCATGCCAATACACTGAACAACATCGCGCTTATTTACAACGACCAAAACGATCATAAAAAATCGCTCGATTATCACTTCCGTGCCCTTGCAGTGGCTAAGAAGGCCGCAGATAAAAATGTCCTGTCAACTTCTTACAACAATATCGGGCTGCTATATGGCGATATGGACGAGATCGAAAAGGCGATGGAAAATTACCTGGTAGCCCTCAAGCTAAGAGAAGAAGTACAGGATAGAGATGGTATCGCCACCAGTCTCAACAATATTGGAAATCTCTATAAGGAAAAGAAGGAATATAAAGAGGCGCTATCCTACTTACAGCGATCACTGAATATAGCCCATGAAATAAAGCACCCCTATATAACCGCGAGCTCCTGCATCAATATCGGGCAGATACTCTACGCCCAAAAGGAAAACGCGGCTGCTTTTCCCTATTATTTTGAAGCATTAAAAATAAGTGAAGAGTCAGAGCTACCCGACCTTCTTAAAGCAGCCAACTTCGGATTAAGTAAACTCTATACCCAAACCGGTGATCACTTCAAGGCGCTTGCTCATTACAAAGCTTACATAGCTGCCCGCAACAAGATCTTTAATGAAGAGAATACCAAAAAGACCGTGCAGGCTGAAATGAATTTTGAATTTGAGAAAAAAGAAGCCGCCGCTTTGATAGAGCAGGAAAAAAAAGAGGTAATGGCATTGGCCGAAAAAAAGAAACAGCAAATCATACTCCTGGTCATTTCAGGATTTGGGCTGTTGGTACTGGGATTTGCCATCTTTGCTTACCGGAGCTTCCTGCAAAAGAAAAAGACCAATATTGAGATCAGCCATCAAAAACACCTGATCGAAGAAAAACAAAAAGAGATACTCGACAGTATTTATTACGCAAGGCGTATTCAGCGAAGCCTGGTTACCAGTGAAAGATATATTCAAAAGAACTTAATACGACTTCGATCTTGAAATGCCGGTGGCTATACCTGCTGTTTTTTCTGCTCCCTACCCTATCGATAGGGCAGCCTGAAGAAAATTCAGAAAAACGGGTCGACTCACTGAAACAAGCGGTGCAATCGGCCGCCAACGATACTCAAAAAGTAAATACACTCAACACGCTGGCGTATGAATTACGTAATCTTAAACCCAAAGAAGGACTAAGGGTTGGCAGGGAAGCGCTTGAACTGGCCGAAAAACTAAACTATAAGCATGGCCTTGCCGAAGCCTACCTACGTTTGGGCACCTTAAGCATCAATCAAAAAAAGTTTGATGATGCGGATGACTACCTGCAAAAGGCCATTTTAACAGGTGCTCAAAATTACGATCTCCAAACATTGGCGCAAAGTATCTATATGTGGGGCTCCCTTGCCAACAGCCGGGATGAAGAAGAGAAAGCTGTTACGCTATACAATTTGGCGAACCGCCTCTTCAATTCCCTAAAAGATAAAAAAGGGATCGCCGATGTGCGGGCTTCCATGGGCGTGATAGAAAAGAACAAAGGAAATTACCACGAGGCGCTGAAACTCTACACAGAAGCGCTCAATATCAACGAAGCGATCAATAACACAGAAGGCGTTGCCTTAAATCATAACAATATCGGCGTAGTGCATAAACACCTTGGCAATTATCCCGAAGCGCTCAACCATTACTTCGCGGCCCTTAAGATCCGCGAACGCGCCGGTCAGAAAAAAGGAATTGGCACCACACTTTACAACATAGGTATCATTTACCAGTCGCAAAAAAACCATGCAGCCGCCCTTGATCATTATGCCAAAGCATTACAAATCAAAAAAGAAACAGATGATAAGGCGGGTATTGCCAATTGTTATAATGCCATGGGCATTGTGTTTCTTGGGCAACGCAAACTGGACGAAGCGCTCGAAAGTCATCTACAGGCCTTAAAGATTCGTGAAGAGATACAGGATAAGAATGGCATTTCGCATTCGTACAACAACATTGCCAATGTGCAGTACAAACGCAGAAATTACACCGAAGCACTTGCTAATTATGAAAGATCACTGGCCCTCAAAGAAAAGTCAAAAGACAAACAGGGTATCGCCGCCACCTGTAATAACCTGGCCATGGTATACATTACCTTAAAGGACCTCCAAAAAGCAGAAATTTACCTCGAAAAAGCATTTGCCAATGCCCGCCTAACCGGAAGCAAAGAAGACATCATTGCCTCTTATAAGAATTATGTAAAGGTAGACAGCCTCTCGGGTGACATGAAGAAATGCCTGGCCGACTATAAAACGTACATAGCTTACCGCGACAGTATCTTTAACGAGGAGAATACCAAAAAGGCCACGCAAAGTGAGATGCAATATGGCTTTGATAAAAAAGAAGAGGCCGAACGTCTTGAACAGGAAAAGAAAGACGCTATAGCAGAAGCCGAAAAAAGAAAGCAGCGTATTGTATTATTCGCCATTTCAGGTTTCGGGCTGCTGGTTTTGGGATTCGCTTTATTCGCTTACCGCAGTTTTTTACAAAAGAGAAAGGCCAATATCGAGATCAGTCACCAAAAAGAGCTGATCGAAGAGAAGCAAAAAGAGATACTGGATAGTATTTATTACGCAAGAAGGATCCAGCGAAGCCTTTTAACCAGCGAGAGGTTCATTCAGAAGCACCTTACCCGCCTCAAAAAAGAGGGCGCCTAGAGTTTCAAATAAAATTGTATTTTTAGCTGAATGAAAAGAATTTTTTGTTTCCTGCTCCTGATCCTTTTTCTCCCGGCCTTTTCACAGAATAAGACCGACAGTATTACCCAATTGCTGGGTAAGGTTAAGAACAATTCAGAAAAGGTCGTTGTACTTAATTCCCTCGTGGAAGAGCTTGTAAAATCAGATCCTGCCATAGGCCTTGAAAAAGCGAAGGAAGCCCTTGCCCTTGCCCAAAAAGAGAACGACGAAAAAAACCTGGCCGACGCATTTTTCTATAATGGTCTTTGTAACGATTATCTGAGCAATTACGATACAGCACTCGTTTATCATCATAAAGCGCTTGCTATACGGGAACGCATCAAAGACCTGAAAGGTCTCGCGCAATCCTGCAATAATATCGGCATCATCAACCATCTTACCGGTCATATTGAGGAAGCGATTAAATATTACACTCGCGGGGTCGACCTTGCCCTTAAGAATAACGACAAAAAGAACGCTGCCAAAGCACTGAATAATATTGGATCACTTTATGAAAAGCAAGGCAACCTGAATAGGGCAACGGAAATGTATCTAAAGGCGCTTAAGCTCAATTCGGAGACAGGAGATAAACACCAGGCCGGAATGACATACCTGAACCTGGGCCTTGTCCAATACGAATTGAACCAATTTGACGAAGCCATGAAATACCTCCGGACAGCGGAACGTATCCAGATAGAGATCAACGACCTGCGCGGGCTCGGATCAACCTTAAATAATATAGCCGGGATTTACATGCATCATAAAAAACTGGATTCCGCCCAGTATATTTTTCTGAAAAGCTATGAAATGTACAAAAAGATCAATGATCAGTACGGCATAGCTCACGCCCTGGCCAATTTAGGAAGCATTGAGTTTAAAAAAGAGAATTATTTAAAGGCACTCGATTATTTCGGCCAAACACTTGATTATAGAAAGGTTTCAGGCGACAAACAGGGTTCTGCTTTTATTTTAAAGAATATTGGTGAGGCTCACAAAAAACTCAATCATTACGTCGAGGCCGAGAAGAACTTCAGGGAAGCCCTGGACATAGCCCGTTCTTTGGAACTGCAGATCCTTTCCAAAGACATTTATGGGGACATGGCGGACCTTTATTTAAACATGAAAGATTATTCCCGGGCCTATCAGTATTTAGCCATATATAGTCATTTAAAGGATAGTCTGTTTACCAACGAAAATGCAAAGCAACTGGCAGAGATGAATACCCGGTTTGATAGCGAGAAAAAAGAAAAAGAGATCCTGCTTCTTAACAAGGACAAGGAAAAACAAGCTTTGCAGACCGCGGAAGACAATAAACGACGGAATATCATTTTGGGATCAGTAGCCCTTGTGCTGCTAATGGTAGTGATCTTCTCCATCATTCTTCTTAAGCGGTTCAAAGTAACGCAAAGGCAGAAAGCCATCATCGAAAAACAGAAAGAGGTGGTAGAGCAAAAGATCCTTGAGGTAGAGCAAAAAAAGAGTGAGATCGAGGAACAGAAGCACCTGATCGAAGAAAAACAGAAAGAAATACTGGATAGCATCCTGTATGCACGGCGCATCCAGCGAAGCCTGCTGACAAGTGAAAAATATATAACCCGCGTATTATCGAAATACCGGAAAAGCTGATCTCCTCTACCCTATTTTACCGTTTTCGGCTTTCCGGGCAGGCCAATAATCGATAATCATTCCTTTTAAGCGTTCATCCCTTTAACTTAACGCGTAAAATCAAAGATATGAGACCTATCTGGACAGGAGCCATAGGGTTTGGCCTGGTTAACATACCCGTAAAAATATACAGCGCCACCGAGAGCAGCACGCTCGACCTGGATATGCTTGACAGCAAAGACCACGCGAACATTAAGTTCAAGCGTGTGAATGAGAACACTGGCAAAGAAGTGCAATGGGGAAATATTGTGAAGGGCTACAAAATGCCGAATGATGAATATGTAGTATTGGATGAAAAGGATTTCCAGATGGCCAGTGCTAAGAAGACCAAGACCATCGAGATCACCGATTTTGTGAACGAGGATGAGATCGAAAGCATCTACTACGAAACACCCTATTACCTGGAGCCCGACAAAAGCGGGACAAGAGCTTATGCCTTACTTCGTGAAGCTTTGGTTAAGACAAAGAAAGTAGGTATAGCCACCTTTGTGATGCGTAATAAGGAAGGCTTGGCCATTTTGCGGGCCAATCAAAAAGTGATCATCCTGAACCGCATTCGCTTTGAAGAAGAAATTCGCGATCCGGCCGATCTTAACTTACCCGGTAAAACAGCGGTGAGATCAAGTGAACTAAAGATGGCGGTGACACTCATTGAACAGCTCACCAAAAAATTCGACATCAGCAAATACGAGGATACCTACTCCGGCGAGCTCATGAAACTTATCAAGGCTAAAGCCAAAGGAAAACCCATCAAGACCACCAAACTGAAAGTAGTGCATGGCAAGACCAAGGACCTTATGGAACAACTAAAAGCCAGCCTTAAGACCAAACATAAAAAGGCTTCCTGATGGGTTTAACGGTCTACAAGAAAAAAAGGAAATTCGGAAAAACTCCCGAGCCGACCGGCAGATCTGCAAAAAGTAAAGCCGGCCTTTCATTTGTAGTGCAAAGACACAAAGCCTCTCATTTACACTATGACTTTAGATTAGAAATAGACGGTGTGCTCAAAAGCTGGGCTGTCCCTAAAGGTCCGTCACTGAACCCGGGAGATAAGCGTCTTGCTATGATGGTAGAGGATCATCCATATGATTATAAGGATTTCGCTGGCATTATTCCCGAAGGGAATTACGGAGCAGGCATTGTGGAGATATGGGACGAAGGAACTTATTCCGATCTGGACAATTCAGATAAAAAGACCGCTGAAAAAAAATTGCGCGTAGGTTTACATGCAGGGAGTCTAAAGTTCGTATTGCACGGAAAAAAACTGAAAGGTGAATTTGCTTTGGTGAAACTTAAGAACGGAAAGCAGGAAAATGCATGGCTGCTGATCAAACATAAAGATAAGTACGCAGTAGACGAGGTCTACAACAGCGAAGAGGAAACTCCAAAGAACTCTCCCATCAATAAATGGCTGGCCAGGAATGGTAAAGGAAAACCCGAAAAGAAAAACAGGGTAAGAACCTCTACGACCGAAGAGAAACGGCCTGTTCTTAAAAAAAAAGTCCGCAGGTATCTTCTGGCCGAGACCAGAAAAGTAAACGGGTACATAAAACCCATGCTGGCAAAGGAAATTGATAAGCCTTTCAGTGATAAAGAATGGGTATATGAGATAAAATGGGACGGCTATCGTGCCATTGCGGAAGTCAACAAAAAGAAGGTCGAGCTTTATTCACGCAACGGAAATTCCTTCAATGCCTCCTACCCTATGGTGGTTGAAGCCTTACAGGAACTCAAAATAAATGCAATTCTCGACGGCGAAATTGTTGTTCTCGATGAAAAAGGGCATCCCAGCTTCCAGCTTTTACAATATTATGGTAGCAACAGCAATAACCCGATCGTTTATCGCGTATTCGATCTGCTTGAAATGAACGGCAAGAACACTTGCGGACTCACTTTACTTGAAAGAAAAGAACTTTTGGAAGAACTCCTCCCTAAAAGCAATGTTGTTCTTTACTCAGAACATATTGCAGAAAAAGGAAAAGAGTTCTTTGAGGTATCATTACAGAATGATCTTGAGGGTATCATGGCCAAAAAAGCGGGTTCGCTTTATAGCCCCGGAGTACGCACCAACGAATGGCTGAAAATAAAGAACCATAAAACACAGGAAGCTATAATCTGTGGTTTTACCGAACCGAGAGAAAGTCGAAAACATTTCGGGGCACTGATACTTGGAATGCTGGATGGAAATAAACTGAAATACATTGGCCACACAGGTTCCGGCTTTAATACGGCAGGCTTGAAGGATATGAACAGGTTCCTGGAACCTCTCATTCAAAAGAAGTCACCTTTCAAAGAAAAAGTACAAACCAATATGCCGGTTACCTGGGTGAAACCAAAATTAGTGTGCGAGGTGAAATACACCGAATGGACCCGAGACGGCAGGTTACGACATCCTGTTTTTTTACACCTGAGAGAAGATAAAAAAGCAAACGAAGTGAACACAGCTGCAACGAAACCGGTAAAGGCTCCAGTGAAGAAGAAAAAAAAAATAAAGAATGAAAAAACGGACAATGGAAAAGAGAAGATCTATACATTCGGAAAGATCAAGGTAAGAACAACCAATCCCACGAAAATATTTTGGCCTGAAGAAGGAATTACTAAAGGTGACGTGATCGAATACTACATCAGCATTTCCAAATATATTCTCCCTTACCTTAAAGACAGACCGGAATCGCTAAAACGAAACCCGAACGGAATAAAGGACAGCGGCTTTTTTCATAAAGACGCAGGCGACGAAGCACCTGGTTGGGTGAAAAGCAAGGCCATTTTTTCAGGATCAACAAAAAAGAATGTTGATTATATACTCTGTAACAACCAGGCAACACTAACCTATCTCAATAACCTCGGGTGTATTGAAATAAACCCCTGGCATTCCACCATACAAAAGCTCGATCACCCGGATTATATGATCATCGATATCGATCCTTCCGAAAAGAACACCTTCGAACAGGTCATAGAAACGGCTCTTATATTTAAAGACATTTTTGATTTGGCCGGAGCCAAAAGTTTTTGCAAGACATCCGGAGCAACAGGTCTTCATGTGTACGTTCCCACGCAGAAGAAATATACCTATGATCAGTTAAAGGATTTTGCTCACCTGGTGTGCATCATGGCGCGGGAACAATTACCGGGTTTCACCAGTTTGGAGAGAAACCTGAAGAAAAGAGGAAACAAAATGATCTATCTGGATCATTTGCAGAACCGCCGCGGACAAACCATTTCCTCCGTTTACAGCCTACGTCCAAAAGATGGAGCTACTGTTTCCATGCCTTTGGAGTGGAAAGAAGTAAGACCCGGGTTAACGCCGCAGGATTTTACTATATACAATACTTTGAAAAGATTAGAAAAGAAAGGAGATATTTTTTCGGGAATACTCGGTAAAGGAATAGATCTTGTCAAATGCCTGAAGAAGCTCGACAATTAATTACTCGGTGTTCTTTTGCAATCGCTTTTGTTTGCGGTAGGAGCTGAACATAAGAAAAGCACCGAAAATTATAAAAGGAATACTGAGATTTTGGCCCATGTTGAAATCGATCTTATTCTCCCAGCTCACTTGTACCTCCTTGAAGAACTCGCCAATGAAACGCTGGGTGAACAAAAGCACACAGAACAAACCGAACATAAAACCGGGGGGCAGCACATGCCGGCGCGTTTTCCAGAGATATAACATGAGCAGGAAAAGGAACAAACAGAAGGCAGCTTCATACAATTGCGATGGATGCCTGGCAGGTATTGCCACGCCATCTAATGCAAGTTCCGCCAGGTCTTCATCATTACGCATGAATTTAAAACCCCAGGAAACATTGGTAGGAAGCCCCACGATCTCATGGTTCATAAGATTGCCGATCCGGATAAGCATCCCGGAAAAAGGAACCACAAGCGTAATACGATCGAACAGCCACATCAGGCTTTCTCCCGTTCGTTTACAATACAACCATATGGCCAATATGATCCCGATAGCGCCGCCATGACTCGCAAGTCCTCCTTCCCAGATCTTTAAAATGTCGAGCGGATGTTTAAAATAGACCTCCGGTTGATAGAAAAGACAATGTCCAAGGCGAGCTCCTAAAACCGTGCCGGCCACAATGTAAATGGTGAGAATATCGAGATACTTGGGCGGTCTTTGCTCGATCTTGAAAACCTTGCTCATGATAAATTGACTACCCAGGAAAGCGCAGGCGAACAGCAATCCATACCAGCGAACGGGCCAGTTGATACCGGGGATTGTAAAAATATCCTTACTGGCATCCCATATGATATAAAGCTGGTTGTGCATGCTTACAAGTGTTCAAAAGTACGCAAAACTTGGGGCATTTGCAGGATTTGTAAAAGTTAATTTCGGGCTATGACAAACGTGGCCATTTTTGCTTCGGGCGAAGGCACAAACGTAGAGAACCTCATCAGGCACTTCGCAGCCAGCAAAGAAGTAAAGATCAAGATCATTGTTACCAATAACCCGGAAGCGGGCGTTGTGAAACGCGCCGAAGTTTTCAAAAAGAACATCCAGATCGTTTCGAAAGAAGCCTTGAACAATTACACCGAACAGCTCGTTGATTTTCTGAACACCGAGAAGACCGACCTGATCGTACTGGCCGGCTTTTTATTGAAGATACCCGAAAAGATAGTGAAGGCATTTCCGCACCGCATCATCAATATCCATCCCGCCCTGCTGCCTGCTCATGGCGGAAAAGGCATGTACGGAAAAAAAGTGCATGAAGCGGTTCTAAAGGCCGGCGACAAAGCGAGTGGTATTACGGTGCATTATGTGGATGAGGAATACGATCATGGAGAACACATCCTGCAGGCTATGTGTAAAGTAAGTGATGACGACACAACTGAAAGCCTGGCTCAAAAGATACACGAGCTTGAGTATTTTTACTTTCCGAAAGCGGTGGAAAAAGCCATCGAAAACCTGAAAGTACAAAGCTGAAGCGTAAAAAGAATTTATGGCTAAGAAAAATAAAAAACAAAATAATTTCCTTTTCGAGGAGATTCTCGACGTACTGAAACACAACGCCTCGCGCGCACTCAATTACAGGCAGCTCTCTGCTATGGTTGAAGTGAATGATGAACCCGGTCGCCTGGCCATCATCGAAGTGTTGGAAGCGTTAAAAGAAAAGGGACTCATTACCGAAAAAGAGCAAGGCAAGTTCCAGTACAAAGTAGTGGAGCAGCATATAAGCGGTCGCATCGATTTTACTTCCAGCGGCGCGGCTTATGTGATCACCTCCGAGAAAGACGCCGATATTTACATAGAGAAAGGCCGTACAAAAGACGCACTGAATGGCGATACGGTGAAGATCCTGGTGAACAGTTTCCCCGGCCGTAGAAAAGAAGGTGTAGTGGTACAGGTAATAGAGCGCAAACGAAACGATTTTGTGGGGACCGCGCAGGTAACACCGAAAAATATCTTCGTGGTTGCCGATAATCATAAGATCCATGTCGATTTTTTTATTCCACGTGATAAAAGCAAGGATGTGAAGGATGGACAAAAAGTACTGATCAATCTCCTGAAGTGGAACCAGGCCGAACCCAGTCCCATAGCAGAGATCACTGAAGTTTTAGGCTATCCCGGCTCACATACAACCGAGATGCACGCCATCATGGCGGAATATGGTTTGCCCGAGCATTTTCCTGATGCCATTGAAAAGGCCGCGAAAAGCATTCCAACCAATATTACGAAAGAAGAAATTGCCAAAAGAAAAGATTTTCGCGGCATTCTTACTTTCACCATCGATCCCCACGACGCGAAGGATTTTGATGACGCGCTCTCCTTCCGCAAACTGGATAACGGAAATTACGAAGTAGGCGTGCACATTGCCGACGTAACACACTACGTAAAACCCGGATCCACCATTGACGATGAGGGATTAGAGAGAGCTACTTCCGTTTACCTCGTGGATCGCGTGATCCCGATGTTACCCGAAGTACTCAGCAATTTTGTTTGCTCTCTGCGCCCCAAAGAAGAAAAACTTTGTTTCGCGGCCGTTTTTGAAATGGATACGGATGCCAATATCAAGAACGAATGGTTCGGGCGGACCGTTATTTTCAGCGACCGCCGTTTTGCTTACGAAGAAGTGCAGGAGATCATTGAAAAGAAAAAGGGCGATCATGTAGAGGAGGTCCTGATCCTCGATTCGCTCGCAAAAAAACTGCGTGAGCGACGAAGCAAGAACGGCTCATTGTTCTTTGATAAAGAAGAAGTGAAATTCCATCTCGACGATATGGGCAAGCCCATGGGCGTTTATTTCAAAGTGCAGATGGACGCGCACAAGCTCATTGAAGATTTTATGCTGCTGGCAAACAAACAGGTGGCCACCTTGCTAAACAAAGCCCATGAGAACAAACAAAAACACAAGCAGCTGCCGGCAGTGTATCGCGTGCATGACTCGCCATCCAACGATAAGCTTACTGATCTTTCCAACTTCGTAGGCAAATTCGGGTACACCATGAACACGCAGAACAAAAAAACCGTTACCCAATCCATCAACAAACTTTTGCAAGACGTTAAAGGAAAACCCGAACAAGGCACGATCGAGATACTTACGATACGTTCCATGCCCAAGGCTGTTTATACCACAAAGAATATCGGTCACTATGGTTTAGGGTTTGATTTTTACACACACTTCACCTCTCCTATCCGTCGCTATCCCGATATGCTGGTTCACCGTTTACTGGAAGCCCATCTCGCGGGCGGCAAGTACAGCAACGAAGAAGAGCTGGAGAACTTCTGCAAACACTCCTCCGACCAGGAAAAAATGGCCGCCGAGGCTGAGCGTGCTTCCATAAAATACAAACAGGTGGAATTCCTTCTCGATAAAGTAGGCCAGGTATTTCTCGCGGTCATTTCCGGCGTTACAGAATGGGGCATTTATGCCGAGATCCTGGAGAACAAATGCGAAGGCATGATCAGGCCACGCGATATGAAAGATGATTATTACACGTTTGATGAAGATAACTACCGTTACGTGGGTAAACGTACCGGCAAAACCTATCGCCTGGGCGACAAAGTGATGATAGAAGTGAAGGATGCCGACATGCTGAAAAAACAGCTTACCTTCGTTATTGAAGGTACCGTGGAAGGCAACGACAGTGTTCCGGTAGAGAAAAGTGAGCGCGGACATTCAAAAGGAAAAAAGCACCACCCACAAAAGGATAAATACAACCGCGGTAACGGTAAAAGCAAAAAGAAAAGAAGGAGATAAAAGCCGATATTTCTTATTTTTGCATCCATGCCGAAAAAACCCGCCCTCGGATTTATTTTTATTACACTGCTGATCGATGTGACCGGTTTCGGGATCATCATTCCCATCATGCCCAACCTGATCAAAGAACTTACAGGCGGCACCATGAGCGATGCTTCTAAGTACGGAGGCTGGATGATGTTCGCTTTCGCAAGCATGCAGTTCATCTTCTCTCCCATTCTCGGCGCTATGAGCGATCGCTTCGGAAGAAGACCCGTATTATTAATTTCACTTTTCGGTTTTTCACTTGATTATTTATTACTGGCGTTTGCGCCTAACATTGGATGGCTTTTCGTGGGCAGGATACTCGCGGGCATTATGGGTGCCAGCTTTACAACGGCCGGAGCCTACATCGCAGATATTTCTCCACCCGAAAAACGCGCCCAGAACTTCGGCATGATAGGTATGGCGTTCGGCGTTGGATTTATTTTAGGCCCCGTAATTGGCGGCTTACTCGGAAAATTCGGCACACGCGTTCCTTTCTACGCGGCGGCGGCGCTCACTATGCTCAACTGGCTCTACGGTTATTTCATTCTTCCCGAATCCTTACCAAAAGAAAGTCGCCGCGCCTTCGAATGGAAAAGAGCCAACCCCGTTGGCGCGATGCTGAACCTGAAACGTTACCCGATGCTACTCGGCCTGTTGCTGACAATAGTTCTGGTTTTCCTCGCCGGCCACTCCATACAAAGCAACTGGTCTTTCTTTACCATGGAGAAGTTCAAGTGGGATGAAGACATGGTTGGATATTCTTTAGGCGTTGTTGGAATACTGATAGCAGTTGTGCAAGGCGGATTGGTGCGCGTGATCAACCCGAGGCTGGGACAGGTAAGGTCGGTTTACGTGGGTTTGGCTTTACAGATCCTGGGTTACAT
>JANWKZ010000019.1 GCA_025451115.1 Bacteroidia bacterium | reverse complement strand
TCGTCCAATATGATCTATACGGTTACTATTTCGCTTCCGGCAACCGGTTGCCAATCGGCCGAGAATTATGATACGGTAAATGTGATCCCTCCGGCAACACCAAACATTTGTGAGATCACTACTGACGACTCGTCTAAATACAACATTATCTATTGGGACAAAACGCCATTCCAGGCAAGCGACAGCTTTGTTGTGTATCGTGAGACCACTACGAATACTTATAGCTTGATAGCTACGATCGCTCATGCCGATTCAAGTTTCTACGTAGATACAGCGCGCAGCATTGGTCCTGCCAACGGAAATCCAAACGTTGGAACTTACCGTTATAAAATTGCGGTAAAAGATTCCTGCGGTCTTATAAGCAGCAAAAGTCCTTATCACAACACGGTTTTCTTTGTGGATAACCAAACCGGTACTTTTACCTGGAACACGTACGCGGTTGAGAGCGCCTCCACGCCTGTTACGCAATTCAACCTGATGCGCGACAATGCGAATAATGGCATCTGGACACTTGTGGGAACTGTTACAGGAACACAGAATACGCTCAACGATCCGCAATACGGAACCTATCAGAACATTGCCAACTGGCGAGTAGAAGCGCTTGGATTTAACTGTACGCCTACTGCGCGTTACGGCAACAATTCATCGCAGGGTGCTATTGTAAAAGCGAAATCGAATATCACAAACAACCGTGGCATTGGTATCAAGAACACGATCGAAAGTTCGATCGCTATCTACCCGAACCCCAACAACGGAAACTTTGTAATTGACTTCGGTTCTTTACAGGGAAATGTAACTGTAAAAGTTTTCTCGGTTCTTGGAGAGGAAGTTTATTCGGCCACATCCAATGCTTCTGATGAGCTGAATGTTTCCTTAACCGAATTTTCTTCGGGCACTTATATCGTTCGTATAGCAGGTAATACCGGCATTATCACCAAACGCATCTCAAAACAATAATTAAATGAAAAAATTTCTTTTTTCGCTTTTCTCACTATTTACGTTAGTTGCTTCCGCCCAGGTATGTTTTAATTCGCCCGTAAACTACACCACGCCCAACGATCCGTGGGGTATTTGCAAGGGTGATTTTAACGGCGATGGTCATATCGACGTAGCAAATACGAACCGCACAAACAACCAGGTTTCCGTGTTCTTCGGAAATGGTACGGGAATTCTTACTCTAAATCAAACCATGGGGGGTAGCAACACTCCGGAAGGTATAGCTACCGGCGATTTCAACAATGATGGAAAACCAGATCTTGTTGTGGCAAACAACCAAAACAATCAGGTAACCCTATTTGACAATACCGGTGTTGGAACCTTCACAATGTCGTCTCAGTGGCCTACGGCCAACAGTCCAAAAAGAGTAATAGCTGCTGATTTTGACCAGAACGGCTTTATGGATATTGCGGCTTCCTGCCAGGGGTCGAGCGCGGTTACTGTTTTGATAAATGACGGGGCAGGAAATTTTTCTATGCTAAACGTATCTGTCGGCAATGGTCCTATAGGCTTGTGTACGGGAGATTTTAATAACGATAATAATCTTGATTTTGCCACCTCTAACCAGGGATCAAATAATATTTCTGTGGCAAGAGGGCTAGGCGATGGAACTTTTATGCCCATTAATAATTACAACACCGGTGGAAGTGGTCAGTTTGGTATAACGAGCACATCTCTTGACGTAAATGGAACCATAGATCTTCTGGTTGCCAACGCCGCTTCAAATAATGTAAGCGTTTGCCTGGGCCCGGGAAACGCTACCTATACCACATCATCCACAGTAACCGTAAACTCGGCCCCGCGTGCAATTGCCATGGGCGATTTTAATATGGACGGAAAACTGGATGCTGCAGTTTGCGCTTATGCCTCCGGCGAAGTGCATATCCTCCAGGGAGACGGTACCGGAGGCATGATGAATGTCGGAAATTTTCCTGTGGGAAATTCTCCGCGCGACCTGGTTGTTGCAGACCTTAACGAAGATGGTAGACCGGATATTGTTACGGCTAATCTTGGCTCTAACAACCTTACGGTTCTGTTAAACACGCTTCCCACTCTCTCTGTAACAGGTGCTTCGCAGCCTATCTGTTACGGAAGCGGCGGTTTGCTAACTGCATCCGGAGCGGATACTTATACCTGGAGTGCTAACGCAGGAAGCGCAACAACCGCAACTGTTGCCATTACTCCTACAGCCAGCACTTCCTATACCGTTACGGCTTCAAGCGCAGGGTGCGGAATAAATCTTCAATCTGTAGTAAATGTTACTGTAAATCCCGTGCCAACGGTTCAAACACTGCCCGGAGGGCCATCAACTATTTGCGAGGGACAAAGCACCTCGATCAAAGATGTAGGTGATGGGATCAACCAGATCTGGATGCCTGGTTCTCTTACCGGAACTCTCGTTGTGGTTTCGCCAACAGTAACTACAACCTACACCGTTACGTCTTCTGCCGGAGGTACAGGCTGCACAAGCAGCGGCACTATCCAGGTTTTTGTAAATCCAAGTCCAACTGTAACGATCAATGCTACAGCCACTGTAGTCTGTAGCGGCAGCCCGGTAACTTTAACCGCCAGCGGCGCCAGCACCTATACGTGGACCGGCGGAATTTCAAATGGCGTTGTTTTCTCACCTACAGCTACAGTTACCTATACAGTAACGGCTACCGGCTCAAACTCCTGCACAAAAACACTGACTCAATTAGTGAACGTAAACCCTCTGCCAACCGTAAGCGCCAATACATCTGCTACCAATATTTGTCCCGGAACTTTTGTTACACTTACGGGCAGTGGTACCGCTACTACCTATACCTGGACCGGCGGTGTCACAGATGGCGTTGCCTTCCCTTCTACTGCCCAGGTTTATACAGTTACCGGAATTGATGCCAATAACTGCGCGAAAACAGCTACCATTTCGGTTACTGCTCCACCTCCTGCGGCACCGGCCATTTGTATGGTTACTGTTGACAGCCTTTCTATCAATAACGTGATCATTTGGGATAAAACACTTTACCAGAATGCAGATACGTTTGTGGTGTATCGCGATACAGCCAACGGTAATTACGTTGCAATTGCCAAACTTCCTTACTCTATGTTGAGTCAGTTTACCGATACAGCACGTAGCATTGGTGCGGTGAATGGTGATCCGAACATTACTACTTACCGTTACAAATTGGCTTTCATTGATACCTGCGGCGTGCTGAGCCCGAAGAGTCTCTATCACAACTCCATTTACCAATACAACATCAGCAGCCTTTTCCTGTGGAACCAATACGAGATAGAAGGTCAGTCGATACCGGTACCGGGATTGTCTAACTACGTTTTAAAGCGCGATAACCTGGGGGCCACCGGTAACTATACAACGGCGGCTACAGCGGGCGCATCTTCTACTTCTATTAACGATCCGCAATACGCAACCTACCAGGCGCAGGCCGACTGGCGTGTAGAGACGATCTGGAACATTACCTGTACTCCTACCGCAAGGGAAGCGAACGGAATACAAGGTTCGATCGTGAAATCAAAATCAAACATCAAGAACAATCGTACTACCAATGTACAATTGATCCTCGATAGGCTGGTGAGTGTGTATCCTAACCCAACAAGCGGAGATCTTTACCTCCATTTCAATTCGAGTGTGAGCGGTAAATTAGCTATGAAGGTTTACTCAGCCCTTGGAAATGAAGTTTACAGCAAGCTCCTTGTTAATCCTTCCGGCGATATAAACATCGACATGGGAAGCTCCGAGAATGGCATCTACATGATCCAGCTAAGCTGCGATGCGGGGATCATCACAAAGAAGATCATAAAGAATTAAGCGAATAGGCCTAAAACAAAAAACCCAGACTGTAACATCTGGGTTTTTTTATTGAAGGTCTTTTAAGTTATTTTCCTTTTGTTTTATTGTATCCTAAGAACACCAGCACATCATCGCTCTTATCGTATTTAGGATTGGCGTAAAGCATCATCATATCGCTGGCCTTATCAAAAATGATGGCGATACCGGCTTTCTCGGCAACGGTTTTAACAGCGGTATAAACTTTATCCTGGATAGGTTTTACAAGCTCCATACGCTTTTTGAAAAGGTCTCCGTCAACACCAAAGCGCTGCTTTTGCAGGTCTTTCGCTTCTTTCTCACGGTTGATGATCTCGTTCTCGCGTTTCTTGCGCAGGTCGTCGGTTAACAGGATCTGCTCGGCCTGGTAGGCCTTGTACAGTTTATCGATCTCGGCGTATTTCGCTTCGATCTCTTTTTGCCAGTCGGCCGAGTTCTTATCCAACTCCGATTTTGCGGCTTTGTACTCAGGGATCTGGTTAAGGATATACTCCGTATCTACATACCCGAGCTTTTGCGCAACCGCCGCGCTGCTCAGTAGAAAGAACCCCGCGATAATTAGAATTACTTTTTTCATGTTTTTTATATTTTTTATTATAACTCGCCTAACTGTGCGCCAATGGTAAAGTGGAACTGTCCTTTGCCCTGGCCTGTTGTTGGATTGTACGGAACCGTATCAAAGCCCCAACCGTAATCAAGTCCTAAGAGACCAAACATCGGGAGGAAGATCCTTACACCCACACCCGCGCTGCGTTTTACGTTGAACGGATTGAAATCTTTGTAACGCTGCTCAGCATTCCCCGCCTCAGCAAAAGCAAGCGCGAAGATCGTAGCCTGCGGGTTCAATGAAAGCGGGTAACGCAATTCCATTGTGTATTTTGAGATGATGCAGTTACCACGACTATCAGCACCCGAAATAGAGTTATCCGCATACCCACGAAGCGCAATGATCTCGCGACCATCGAGTGAGTAACCTGTTAAACCACTACCCCCTAAGTAAAAGCGTTCGAACGGAGCAACACCCACAGCTTTGTTATACATGCCCAGCACACCGAAACCGTAGCTTGCGCGCAACACTAAGTTGTGCGCTTCTTTTCCTTCCGGGGCTTTCTGGTTGGTTAACTGCATATACCAGTGCGTGGTGAATTTGTATTTCTGGTATTCCAAAAATTTATACTTCTCGGCGTTGTCAAGCTTGCTGTAATCTTTTCCGTTCACCAAAGAATACGGCGGAGTTAATACCGAGGTCATGCTGATGGAAGATCCGCCGGTTGGGAAGATGGGGTTGCCCTGTAAAGAGTTACGACTGATATTGAAAGTTGTTTTAATGTTATTGGCATATCCGTTCTGGAACAGGAACACCGAAGCGTTGTGCAGCGTATAGTACGAATACGTTTGGTCGATGTACATAGAGAAATAATCATCCGGCCATTTCAGTACTTTGCTGAATCCCACGTTGGCGGTGGCCGAGGTCATGAAAGATGAATTGGGATTTACAATACGCTTGTCATCCACTTTTATTTTACGGGGTGTGCCCGCAAAGTTCTGTACGTTGTAGTAAGCGCCTACCGAAAGTGATTGGGGTTTTTTTCCACCTAACCAAGGTTCGGTAAAGGAGATATTATATCCCTGGTAATAGATCCCGTTACTCTGTGCGCTCACGCTTAAACGTTGTCCGTCTCCACTCGGTAGCGGCGCCCACGAATCTTTCTTGAAGAAATTCCTTGCCGAGAAATTGTTGAAGGTTACGCCCAGCGTTCCAATTACACGGCCTCCGCCCCAACCTCCCGAAAGCGAGATCTGGTCGTTTGGTTTTTCTTCTACGATGTACTCAATGTCTACAGTTCCGTCGGCCTGGTTGGGCTGAGGTTTTACGTCCATCACTTCCGGGTTGAAATAACCCAGCTGTTGTAACTGACGAATACTACGCTGCACATCACTGCGGCGGAATAACTGGCCCGGCCTTGTACGGATCTCACGCATAATTACGTGATCATTTGTTTTGGTATTACCGGTAATGGTTACGCGGTTCACCATGGCCTGTTTTCCTTCAAACATGCGTATTTCAAGATCGATAGAATCATTTTCTACGTTCACCTCGGCAGGTGATAGCTGGAAGAACAAATATCCGTCATCCATGTACAACGATGTTACATCGTAACCGCTTGGGTTCATGAACAATTTCTGATCTAAATACGATTGGTTGAACACATCTCCTTTTTTGATGCCGAGAATGGTGTCGAGCTGGCCGCTGCGATATTTGGCGTTACCTATCCAGTTAATATTGCGGAAATAATATTTGTTCCCCTCATCAACCGTGATGTCGATCTTCACGCGGTTCTTGCTCACGTAATACACGCTGTCTTTTACCACACGCGCATCGCGGTAACCCAGTGCTAAGTATTTGTCCAGCATTTTGGGTTCGTCTTTTTCTAAGTTCTCCTGCAGGAATTTTCCTCCACGGAAGAAATACCACTTGTAAGATTTGGTGTCTTTTAATCTTCTTCTCAACTTTCCGTCAGAAACAACTTCGTTGCCGAAGATCTCTACCTTTTGAATGCGGACCTTTTTCCCTTTCTCGATATAGATGTGCAGGTCTTTCTTTACTTTGGATGTTTTAGAGTCTTCCCATTTTGTGGTCACGGTGGCCTTTGCGTAGCCTTCGTTCAGGTAAAACTCCTTGATGCTGTTCTGAACATGCGACATCAACTGATCGGTAAGTATCCTGTTTGGCGTGAGACGAAGCCTGCTTACAAAATCTTCGCGTTCTTTCTTTTTAAATTTTCCGTGAAAAGCCAGGCGGCCCATGCGGGGTTTTTCCTGCAAAATAATTTTCAGGTAAATGGCTTCGCCCTCTATTTTTGTAGCAACGATCTGCACATCGTCAAAGAATCCCTGTTTCCATAAATTCTTAATGGCGTTCTCAAATTTTTCGCCGGGCACTTTTACGCGCTGTCCCTGCGACAAACCGGAAACCAATCTTAATACGCTTATATCAAGTGTTGTTACTCCCTCTATTTCGGGTGGAGCGGCGATCACATATTCCTTCGGGTTTGCGTAATCAATGCTGTCGCTGCCCATAACGATCGGGCCCTGGGCAAAACCAATTTGCGCAGCAAAGAACAGGATCAATATGTAAACTATCTTCTTCAAATCAATTGGGCTGTTTAACCTGTTCGCCGGTTTTTCCGAAACGGCGTTCGCGCTGCTGGTAAGAAATAATGGCTTTGTAAAGATCTTCTCTTCTAAAATCGGGCCACATCACATCTGTAAAATAAAATTCGGCATACGCCAGTTGCCACAGTAAAAAATTACTGATGCGGTGTTCTCCGCTGGTGCGTATCATCAGCTCAGGATGCGGCATGCCGGCGGTTGACAAATGATTTTCGAAGATCACTTCATTTATTTGCTCGGGGGCTAATTTCCCGTCCTTCGCGTCTTGTGCAATTTGTTTAATGGCGTTCATGATCTCCCACTTGGAAGAATAGCTCAGCGCCAGCACCAAACTCAATCTTGTATTTTTAGAGGTCTCCTTCATGGCAGATGCCAATTGCTCCTGGCATTTGGCGGGCAGACTTTTTATGTCGCCAATTGCCAGTAAACGGATATTGTTCTTGTTTAGTGTGGGGGTTTCGTCAAAGATGGTCTTAATTAACAATTCCATCAGGGCCTGTACTTCTTCGGCGGGACGGTTCCAGTTCTCGGTGCTGAAAGCGTACAGGGTGAGGTACTCTACGCCTATCTCGGCGCAGGCTTCTACGGTTTCTTTAACCGATTTTACCCCGTTCTGGTGCCCAAAGATGCGGGAAGCTCCTTTGCTTTTGGCCCAGCGCCCGTTGCCATCCATAATAACGGCAATGTGCTTAGGCAGGCGGTTAAGGTCTATTTGCTCTTTTACGCTCTTCACGGTTTCGGAGGGCGAAAATACTAAAAATACCCCGTATTTTATTGATTTTAACTATTGTTAAGAGGGTGGTTTTGAGGGAAATTGGGGTCTAAATCCCTATTTGGAGAAGAAACTCCTTTATTGTCCTTTTATCAGTGGGCATTTCTGTGGTTTTTTCTACTGAATGAAACTCGTTCCAATCGTGATCCAATTCAAGATCAAATGGAAAATCCAAATGTCTTAGGTGAGGAATGCCGAATCTCTTCGGTTCAAAAAATTCACCATCGAGCAACTTATTCTGAATCAATTTTTCCAATTGATTCAGATCGATGCCATCTGGATTTGAGAAAACTACAAAACCAAATGTTTTGTAGTTAGCAGCGTCTCTGTAGAGATAATTGAATTTTATGTTCATGTTGGTAGGCAAATATAATGAAATGACCCTTAAAGTCCGTTGACTTATAGGCCACATACCTATACTTTTAATCCCGTGAATATCAAGAACAAAGTAGGAAAGAGGATTAAAGAGCTTCGTAAAGAGCTTGGAATTTCGCAAGAAGCATTAGGGTATAAAGCTGAAGTCGATCGCACATATATTACGGATGTTGAAAACGGAAGAAGGAATGTTTCCGTTGAAATTTTAGAAAGAATAATTAAAGCCTTGGAAGTATCAATTGCTGAATTTTTTAATTCAAAAGAATTTAAGAAATGATTCAGCCAGGAGATATAATCTCTCATAGTGCGATGTGCATGGAGGAAGGTTTTTCCTTACAGAAAGGGATGAATTTCCAATGCAAGGGTAGGACCACAGTAATTTTAATGTCTCAAAGAAAAGGGGCTCCATATTCTGATAAGACTGAAAACGAAGGAAAAACTTTAATTTACGAAGGGCATGATGCACAAAAAAATTGGGCCAAAATTCCAAAAAATGTTGATCAGCCGTTGAAATCACCCTCGGGAAAATTAACTGAAAATGGAAAGTTTTTCAACGCCGCAGTTAAATACAAGAAAAAAGAGCTAGCCGCGGAATTAGTAAAAGTTTATGAAAAAATTAAAGATGGCATTTGGGTTTACAATGGCGTTTTTGAATTGAAGGATGCCTGGCAAGAAAAAAGTGGGCGAAGAAAAGTTTTTAAATTTCAATTTGATATTACTGATAAAACTATTGAGTCCATATCGCAAAATGTGGTTACACTAAAGGATTTAGCGCATAACCGAATGATTCCTACGTCAGTCAAATTAGAAGTTTGGAGACGCGACAACGGTAAATGTGTTACTTGTGGAAGCTCCGATAATTTACATTTCGACCATATTCTTCCATTTTCGAAAGGCGGTACTTCTCTAAAAGTTGAGAATATTCAGTTGCTTTGCGCTCGACACAATTTGCAAAAGCGTGACAACATAATTTAATTTCTTTTAAGCATTTTTCCCACCACCCTCTCCGAAGGCAACAGCGCTGTTTGTATCCGTTTCGCGTAGCGTATGCTGCTGAGAATTTCTTCCTGCTTCATCTCTATCATATCCTTTTGGCGGGTAATTTCTTCGTTGGCTTTGCGTTTTTGTAAGAAGCTGCGGTAGGCAAATACGGCAAAACCAAGTACCAGCAATCCAAAACAAGAGATCGCCAATAAAATGATCCTTTGGCGCCGGACCTCGGCCGCCGCTACGGCGTCCTTTTTTTCCTGTTCCAGTTTAGTGGCGGCTTCTTTTTTGTCAAATTCATAGTTCATTTCCAGTTGCACGGTCTTTTTGGTATTCTCTTCGTTCACCAGGCTGTCGCGGGCGGCTATGTAGGCTTTGTAATGCGTAAGCGCTTTTTGCATGAGTCCTTTTTCTTCGTAGATAGTGCTCAGGTTCATGTTCAGCTCCTTTACTCCTTCCAGGTCGTTTATTTCATTGGCAATTTTTAAAGCTTTTTGTCCATACTCTTCGGCTTTTTCCAGATCGCCTTTTTTGTCGTAAGCGCTCGAGATATTTCCCATGGCAATATCCATTCCCAACCGGTCGCCTATCAGCTCCTTTAATTTAAGCGAGCGGAAAAAATTCTCCAGCGCCTTATCGTATAGTTTTTGGTCTTGGTAAACCGAGCCTATATTACTGTAAGAAGTTCCTTCGCCATCCACATCACCGGTCTCTTTTTGTATGCGCAGCGCTTCGGCGTGGTTCTTTAACGCTTCTTCATATTTGTGCCCGTTATAATAAATGTTACCAATCTGTATATAGGAGTTGGCCATGCCTCGGGGGTAATTACTTTCCTTACTGATCTGCAGTGCCAACTCGTAATTAATAAGTGCATCGGGAAAATTGCCTTGGTTAAAATACACCGCGCCAATATTGATATACGAAGTGGCCATGCCGGGCTTGAACGGAATTAACTCGTAGGTTTTTAAGGCTGCATAACTATTTTTGAGCGCCTCGGGATAATTTCCCAGGTTGATATAAGTTCCCGCCACGTTCGCATAGGCCGAAGCGGTTCCGGGTTTGTACTGGAGATCGCGGTTCAGCTTCAAGCTCATAAGATGGCTCTCAAGCGCGCCGGTAAAATTTCCCTGCTGGTTGCGGGCCACGCCCAAACTGTTGTAGGCTTTGGCCAATCCTCTTTTAAAATTGAGTTTATCTGCTAAGGAGATCGCTTGATTGGCTATGATCTCCGCACTATCCGGCCGACCACTCTGCCAGAATGTATCTGCATAACTGTTTAGGAGTAAAACTTTGTTTGTATCCTCCTTCGCTGTTTTAAGAAGTGCGCGCAATGAGTCGCTCTGTGCTCTTGCAAGAACGCTGCCCAGTAAAAATACGCTTAGCAAAAGACGGGAAAACATAGGGGAAGATAGAAAAATTATTTTATCTCTTTGTCGACGAAAGTCTATGTTTTAGAGAAGTCCTGCATGTCGAGCTTAATTAATTCCCAAGTGTGGCCTCTTAAACAATCAGGGGCGCCATCATTGTCGGCTTTTGAGAAATTGCTGAACTGCTTTTTTATGAGTCCTGCATCGTGCGAATAAGGATGGCGTTTTTCGTGCAATTCCAGCATTTGTTTAAGCGTGAGATCGCCGGTTAATTCGTGCAGGTCCCAGAAATCTTTTTTTCTCCCTCCGCGAATGATCACCTCGAGTTTCATGGCTATTATTTCTTCAATGGTTGCTAAGCGAATTCCGTTCATCTCAAGCGCAGGGAAGATAAATGGATCGGTATAAAAAATATCCAGCTTTACACAGTCCTCTTTATTTCTACCAACAAAGTATGATCTTCCCATGCCCGGTTCGCCGGTTTGGGCAGTATCTACGTATTTGTAATTCTGGCGGAGCGATCTATCAAGTTCATCAAAATCAATCGAGCCATATTCTGCATCTGTGAAAAGATCAATGTCAATTGATATTCTGTGCCCGCGCTGTAAACTTAAGGAGGTGCCGCCCACTAATCTAAATGACGCAAATTCTTTCGCGCTCATTAATTGCATGAGCACGTTTAAAAGATATGGGTTAACTGTATTATAATGGAGCTCTTTAGTCATGTTTCAATGCCGCCTTTACTGTTCGGGCTCCGTAAAACCTTGTTATTTCTTCCTTCTCCTCTTCATTGCCTCTCTCAAATACTCTTTTGATAACGCTGTTTTTGTGTTTTTGCCAGTCGATCTTCTCGAATGTTGTGTCCCAAAATAAAATGCGTCGTATTTTGCTAAGGTCGGGTTTTATAACGGGCCGCTTTCTTTTCTCCAGCTCAACTTCATAATAAGCCTGTAGCACCATGAAGTCTCCTTCGTCAAAGCCGAGCTCCTTTTCTATCTTAAGCGCAAGTCCAGGATTCATATTGCGCTTACCCTTGGTAATGGCGGTAAGTGTTTGCGGGTATTCGTGGATCAATAAAGCGAACCTTCCCTTGGCTAGTTTTCTTTTTTTTAATTCTCTTTCCAGGAACAAGCCGGGGTGTATTCCTTTGGCTATTGAAATTGATCTATTCATATGCAAATATAATCATTTTTGTTTAAACAATATTGTTTATTATTACTAGTTATTTTGTTGATTTTAAATTCTTTAATTATTTTATTGGCTGGTTTTGCAATTCGCGAATCGCGAATTACAAAGAAATTACTTAAAACTTCTTCCTTTCGCCACCGCCTTCGCATCCCACGGCTGCTCGGGCCAGGCGTGTTTGGGGTAACGGCGTTTTAGTTCGTTACGCACTTCAAAATAGGTCTTGTCCCAAAAGCTGCGGAGATCGCTGGTGACCTGCACGGGTTTATAGCCCGGCGAAAGCAAATGCAAAAGCACAGAAGTTTTTCCGTTGTTTATTTTGGGTGTATCGGCCATACCGAAAACTTCCTGTAAGCGAACGGCCAAAATCGGCGGCGCTCCATTGGCAAAATATTGTAAAGGAATTTTAGATCCGCTGGGGACTTCTATTTTCTTTGGTGCGAGTTTTTCGAGCGCTTGTTGTTTTTCCCAATCGAGTGAGCTTCGAAGCGCCTCCGTAACATCTACTTTTTTTAGCTGCTCCGTTGTTCTTACTTTTTCCAGATAAGGTCCGAGCCAGGCGCGGTTATTGGTTAATAGGTTATTCGTTTCAACGTCGGGCCAGCCATCCTCCGGGTTCCAGGTTTTCAAACTCAGAATCCTATTCTGCAATTGGCCAAACTCATCGTTCAAGTCCAACAAACTTTCACCTTCCTTAGTTATCGCTTCACTAATAACGCTTAACGTATCAACGCCTCCGTAGGAGTTCAACGGTTTACTCTGCAAAACAAGGCTGCCTATCTTCGTTTCAATGGCGGCTATCAGTCCGCCCTTTCTTGTGTCCCAACTTACATTCTCAACTTCTTTGATCAAATGCACCAGGTCCTTCGGATTGATCGGCGCTGCCAGAAATATTTTTCCTAAGCCATCACGCAGATCCATATTCGCTACGGCGAGACACGCTTCATGAGCCAGATCATCTTTGTGACCGGCTGTTGCAATTTTTCCGTTCGCCAATTGAAACTGCGCGTTGTTTCCCGGTCGTGCCATCGCAATTCTTTCGGGATAAGCATAAGCAAGCAGCAAACCTGTTTCGTAAGGATCCACAGGATCGTTGCTCTCATCCACTTTCAACATTCTTCTGTAAGATTCAGCGACTTTCTCAATTCGAGAGAATTTCTTTCCGCCTCCATTTGTGCTCCTCGCTCTGCGCAAAGCTTCAATGCGCAAATTAATGTCGATGCCGGATTCGCGCGGTAGCGGATCTCTTTCTTCAAGCAAGGCAGCAATATCGGTAGCCAATTGTACTTCTTCTTTTTTCTGCGCCATCAAAAGCATATGCGCCAAACGCGGGTGACATGCCAGCTTGTGAACTTTTTTTCCGTGCTCGGTAATTTTTCCCTTTTCAAGTGCGCTCAGTTGTTCCAGCGTTTCTGTTGCTCGCGACACGTTTGTTTTAGGCGGAGGTGTAAGCCAGGTAAGCTTTTGTATATCGGCAACGCCCCATTGCGCCATATCGAGTGTCATGGAAGCGAGATCGGCCTCCACAATTTCCGGAACACGATGTAGAGCCAAACGTTCGTGTGTAGCCGCGGTCCACATACGGTAACAAACGCCGGCGCTCAATCGTCCGGCACGACCGGCGCGCTGATCCGCCGAGTCTTTTGAAATGCGAATTGTTTCTAATCTTGATAGTCCTGAAGCGACATCAAAGCGTGATGTACGGCCAAAACCACTATCAACAACTATACGAATTCCTTCTATCGTCAAACTCGTTTCTGCAATAGAAGTAGCGAGCACAATTTTTCTTGTGCCGTATTTATTGGGCATGATGGCGGCGTATTGCTGGTTCTGCGGAAGTTGTCCGTACAGCGGATGAATGGCGAAGCCCGGTAATTTTTCTTCGAGGATCTCTGCACACTTTTTTATTTCTCCTTCGCCGGGAAGAAAAACAAGTGTGTCGCCTTCGTGTTCACTTGTTGCGCGGAACACAACGCTCGCCGCTAGCTCAGGCAGTAAGAATGGATCCGCATCATTTGTATAAATAACGTCTACGGGATATTGTCGTCCTTTGCTTTCGGAAACAGGCGCGTTCAGAAGTTTTGGAAGCTCGGCCATATTGAGTGTGGCCGACATGATCAGTATGCGCAAATCTGGTCGTAGGACTTGCTGCGCATCCCGACAAAGCGCGAGCGCGACATCAGCATGTAAATTTCTTTCGTGGAACTCATCGAAGATGACCATCGCCACATTCTCCAGGGCGTTATCGTTCTGCAGCATGCGGGTGAGGATTCCTTCGGTAACAACTTCCAATTTTGTCCTGGCACTAACTTGTGTATCAAAACGCACCCGGAAACCAATGGTCTCGCCGGTCTCTTCTTCCAGCAACGAAGCCATGCGCGAAGCGATGGTTCTTGCAGCTAATCGGCGTGGCTCGAGCATGATGATCTTTTTTCCCTGAAGCCATGGCTCATTCAATAAAGCCAGCGGAAGCAAAGTACTTTTTCCGGCGCCGGGAGGAGCTGTGACGATCAGGGTGTTCTGTGCCGCCAGTTTCTCGCGCACATCTGAAATGATGTCGGTAACCGGCAGATCTATTTTAAAGGGGTCGAACACGGTGCAAAGGTACGTATGAGAATTCATTATCTTAGCCTAAAATTATCTTATGCGTCAGCGTTTGTTTACAGCCTTCTTGTTTTGTTCACTGCTTGCCTTTTCTCAACGCAAAGCCACCACCGAAGATGGCCAGTTAATTTTGGTTTACGATGACGGCACCTGGAAAAGTGGCGTGGAGCTTGAACTAAGCAAAGACCCCATGGGCATGGACCGCCCTCCTTTCAAAGGACAAATTGCCACAAGCAATACAAAAAGCAAAACATTTACCTTAACACAGGTAAGCGTCACAAAAAATAATATTACAGACGATGCCGACTGGTTTGCAAACAATAATTTGTCGCTACCCACTTACGAAGTTCCGAATTCATTTAGAGGAATTGCCGGAAAGGTGCCGGATAAAACCCCGCTTGCCTACAACGGAAATAAACTGGTAGAAGCTATCTATGCCGACAAGTACAATTTCTTTGTGTACGGAAAAGATTTTGCTTCGGGCTTTCTTTTGCTTATTACAAACAAAAAGAACGATTCGGCTTTACATTTTTTAGATTTCGGCAATTATGTTTTGAGTCCGGAATACGTGAAAGCCGATCTGGATTTTATTGAGCAAAGAATTAATTGGGTAACGATAGAAGATTCTATCATGTACATTGCTCATGGTCACAGTACGTATGCGGCCAGCTCCAAAGGAATGAACGCGTATATCTCAGCGATCAATTTAAAAAATTACAAAACCATTTGGCGCACCAAGCCTTTGGTAAATAATTCCATGAATTTTGAATTGTACGGCGACATGATCATCTGTGGCTACGGTTTTACCGCCGAGCCTGATTTTCTTTATACGATTGACAAACGCACCGGCGCGGTTGTACAAACTCTTCCCCTGAAAAGCGGACCGTCCTACATCATCCGCAAAGGAGAAAAGGTTTTTGTGCGGACGTATAATATGGATTATGTTTTTAAGATTAATTAAGGAGTGGTTTATATTGATCTTTTGTGTGGGATTATTTTCCTGCACCTCTTTTACTGCCTTGGAGTACAATGAGAAAAAGAATAAGTTCGAATACCCCACTAAAAAATACAAGTCAGAGTTTGTAGAGCGAAAAGGAAAAAACGAAGGTCATCTTATGCACTATCTGTTCGTTTTTCCTTCCCGAAACGATACGGTTTATTTAAAGGAAAGAGGAGATCTTTTTTTACGCGAACTGGAAAAGGAGTCTTACTATAAAGATTGTTTTCGGCCATTTTCAATACTCGCGAAGAATGATTCCATGGGCCAGCTCGTTTTTCCGACGTTCAAAAGAAAATACGTCGACAGCACATCGAATGCTTACGGTGAATACAATCTGAAAAAAGGCCGGATAAGTGTTTGGATAACACAATATGTTCCTCCGGCATTCCAACCTGCGCAATTTTAACTCCCACACGACATCCCCCCATTTTCGGTGTTCGCTTCGCTCACCGAAAATTCCCCCTTCGAAGGGGGAATGGTTTTTTCTTTCAGATAGGATTCGCAAAAATTAAAAAATAGTCCGATCTATTCCCCCTTCGAAGGGGGAGATTCGCGGCGGCGCAAGCAAGCCACGAGAGGGGGATGTTGTGTAGAGCGCGCGTCTACTTTTTCATCTTACTCAAAAAAGTAAACTTCAGAACCTCGGCTCTTTGTCTTGCTAAGTTGGCTTTGGGCCCTTCAAAAAAATCGTCGAGCACGCCGGTGAAGTGTTTTATCCAGGCATCGAAATGTTTTTCTTCTATCTGGAGGTTTACGTGTTTATCAAAAACGTTTCCCTGGTAGCCGGCTTTATCGAGCAGGATGAAATTCCAGAAAGCGAACATTCTTGGAAAATGATGTTCGAAATCTATCTGCGTAAAATGCGGTGCCAGCAGTTCATCTTTTAGAACCCGTCCGTAAAATGTACGTACAAGGAATTGTACCTCTTGTTCAGTGGTTATATCGGGCAGCTTTTTATCCATAGTGGGGTCTTGATAATTCGACGAATTGAGGTACAAATTTGGTCAAAAATCCTTTATATTGTGCGCCAATTAGATGCGTAAATTCTTTATAATCATACCGGTTCTGGCGGCAGCGGCCTATGGCCTGGTGCATATTGCGGCTTCGGCGGGCACCAAGGGCCGTTTAAGCGCTATGCCTGTATTGAATGCGGCAAAGAATGAGGTGCCTGTTGTGAAATTCCGGCCTGAGTTAAGGGAAAAACAACATGTGCTCGATTCGCTTTTTTCCAAGCAAAACCAGTTAGGGTGTTTCAATGGCTGCGTGGCGGTGTCTTATCATGATACGCTGATCTATCAGAATTCTTTTGGTTGCGAAAATATTTCTACCAAACAGCAACTGTGCAACGAGTCGGTTTTTCAATTAGCATCCGTAAGTAAAATGTTTACGGGCGTGGCGGTGATGAAATTAGTGGAGCAGGGAAAGCTGAACGTAAAAGATCCGGTAGATAAATATTTTCCGGGATTTCCCTATTGCAATACAACCATTGAGCATTTGCTTACGCACAAAAGTGGCTTACCAAATTATTTGTATTTCTACTATCAATACAGATCAGATTCAATTCCCCTTACAAACCAGCGCGTGTTAGAATTGCTTTGCGATAAAAAACCCCTCCCCTATTTTAAACCGGGGCGCCGTTTCCAATACAGCAACACCAATTATGTTTTACTGGCACTATTGGTTGAGCAATTGTCGGGACAGCCGTTCACTGCATTCATGAAACAGGAGGTTTTTGATAAAGCGGGAATGACGCACACTTCTTTTTTCCATCCGCTCGATACAGTGCCACATCAAACCTTCGCTTTCACGCAAAGAAAAAAACAAGTGGGCACCGATGATTTCGACGCAGTGTATGGCGACAAAGGAATTTTTTCTACCACCGGTGATATGCTTCGGTTTTCGAAAGCTTTGTTTGAAGGGAAAATTATTTCCAACGTCAACACGGCCACCAAACCCAAAGTGCCCACCAAGTATGGACAATATTACGGTTATGGTTTTCGTATCAACCCCAATATGGGCGACACCATTGTTTTTCATAACGGCTGGTGGCACGGTTTCCGCACCGCGTTCCACTACCGCAAAAGCGATAAGACAACAATCGTTGTGCTAAGCAACCGTCTTGATAAAACCGCCTACCAAACCTGGAAATTATTTGATGTGCTCGACAAAAAAGTGAGCGCCGACGATAGCCTGATGGCAAAAGCCTACGGCGAATAATTGAAAATTTAACACCCTCTTTTCCCAACTTTATCCGGCAAATAAATATACCCGGGGTTTAAAACCGTTAAAACAGCTAATTGGCCTACTGTCATTCGGAAATTTTGCGTAATTTGATCCCCTTTCGAAGCCTGTGATAAAGTTCATTTTAAAGAAAATAGCCTATGGTTTCCTGGTTCTGCTGGGCGTTATCACTTCTATTTTCTTTTTGTTCAATGTACTTCCGGGCGATCCTGCTACGGTCCTTCTGGGTCAGCGTGCAAACAAAGAAGCTGTTGAAGCCATCAACCGTGACCTAGGTCGCGATAAGCCGCTTGTTACACAATACTTCATGTATCTGAACGATCTTTCTTTCATTTCGTTCCACAATACCGAAGATCGTAAGAGCGCATTTTATCTCGACAAAGAAAAATACACTTCTTACACTGAAGTACTAAATCTTGGCGAGCACACAACCGTAATTGCCAAAGCGCCGTATTTTCGAAGATCGTACATAACCAAGCGAAAAGTCTCAGAGATCATAACAGAAACGCTGCCCGAAACGGCGGTGCTTGCAATAAGTTCGATCATCGTGGCAACAATTCTCGGCGTCTTTCTCGGCGTAATTGCAGCCATTAAAAAGGATACGTTCTTCGACCGGCTCGCGCTGGTCTTGTCGGCTCTGGGCATGTCGGCGCCCTCGTTCTTCTTTGGCGTTATCATTGCCTGGCTCTTTGGTTACATCCTTACAGACTACACGGGACTCTCGCCCGTAGGGAGCCTGTACACGATAGATGTATGGGCGGGCGAAACACTGGATCTTAAAAATTTAATTCTCCCCACACTCACCTTAGGTATGCGCCCGTTGGCCATTATCGTACAGTTAACCCGAAGTTCTTTACTCGATGTTTTGTCGCAAGACTACATACGCACCGCCCGCGCAAAAGGCTTAACGTATTATGCTGTTATCGTAAAGCACGCTTTAAAAAATGCACTGAACCCTGTTGTTACTGCGGTTTCAGGTTGGTTTGCCGGACTGATGGCGGGCGCTGTTTTCGTAGAGATCATCTTCAGCTGGAAGGGCATTGGCTATGAAGTATTCGAAGCGCTAACTAAAAACGATCTTCCGGTTGTAATGGGCGCTACTTTAATTTTTGCAACTTTCTTCGTCGTCATAAACATCTTCGTGGATGTCATTTACGGAATTTTAGACCCGCGTATACGCGTGAAATAATTTCTCCCTTTTCATGTCTGCAGTTAAATTATCGTTCAAGCCTTATTTCCCCCTGGGAGCCCTGATTGTTGGAGCCATCTTTCTTGTGCTTGGCTTTTTCGCCGTCATTGATGAAAATCCGGCAGGTCTCATTATCGGACCCATATTCTTTATAATCGGTTTTATACTTTCCTTTTCATTTAAAGGATCAAGGATCGATTATGAAAGAAAAAGATTCCTGAATTACTTTTCTTTTTTGGGAATTCCCTTTGGTGATTGGAAAAGCTATAATGAGTTTCCTTTTATAACTGTTTTAGAGATCTACATGCGTCATGAATC
This sequence comes from Bacteroidia bacterium, assembly GCA_025451115.1. Lineage (GTDB taxonomy): Bacteria > Bacteroidota > Bacteroidia > B-17B0 > Aurantibacillaceae > PALSA-968. The sequence goes on along the minus strand of JANWKZ010000019.1, from coordinate 45,163 downwards.
TGGCAGCCAGGCCCAAAGAATGATCATTAATTCTGTTTATCACGATTACTTATACAGGGTCTGCTTTCTCTCGGTGGATCATAGGCAAAAGGTTTTGCTTTTTGAAACAAAAAACAAAGACCAGGCATTTACTGTCGTTCGGGATATAGCTGAAAAAACAGAAATTAAACTCACCACTTATAATCCGCCTACGTCGGCCAAAAAACGCAGGCGTTAGTTCGCTCTTTCATTAATAAACCAGCGTTAAGGATGCAAAGGGCCCGAAGGGGTTCTTTTGGCTTGCCCCTGTATTTGGCAAGCCAAAAAACGGCACCCCTTTGCAGCCTGGCCCCGCGTAAGATTTTTCGGTAAAGCCGTCTTTTCCCGCGGGGTAACGCCCAAAAACATTTCGTCACCCCGCCTAAAATCACTATTTTTGAGACTATATGTCACGCAAAAAGATCGTTGCCGGAAACTGGAAAATGAACAAGACCTTGCCTGAGGCCGAGGCCCTGGTAAAGAGCATTATTTCCGGCTGCCCCGAAGGGAATGAAGTGACCAAGATATTTTTTCCTCCTTCTCTTTTCATTGAAAAGATCTCGGGACTGGTAAACGGGAAAGCCAATTTTCATGTGGGCGCGCAAAATTGTCACCACCTGCCGGCCGGAGCTTATACCGGTGAGGTGAGCGCGGCGGGCGTAGCCAGCTGCGGGGCGCAATACGTTTTAACGGGGCACTCTGAGCGTAGAATTTACTTTAGTGAATCATCTGAAGAGCTACGTCAGAAAATTGATGTGGCCCTCAAAAATAATTTGTCGCCCATTTACTGTGTGGGCGAAAAGATAAACGAGCGTAAGACCAACGGATATTTTCATGCCGTGAAAAAGCAGATAGAAGATGTTATTTTTTACCTGAAGCCCGATGATATGAAGAGAGTGGTGCTGGCCTACGAGCCTGTTTGGGCCATTGGCACCGGTGAGACCGCCACGCCCGACCAGGCCCAGGAAATGCATGCTTTTATGCGGCTGGCCGTGGCTGAAAAATTTGGCCCGGAAATGGCTGCTAATACTTCGATACTTTATGGCGGAAGCTGCAACGCCGGTAATGCGAAAGAACTTTTTTCGTGCCCGGATGTTGATGGTGGATTGATAGGAGGAGCCTCTTTAAAAGCGGACGAATTTTTGATGATCATTAATTCGTTTTAAAAATTATGGCAATGGATTATTTGTGTTTTACATTTAAGGTAGAGCCGCCCGAGCCGGGCAGCGAGATCCTTGCCGCCGCCTTGTCTGAAGAGAATTTCGAGAGTTTTGAGTTTAGCCGTTCGGGCTTTAACGCCTATGTAAAGAAGAACGAATTCAATGATGAAGTAATAGAGAATTTAAAAGAGCAATTCCCCGATATTAATTTTTCTTACTCGCAGGAAGAGATCAAAAAACAGAACTGGAACAAAGAATGGGAAAAGAGTTTTGCCCCGGTTGTGGTAGAGAATTTATGCTGCATCCGAGCTTCTTTTCACCCCGCTCCCACCCCACCCGTGATGGATGTTATCATTGAACCAAAGATGTCATTCGGTACGGGTCATCACCAAACAACCTGGCTCATGAGTCGTGAGCTGTTTAGGATCGGCGTTAAGAACAAATCTGTACTGGATATTGGCTGCGGAACGGGCGTATTGGCAATAATAAGCAAAAAGCTTGATTCTCAATATGTTATAGGAATTGATATTGATGAGTGGAGTATTGAGAACTCGCGCGAGAATCGCAAGGCCAATGGCATGCAGAAAGAAGACATAGATTTTTACCAGGGCACCATCAATAGTATTCAGAAGGACACCTTCGATATCATGTTGGCCAATATCAACAAGAACATTTTAACCAAGGAGATCAATAAATATTACGCACATTTAAATGCCGGCGGCAAATTATTGATCAGCGGATTCTTTGAAAGTGATTGTAAAGAGTTAATTTCGGCGGCAGAAAAGACCGGCTTAAAAAATACCGGCAAAGAAACACGCAACGAATGGGCTCTTCTTATCTTCGAAAAATAACCTGTCACAGCGAGCGTAGTCGAGCTGCCTGTACATTTTTTTTCGGAACACTTCTCTCCTTCTCTGCCGTAAAAGCCCAACCCTTCGTAGACATCATCAACACCAGTTTTCAATCCTTGAAAACCACCTACCAGAACGACAGCGTTCTCAAAAAGAACCGCACGGATAATATTTACCTCAACCTTACGGTTCCCATAAAGCTGGATTCCTTTAACACGGTGATCGTTCGTTTTTATGGCGAGCAGCTCACGTCGCAGGTAACCGAGTACGATCCTTCCTGGTATTCCAATACCAGCGAGGGCGTTGTAAAGTCGGCCCTTCTTCCTATCGGTTTCCAACACGAAACAAAAAGCCACAAGTGGAAATTTCTGGCGCTGGCCATGCCCAAAATAAGCGGGCAGTTCAACCCGGTTTCAGATAAAGAATTTCAGATGGGCGGCTACGGAATGGCCACCTGGGTTAAGAACAATCATTTCAAAGTTAAGTTTGGTTTGTTCTATAACCGCGAGTTCTTCGGCAACTTTTTCATCCCGGTGTTTGGGGTTGATTGGGTGATCTCGCCGCGCCTGCAGATCTACGGCACCCTGCCTAATAACTTCCGCCTGGAGTACGCATGCGTAGACAAGTTCCTTTATGCTGGATTGGGCTTTAAATCATACACCAGGTCCTACCACATTTATTCGGAAAGTCCGCTCGACACTGCGCACTATTATGTTCGCCACAACGAGATGCAGGTAAAGGCTTTTGTAGATCTCTACATCAAAAAGAAGTTTGTTTTGTTTGGCGAGTTTGGCCGCACGATAGGGTATAGCCCCACGCTTTATTTCTCTGGAACCAAAGACAAGGTTCCGTCGCCCGGAGTTTACTCGGGCCTAAAAGATGCCTTCTTCTTTAACGTGGGCCTGGCCTACCGCATCCGTTTCGATTTCCAATAATCTTCCTAACGTTCCACGTGGAACACCCTAGCCTACTTTCATGGCCTGGGCTGTATAGGCTTTGGCATGGTGCGATGCTGAAAAATTCCCGATGGCTATCAGGACAGCATGACGTAGGAGTATTTATCATGCACGGTCATCCCGAACTTGTTTCGGGATCGCCAGCTGTCTAAATAGAAGCACACAGGTTGGGGCCGCACATCGCCCGAAGGAATACAAGTTCCCGTCGGCCAGGGGGAGCGGCACAAACAAAAAGCCCCGCCGGGTTAGGGCGGGGCTCATCAGGTTCCACGTGGAACCATTCCTTATTCTTTTTGGAATACGTAGATCTGACTCGAGAATTCTTTGCCGGTCTTGTTGGCCTTCAGGTTCGATCTGAGCCCCACCCAGAAAGCCTTTAAAAGCCCCTTACGCCCCGTCTTGTATTGCTCACTAAGCATAGAGACGTAGAACGAATCAAAGATCATTGGAAGGGTTTTAATGAGCTTGAAGCCGGAGTCCTTCATCAGCCTCTCCATGTCGGCAGGGGCGAAGTGCCAAAGGTGACGCGGCACATCATAGGCCGCCCAGTTCGACTTATAAACAGCGGCGTCATGCGAAGTAGGATTAGGGACAGCTACGATTAGTTTAGCTTTTTCTTTCAGGGATTCCTTTAGGGTTTGAATAGTTTCTTTCAGATCAGGAACGTGCTCTAACACATGCCAGGCGGTTATAACATCAAAATCATGTAGAGCACTTGTGGCCTTAGCAGCCCCCAGATTAGGGTACGAAGAGATGCTGAACTTTTCTGCCATAACCTTGTTCGCGGTTTCATCAGGTTCTATGCCTGTGGCGTCCCATCCGTTCTTCTTGCAGGTATCCAGGAAGGCGCCCGTGCCGGCGCCATAGTCCAGTATCCTTCCTTTCTTAAGGCCCGTATGGTGCATTACAAGCTGTAACTTCTTGATGAGGGTATAAGACCTCACCCAGTGGTATAAAGTGTTTATAAGGCCCTTCTTTGTGTCGCTATGCGATACGTAGCTTTCGGCCTTGTAGTAGGCTCCCAGCTCCGAATCGGCGGGACGAGGAGAGGTGAACTTAAAGCCGCAGTCTTTGCAGCGCTTGATCTGAAAATCCTTTTGCGAAACGGTGTGGTCTTTACAAACCAGGAAGAGCTCCTGTTGACCAGATCCGCATATCAGGCATGTGGTGATCTCTTTCATACGATTGAATTTATCCCCTGTCATGTCGAGCGTAGTCGAGACACTTGAACGATCTCGGGTCACTAAACGGGGGGCGCAAAAATAAAGGAAAATGTTTCACGTGGAACTATCGCCCCATATAAACCATAAGAATTGAAATGTCGGATGGATTGATGCCCGAAATACGCGAGGCCTGGCCAAGGGTTCCGGGCTTTATCTTCTTAAGTTTTTCACGCGCCTCAGCTGAGATGCTCGACACATCGTCGTAGTTAAAGTTGTCCCAGATCTTGAGTTCTTCAAGTCGTTTTAGTTTGAGGGCGTTTTCTTTTTCGCGTTCAATGTAGCCTTCGTACTTCATCAGGATCTCGGCCTGTTCGATGGTTTCGGCATCGTATCCGGCCAGGGCGTTCTCCAGACCCTTCGAGTAGCGAAGCATTTCGGGTATAGAAATATTGGGCCGCGAAAGGACGTTGTGATAACGCACCTTTTGGTTAATGGGCGAGGACCCTATGCTTTCCAAAAAGGGATTCATATCGCCCGGCTCGGCGCTGTTGTTCTTGAAATAATTTATGATCGACTCCGAGTTCTTTACTTTCTCTTCAACACGTTTCATGCGCTCTTCTGATGCCAGCCCCAGCTTGTGCGAAAGTGGCGTCAGTCGGATATCGGCATTATCCTGGCGCAAAAGCAAGCGGTACTCCGATCGGCTTGTGAACATGCGATAAGGTTCGTCTGTTCCCTTGTTCACCAGGTCATCGATCAGAACTCCGATATAACCATCATAACGATTCAGAATAAGCGATTCTTTTTCCTTAATTTTTAAATGGGCGTTGATTCCGGCCATAAGTCCTTGACAACCAGCCTCTTCGTATCCGGTGGTGCCATTGATTTGTCCTGCAAAATACAGATTATCAATAAGTTGCGTCTCTAAAGAAAGTTTCAGTTGGGTAGGGGGGAAGTAATCGTACTCGATTGCGTAACCGGGACGGAACATTTTCACGTTCTCAAGTCCTGGAATTAATCGCAAAGCTTTCAGTTGAACATCCTCCGGTAGCGAAGTAGAAAAACCGTTCAGGTAAATTTCCACCGTATCCCAACCTTCCGGTTCAATAAAAAGCTGGTGTCTCTCGCGCTCAGAAAAACGATTGATCTTATCTTCAATAGATGGGCAATACCTCGGGCCCAATCCCTGGATGCGGCCGGCAAACATCGGCGACTTTTCGAAGCCGGTTTTTAAAATATCGTGAACCTGTTGGTTGGTGTAGGTAATGTGACAGGGAACCTGTTTCTTTTTGTTCGGGCCTATGAAGGGGGAAGTATTTTCGAGGTAAGAAAATTTATCAATAAAGTCATCGCCCTCCTGTGTTTCGGTCTTTGAGTAATCTATGCTGCGGCCATCGAGTCGGGGAGGGGTTCCGGTTTTCATGCGGCCGCTTTCAAAGCCAAGCTTTACCAATTGTTCTGTAATTCCGTGCGCGGCTTTCTCACCTGTGCGGCCACCCGAAAAATTCTTTTCCCCGATATGAATTAATCCGTTAAGAAAAGTGCCATTGGTAAGCACAACCGCTTTTGCCTTGAACTCTAAACCCATCCCAGTCACCACGCCTTCAACGCGCTTTCCATCTTTGCTGATCAAAAGAGCGCTAACGGTATCTTGCCAAAAATCAACGTTGGGTGTTTGTTCCAGCATTTTTCGCCATTCGGCCGCAAATAACATGCGGTCGTTCTGCGTGCGCGGGCTCCACATAGCGGGTCCCTTGCTCCGATTCAACATCCGGAACTGGATGGCAGAGCGGTCGGAAACAATTCCCGAATAACCCCCCAGGGCATCGATCTCGCGAACTATTTGTCCTTTTGCAATTCCGCCCATGGCGGGGTTGCAGCTCATCTGGGCAATGGTTTGCATGTTCATGGTTACGAGCAGGACCTTAGAGCCCATATTGGCTGCCGCGGCGGCGGCCTCACAACCGGCGTGGCCGGCTCCAACTACTATTACATCGTAAAGATTCTGCATGAAAAAGCCCCTCAGAAAGGGGCACAAAGATACGCCAAAAAACACAAAGCGTTTACAACACTTTGTACATCAGCTTTGCAATGCCTGTCAAGATAAAACAACTGCCCTCACAGCAATCTTTACTGATACTAAATAGCGCGGTGTTTAGCTTTATGCGCGCTGCCATAAGCCGGACAGCTTTGGTGGGTGCGGCAAGACGAGGCAGCAAGGCCTATTACAAAGGTCGCCAGCAGGAACATAACTTTCATCTTTTTCATAGTTTCAATTTTTTAATTTTATTCGTCCTCCGTTGCGAAGGTATGCCATAAAGGCAATAAACGTACCAAAGCCTCCGAAAAACTTTTTCACATCGAAAAAGTTAACAAGCTGTTTGTATTACGTGTTTTCACGTAGCACACAACCCTACTTTTGATGAAACTATCCCGAAGGAGTCTTCGGCTAAAAATACAAACTATGACTTTCAATTGGTACGTTCCGTTTCTTACAGCTCTCTTGCCCCTGGTGGTTGGCTTCATTTGGTATAATCCTAAAACTTTCGGAACAGCCTGGATGAAGGCGGCAGACATGACCGAGGAAAAGGCGAAAGGGGCGAATATGGCGTTGGTGTTCGGGCTCACCTATTTGTTCAGTCTTTTCTTTTGCATGGTATTAATGCCGAGCGTAATTCACCAGCTACATCTTTACTCGCTCTTCGCTGATACTCCGGGCATCCGCGAGGAGGGTTCGGAAACGCAAATGATCTTTAAAGGTTTAATGGACAAGTTCGGCGGCAACTTCCGCACCTTCAAGCACGGGGCTTTTCATGGAGTTTTGGTTGGCCTGTTTGCCGGCCTTCCTATCATTGGAATAAATGCCCTTTTTGAAAGAAGGGGTTTTAAATATATTGCTATCAACGTTGGTTTCTGGATCGTGAGCGCCGCGTTAATGGGCGGTGTTCTCTGCGCCTGCTTGTAGATCTTTGCTTACATAAGTTTATATCCCAAAAGATGCAATGCGCGAAGGCCCCGTCCGGGGCCTTCTTCTTTTATATTTGCAGGAAATAAATACAATCCATGGGAGGAAATTTCATAGCCAGATCAAGCATTCGTGTATCGGCATCCAAAGAAAAAGTATGGGATGCGCTTACCACGCCCGAACTAATAAAAAAATATTTCTTCGGTACTAACGCGGTTTCCGACTGGAAGGAGGGGAGCCCAATCATCTTTAAAGGTGAGTGGCAGGGAAAAAGCTATGAGGATAAAGGAACGATCCTTTCGTCTGATAAACCCGATCATTTTAAATACACTTATTGGAGCTCCATGTCGGGCATGGAAGACAGGCCTGAGAATTACGCCGACATTTCATACGACCTCAAAGAACGTGATGGCATCACAGAATTAACGATCACGCAAGGCAATGTGCCTGACGAAAAAATGAAAAAGCACTCGGAAGAGAATTGGAATAAAGTATTAGAAGGCTTAAAAAAAGTGGTGGAGTCCTAAACCATGTTCAGGCGCTGCAGCAACTCATCTTTATAAGATCCGCCAATTGGAATTGGCTTTTTATCTTTCTCTAAAATGAGGTTGTGATTCTCAATGGCCACGATCTTATCCACACGGGCAATGAAAGAACGGTGTACGCGCAGAAATTCATTCGGCGCCAGTTTCTTTTCAATGTCCTTCATGGTTGAGTGAACCGTGTAACGGGTAAGCTCTGTGTTGATCACAACATAATCTTTCAATGCTTCAATGAAGAACACGTCCTTCATATTGATCTTTACCAGGCGGCTGTTCGTTTTCACAAACAGCACATCTTTGCTTCCTTCTTTATTTTCCACCAGTGAGTAAAGAAAATCGCGCTCCTTTTTAAGTTCGCTGTGTTTCTTATGGCGGTGAATCGCCATTTCTATGGAAATATGTAAATCTTTCTCTTTGAAAGGCTTCAGGATATAGCCATAAGGCTCGGTGATCTTTGCTTTAGAAAGGGTGCTTTCATCAGCATAAGCCGTTAAGAAAATAACGGGAATGTTCATTTGCTTGATCTGGTCGGCGGCATCGATGCCGGTTTGCGGACCTTTCAGCATGATGTCCATCAACACCACGTCCGGATGATGTTCTCTTGCCAGATCAACCGCTTCGGCGGCGTTATTGCATGCGCCAACCACGTTATAGCCGATCTTCTTCAGGCTATTTTGTATGTCCTTTGAGACGATGCTTTCGTCTTCAACAACCAGTATATTAATTCCTCCTGCCATATAGGTTAAAATATAATTTCAAATGTAGTACCTTTATTTCTATTCATTGTTATAGTCCCGTTTATTTGTTCGGTTAGCGTTGTAACCAATTGCAAACCCAGCGTTTCGGTGTTCTTAAAGTTAATGTGTTCGGGTATTCCGCGGCCATTATCGGCCACCCCCATTTTGATCTTCCCTTTTTCTTTTTTAAGCGTAATAAAAACGGTGCCCTCCCTGCCGTCATCAAAGGCATATTTAAGCGCGTTTGACACAAGCTCATTCATGATGAGACCACAGGGAATTGACAGATCTAAATTAAGAAAGATCGTATCAACGGCAAAATGTGTCTTTACCTTTTGGTGGTTAGCCTCAAAGGAATAAAAGAGGTTCTTCACCAGGGTTATTATGTACTCGCTGAAATTGATCTGCGAGAAATCTTTGTTCTGGTACAGCGATTCGTGGATGAATGCCATGGTCTTGATGCGGTTCTGGCACTCTTTTAACAGGTTAATGGTGGCGCGATCTTTCAGGTAGGCCGTTTGCAGGTTAAGAATACTGGAAATAACCTGCAGGTTGTTCTTCACGCGGTGATGCACTTCTTTTAAAAGCACCTCTTTTTCCTTCAGCGATTTTAAAATATCGTCCTCCGATTTCTTCTGCGCCGAAATATCCCTCGAGAAAATAGCGATACCCGTGATCTTACCCGCTGTACGGATCGGGTTATAGTGCGTTTCCAGGAACATCTTATTTTCACCCTGGCCATATTGCCCAACCGAACTCACGCTCTCTCCTTTAAAGACCCGCTCATAAATGCTGCGCATCTCTTTGTGGTACTGGGGCGCCAGCGTTTCAAATACCGGCACGCCGGGCTTGAGATCCTTGTTAAAAGCGCGCTTCACCATGCTCGCAAGCACCTCGTTGAACTCAATGATGTTGTAATTCTTATCGATCGAAACAATAATGTCCTGTGTATTATTAATGATGGCCGAAAGGCGTGACTGTTTGTTCAGGATCTCCTCCTCGTTTCGTTTCTGCTCGGTAATATCCCTCGAGAACACGGCGATACCCGTAATTACATCTCCCGTTTTGATCGGGTTATAGTGCGCCTCGTACAATTTTTCTTCCTTGCCCACCTCAAAGGTTTCTATCGCGGTTACGCTTTCGCCGTTCAGCACGCGCTTGTAGATCGCCTTCAGTTCCGACTGGTGGGTGCCCGGCAAAATATCGAGAATGGACATTCCCGGCTTTAATTCCTTCTTGTTCCTTTCGCGCACGATCTGTCGCATCACCTCGTTGAACTCCACTAATTTAAAGTTCTGGTCGAGCGAGAAAATGATGTCGTCGGTTGTATTGATGATCGCCTCCAGCTGCGATTGCTTGCTTAAGATCTCCTCCTGCGCCTTTTTCTGCCCCGTGATATCATAGCCAATGGCCGACACCTCCGTTGCTTCCTCTTTCTCATTATAAATCGGATGCAGGAAAATGTGGCGATAGATCTTTTTCCCATCGAGCGTATTGCGTTCCGTATCAAACTCCACGCTCTTTCCTTTTAAAACCTCTTCGTACTTTCCACTCCAGAACTCGCTGTATTCTTCTGAGCGCATTTTTTTTGGCAACCTGTTTATATCTGTATTGAGTTCGGGATACGTTCCATACAGTTGGTAAATAGCGTCGGCGTAATTCTTATTGAACGAGGTTAATTGAAGGTCTCTGTTCACGGTCCACATGATCTGTGAGCCACTCTTAAAAATGGCCCTCAGTCGTGCCGATTGTTCAATGATCTGCTTTTCATAATCCCTCCGCTCTGTGGTATCCTGCGCAACGGCGGCTATCTCCTCGATCTTTCCATTGATCACAATAGGATGAAAATGCATCTCGCGATAATACGTTCTTCCGTCGATCGCTTTCAGCGGGATCTCTATTTTCTTATCCTTGCCGCTAAAAGCACTTTTGTGCGCCTCCTGCAGAATTTTCATGTCAGCCGGATCGAATCGCTGCGAGAACGTTGTAACGCTGGTTCCGGGCTTCAAATTCACGCCGCACAATTTTTTCACCGCGTCGTGATATTGGCGGTTGTACGAAACGATCTCGCGATCCTTGTTTATTGTCCAGATAAGATGCGAGGTGCTCTCAAAAATGGCTTTCAGCTTCTGTTCCGATTGCACACGTAATGTGATCTCTTTTTGAAGCGCTTTATTAGTTTGCTCTGCCAGGTGCGCCTTGATCTTTTCTTCTTCAAGTTTCTTTTCGTTGGTAATATCCTGCACCACGATCTGCACCGCCCGTTGCGAATTAAAAATGATGGGGCTGGATTTGGTACGGATCATTTTCTTAGCGCCCTTGCGTGTAGTGATATTGTATTCAATATACGGCGTGTCTTCTCCCATCATGGCGCGCCTGATACGCTCAATTCCATTCGCGCGAAGAGCGGGGTCTATAAAATCAAGCAGAGAAAATTTGTCAAGATCATCCTTGGGGCCAATGCCCGCTATGTCGTAGGCCATTTTATTGCCAAACTTTATCTTGCCGTCTACATGGATAAAGATCCCAACGGGCATCGCGTCGATCAGGTTTCGGTAATTAAGCCAACGCTGGTTCAATTCGTGTTCCGCACTTTTGCGCGCAGAGATATCATTGATGAATCCCTCAATGTAAAGGAGTTTGTTCTTGCTGTCGTAAACGCCCGAACCCTTTTCCCAAATACATTTTATGTTTCCTTTTTTATCAATGATGCGGTATTCTATCTCGAAGGATCTTCGGGCCTTAAGCGCCGCTTTAATTTCCTTTTTTCCCAGCGCACGGTCTTCCGGATGTATCAGTGAAGCAAAACTCCTTTTCTTATTATCAATAAGCTCATGCGGTTCGTAGCCCGTTAGCGCCACAGCTCCGGAAGAAACAAACTTCATGGTCCATTTATCGTCATTCAAACAACGATAGGCCATGCCGGGAAGATTAGACAGAATGTTAGATAATTGTGTTTTACTATCAGCTAATTGTTCTTCTTTAAGTTTCTGTTCGGTAATATCGCGACTCACGCAATGCAGCCCAACGATCTCTTTGCCATTGTATGTTGGTGAGTAGCGATTCTCCAGCCAAACCACATCGCCCGATTTAGTAATATACCTGGCTGCCAACTTAGAAAATGTTTTAGTAACCGCCCTTTTCTTAATGATGTTCTGCTGCGAGTTAAGCAGCAGCTCGCGATCGGCCGGGTGAATGATCTTAAAACCAATAAGCTCATCTTTATAAAACTGTTCGGGTGTATAACCCAGGATACGTTTTACGGAAGGACTTACATAGGTATAGGAAGCCTTTGGCTTGAACTGGAAATGAAAAATGATGTCGGACGAGCTCTCTGCCAAGAGCCTGAACTTTTTTTCGCTGTCAACGATCTGCTCCTCGTATTTTTTCTCGTTCTCAATGTTTCGGGAAACACCAAAATAACCGATCAGCTTTTTCTTTTTGTCGAGCTGCGGATAGATGGTTTCCTCTATCCAAACAAACGCTTTCCGACGTGGGTTATAGAAACGATAACGAAAAGTCCCTTTCCTTTTTTTCTTTAAGATCTGCGTGGTTTGTTGGATGATCTCCGGAATATCATCCTTATAGCAATAATCAAGTATTTTCCGTCCAAGGTCCAGGTATTTTTTTTTGGTGATGCCCAAGATATCAATGATCTTGTCTGAAAGAAATACGATCTGCTTGCCCTTTTTTCCATCCAATGTTACATAATAGATCACCTCGTCAATATTCTTTAATATGAGGTCGGTGTGGCCGCCGAGGGCGGCCAGCGGATGATTCTTATTTTTTAGGCTCAGCTCCCTCATCCGGTTTTTTCTCGTTTTTCTTCTGGTTCTCTTTGGTGTCTTCAAACACCCTCAGGCTTTCTTCGTATGTAGGAACAACTTTCTGACCATCCCACTTGCGCTCAATTCCCATTTCGTAGTTTACAGTAAGCACTAAAAATCCGTCATCTTCAAAATATAACCAATCGCCGTCTTTCTGGCCCGCCACATATTTCCCGATGGACTGTACTTTTCCGTTAGCGTAATAATAAGTGTGTTTCCCGTCGGGGTCGCCGTTCAGGAACTTTCCTTCAAAACGCAATTTATTCTCCTTAACGTAATAGGCTTTCCAGGTGCTATCAGGAACGCCATTGCGGTAAACGCCGTATTCTTTGTAATTCAGGATCTCATAATACCAGTTTCCTTCTTTCTGATCCTCCAGGTATTCTCCCTTGGTGATCAGCTTTCCGTCCTCTGTATATTCTTCTAAGATCCCTTCACGCTTATCGTTCTTGTAATTTTCTTTTCGCAATATTTTTCCGTCATCATAGTACAAAACCCATTCGCCTTGCGCGCGACCTTTCTTATCATAACGCCCTTTTTGCTCGGTTTTTCCATTGGGATAGAAGAACTCCCAATTGCCAATGCGTTTATCATCTACATACGTGCCCTTTGATCTGAATTCTCCCGTGATGTTGTATTCTATCCATTCTTTCTGGCGGCGGCGTAGCGAATCAACCGGCCCGCGCTCCAACATGTATCCTTCCTGGTAAACAAAGGCCGAGTCGGCAATTGATAAGTTGAAACACTTGTATTGCATCGTATAGGTTTCGCTACTGTCGTCATACACGCGCACCGAATCACATCGGCGCGATAAATGGAATTTATAATGCGTTCCAAGCGGCATGCCGTTCAAATACAACCCTTCGTATCGCACATTTCCATCCTCAAAGTATGCTTTAAAAATATCCGGCTTGGCCAACTCGGGCGCATTTTTAACCTCTTTGCCGTAACTGAATTTTTTCATGTCGGTGAGGTTGCCCGTCTTGTCATATTCTTTTACATAACCATCAACCGTATTATCCTTAAAGCGCGTTTCTTTTTTTACGGTTCCATCGGCATAAAATTCCTTCCAGAGTCCTTGCTTATTTCCCTGTTCGTCGGTTTGATTTATTTTTTCCTGCTTCTCAATAAAACCCATTTTATACTTAATGATTGCGGTAACAACGGAATCTTCTGAAAACACATAAGATATCCCGTCAGCACGACCATTTTTATAGGGTATTGTTTGTTTTAGTTTTCCTGACTTATATAGATTGTAAGAGATGCCTTGTTTCACATCCGCTACATAATTCTCTTTAGATACAATAGCGCCAGAAGTATCATGGGTAATGGTAAATCCATTCTTTTTGCCTTCTGAGTATTTAATGCTTTTAGTGATCTTTCCTTTATCGCCATAGAACTTCCAAACACTATCCAATTGAAAGTTTTTTCGGTTGCCCTCATTCTTTAAAACACCTGTTTCATAATAATTCTTCCAATACCCTTCCGGTTTTCCATTCACCATTCCACCTTCAGATGATTTGTTCCCGTTATCATAATAGAAAATATTATATCCATTTGGATTTACATTCTGGGAATTAAGTATCAGGAATGCTGAATTCAGTATTAGAATAAATATTAGTATCCTGCTGCGCATATATTTTATAAGCCGAATTTAGCAGAGAGGTCGAGCATGCGCAAGATAGGCTTTTTTGCGCTTTCCAAAAGGTCTTTTGGCAAGTTTAATTCAGGTTTTTCATACTTCAAAGTAAGGTATATTTTCTCCAGTGTATTTAGCTTCATATGCGGACAATCATTACACGCACAAGAGTTATTCGGAGGGGCCGGAATGAAGGTCTTTTCAGGTGAAGATTTTATCATTTGATGTAAAATACCTGTTTCGGTTGCAACTATGAATTCCTTTTTATCCGATTTCTTGGTATAATTCAATAAAGCTGTTGTACTTCCAATGAAGTCAGCTTTTTCTAAAATAGCTGATTCACATTCGGGATGAGCTATCAACTGAGCTTCGGGATGTTGTATCTTTAATTTAGTGATCTTTTCTAGAGAAAATATCTCATGCACCATACAAGCTCCATCCCATAATACCATATTTCTTCCGGATACTTTATTTATATAAGCTCCCAGGTTCTTATCAGGAGCAAAAATGATCTTTTGTTCTTTTGGTAAACTTTTTACAATTTGTACGGCATTACTTGAAGTACAAATAATATCAGATAAGGCTTTTATCTCTGCACTACAATTAATGTAAGAAATAACAATATGATCAGGATGTTGTTTTTTAAATGTGGAAAATTTTTCCGGGGGGCATGAATCTGCTAATGAACATCCGGCATTTAGATCGGGAATTAAAACTTTTTTATCGGGGTTTAGAATTTTAGCTGTTTCAGCCATGAAGTGAACCCCGGCAAACAAAATGATATCGGCTTTTGTTTTTTGTGCTTCCTGGGCCAGCCCTAAACTGTCGCCAATAAAATCTGCGATGTCCTGAATATCGGCGTCCTGGTAGTAGTGCGCCAGTAGGATGACATTTTTCTGGCGTTTCAGTTTTTCAATCTCTGCAAATATATCAATTGTGGGATCAATAGCAGATTCTACATATCCCTTATCTACACTATACATTTCTTTTTTTAAAATATAATATTATTAATACTATAGGTGTTAGTATGGTTAGTAATTATATCTTATTTGGTTTTTTAATACCGAAGTTAAGAACCAATGAACACCTTATTAAGACTCTAAAGTTAGCTATTTAGCTGTAAAACAGGAATTAATCCATGTTATTAAATGATGTTAATAATGCTTAATGTGTATAAATAGATCGGGAAAAAGCAGGCTGGTAATTGTATAAAATGTGCACAGACTCCGATAAGATTTTCGGTGAAAACCGGTTTTTAACAAATAAACACGTGCTATAAAAAGTAATTAAAACTTCAGGAAAAAAGAATGGCTAGTTTTAAACGAGTTTTCAGGCTTTGGCCCATCACCCGAACGCATAACTATACTTATCAACCCCCGAAATAAACAGCTTTTAATAGGGTTTTAAACAAGGTTTATTAACTTTGCCTTATAAATTTTACGCATGCAGGACTTGTTTGATAAGATTAAAAAGAATATGGGCGAGATAGGCCGTTATTCTAAAGAAAGCCATGGTTATTTCACTTTTCCTAAGTTGGAGGGCGATATTAGTCCCCGGATGGTATTTCGTGGCAGAGAACGCCTTAACTGGAGCCTGAACAATTACCTGGGCCTGGCTAATCACCCCGAAGTGCGTAAAGCCGATGCCGATGCCGGCGCCAAATACGGTTTTGCTATGCCTATGGGCGCACGTATGATGAGCGGAAACACGAACCTTCACGAGCAACTGGAGCGTGAACTGGCCGCATTTGTACATAAAGAAGATTCTATCCTCGTTAATTTTGGTTACCAGGCCATGGCCAGCGCTATTGACGCCTTGGTTGACCGCCACGACGTAATTGTATATGACGCCGAATCGCACGCCTGTATATTAGATGGTGTTCGTTTACACATGGGCAAGCGCTTTGTGTATACCCATAATGATATGACCAGTTGCGAAAAACAATTGCAGCGCGCCGAGAAATTGGTAAGCGATACGGGCGGATCGATCCTTGTTATTACTGAGGGTGTTTTTGGAATGAGTGGTAACCAGGGAAAACTAAAAGAGATAGTTGAGCTAAAGAAGAAATACAATTTCCGTCTTTTTGTAGACGACGCACACGGGCTGGGCACAATGGGTAAAACCGGAGCCGGAACGGGCGAGGAGCAGGGCTGCCAGGATGGAATTGATATTTACTTCGGCACTTTTGCAAAGAGCTTCGCGATGATCGGCGGATTTATAGCCTCGAACGAAGAAGTAGTTACTTTCCTTCGTTATAATATGCGTTCGCAGATCTACGCTAAGTCGTTGCCGCTGCCCTTGGTTGCCGGTGCGCTGAAACGCATGGAGCTGATCCGCAATCACCCCGAGTTTAAAACAAAGCTCTGGGAAATTACAAACGCACTACAGGGCGGACTGAAAAAGGCGGGCTTTAATATTGGCACCACCACCACACCCGTTACCCCCGTGTTTTTGAACGGAACCGTGAATGAAGCAACAAATATTACATTTGATCTTCGCGAAAAATATAATATTTTCTGTTCTATCGTGGTTTACCCCGTTATTCCAAAGGGACAAATTATCTTACGCCTGATACCCACGGCTGTGCACACACTTGAAGATGTGAAATACACGGTTGAGGCTTTCTCGGCGGTTAAAGACAAGCTGGCCAGCGGCGAATACGCCAAGGGTGGTTTTGCACAGGTGCAGGGATAAAACTTATATATAAAAATCAATCCCCTTTCCGTAATTGGGAAGGGGATTTTTAGTTTATATTCGTACCCATATAAATAAGCCCTATGAAAAAATTTTTAAAATGGACCGGCATCACGTTTTTGATACTGATCGTCCTTTTGATCGCACTGCCTTTTATTTTTAAAGGAAAACTGATTGAGCTTGCAAAGAGCGAGGCCAACAAGAATCTGAACGCCAAAGTGGACTTTGGAGATTTTGATCTTTCGATCTTTTCTTCTTTCCCCGACTTCCGTTTTTCTATTGATAACGTTAGTGTAGTGGGGAGTGGAGACTTCGAAAAAGACACGCTGGCCTTTTTGAAAAACCTGCGCCTGGATGTGAACCTGAAAAGCGTTATAAGCGGCGACCAGATAAAAGTGAAAGAGATCGTTCTTACGGAGCCAAAAATAAATGCTATTGTTTTGGCCGACGGAAGAGCTAACTGGGATATTGCAAAACCAAGTACAGATACGGCCAAGACTGTTGAATCGGGCGAACCCACCAAGTTCAAGCTGAGCCTCAAGAAATTTGAGATCAGCGACGCGAAGATCACCTATAATGATATGAAGGGCGGAATGAAAGCGGCCCTTGAGAATTTTGATTTTAACCTGAGCGGCGATTTTACCCAGGATAATTTCTTATTGAGCATTCTTACAGAAATTGAAAAGCTCAATCTATCAATGGGCGGAATGGATTACGCGAAGAATATGCACGTAAAACTGAAAGTGGATGCCGACGCTGATATGCCCAACATGAAATTTACCCTGAAGGAGAATGAATTCAACTTTAACGAGCTGGGCCTGGGTATTGATGGTTTCATTGCTATGCCTGATTCAAACATTAACATGGACCTGAAATTCCTTTGCAAACAAACGGAGTTCAAGAACATTCTTTCTTTGATACCGGCCGTTTACTCAAAGGATTTTGCGAGCGTGCAAACCGCGGGTAAGCTGGCGCTGAACGGATTCGCTAAAGGAACCTATAACTCTACATCTCTTCCGGCGTTCGGAACACATTTAGAGATCTCCCAGGCCATGTTCAAATATCCTTCGTTGCCGAAATCAGTGAACAACATTAACATTAAGCTGGATGTAGAAAATCCCGATGGAAAACCGGATAATACAAAGATCGACCTCGAGAAACTGCATCTTGAAATGGCCGGCAACCCGGTTGACATGATGATGCAGGTGCGTACTCCAGTTTCTGATCCAAATTTGAATGGCTGGGTAAAAGGAAAGGTTGATCTTACGAGCGTGAAAGATTTTGTTCCCATGGAAAAGACGGACGAAATGAGCGGGGTGGTAACGGCCGATGTTACCATGAAAGGAAGAATGAGCAGCATTACCAATAAGAAATACGAAGAGTTCGACGCGAAGGGAAGCATTACTATTGATAAAATGCAATACAAAACCGCTTCTCTGCCTTATGACGTAATGATAAACACGATGAAGCTGAACTTCACACCTCAATTTGTTGAGCTTGCTGGCTTCGATAGCAAAATGGGGAACAGCGACATAAAAGCTAATGGAAAGATCGAGAATTTCATGCAATACATTTTCCAAGACAGCTTGATCAAAGGAACTTTTGCACTTAACTCTTCATTGCTCGACCTAAACCAGCTTACTGCCAGCACATCCACCGCAGCAGCAGCACCCGCAGCAACGGAAACCGCGGCCGTCGCGGCCGCCAGTGTAGTAGAAGTACCTTCAAACATAGATTTTGTAATGAATACGAACATTGGAAAAGTGTTGTACGATAAACTGGACATTACGAATATGATCGGAGAAATTATAGTTCGAAACGCCCGCGTATCTATGACCAACTTAAAAATGAATTTACTCGACGGATCAATGATGATGAGCGGATACTACGACACAAAGAACAAAGCAAAGCCGCAGATCAATTACAATATGAACATTTCGGAATTTGATATCCAAAAAACAGCCGCGGCTTTTGTGAGCATAGAGAAATTGGTTCCGATCGCTAAATCAGCCACCGGAAAATTCAGCACCACGCTGAATAATTTCGAGGGCATACTGAAGCCGGACATGAGCCCCGATATGAATACGCTAAGTGGAAACGGAACACTGAAAACAAAATCCGTGGTTATAAACGAATACCCGCCTTTTGTAAAACTTGACGACGCCCTGAAATTGAACAAGCTGAAAAAAGTAAGTATAGGCGACATTAGTTTGCAATATGAATTCAAAGACGGGCGCCTGCACACTAAGCCATTCAATACAAAGATCGCCGATATTCCGGTGGAGATAAGTGGATCTACCGGCTTCGACCAAACACTGGATTATAAGTGGAACATGGAGCTGCCCACTAAACTAATGGGCAACCAGGGCCAGGAAATGGTACAGGGCTGGTTGAATAAAGCGGGATCAGCAACGGGTAACGCGGCTAAGGTTCCGGATAAAGTAAAAGCCACCGCTTTAATTGGCGGAACAGTAACCGCGCCGGTTGTAAAACTTGGATTGAAAGACGCAATGAAAGATGTGAAGAACGAAGTTGTGAACCAGGTGAAAGAAGTCATCGAGCAGAAAAAAGAAGAAGTGATAAAAGACGCGAAAGCCGAAGCAAGCAAACAGGCAGAGAAGATACTGGCCGACGCACAAAAAGTAGCCGATGATATAAAGACGCAAGGGGCAAAAACAGCAGAAGACATCCGGAAACAAGGAAACTTTGCCGCCGACTCTGTTACCAATTCAGCGAAAGGCCCGCTGGAAAAATTAGCAGCCAAAAAGATCGCCGAGAATCTAAGAAAACAGTCTGAGCAAAAAGCCCAGAAAGTAACTGACGAGTCAAACGTAAAAGCCGATAAGGTAATGACCGACGCGCATGTGCAGGCTGACAAACTAAAACAATAATCCACAGGTTAAAAGGCAATAAATCCCCTCTTCGAACGTTTTCGAGAGGGGATTTTTTCATCCAAAAAAATTGTTATATATTTGATTATAAAAATTTTACAACATGATAAGGCAGTTATTGGTTATACTTTTTTTGTCGCTTTTTGCCCTTAAGGCTTCAGCTCAGTCAGACACACTGGTTACCAGGAAAAGCGAACGCATACCTTGTAAAATAACCGAAATAGGAGAGGACGAGATCAAATACAAAAAGGCTAATAACCTGGAAGGCCCGGTTTATTCCACACACAAGAACAAACTACGCGAGATGATCTTCGCCAACGGCACGCGCGAGTTGATAACCCAGGACGAAATGGCCGTGGACCAAAAATCAACGCCCGAATTATTGAACGAGACAAGAGCCTTCAAAGTAGAGCCATTCACGCCCTTCATGAATCACATTTGTGTGGGATATGAGCAAATGTTAAAAGTTGGAACCAATGTGGAAGTGAAGCTGGGATACATTTATAATGGCCTTAACACCAATTTTAACAGCGGAATATACTCCTACAATAGAAATAGGGTATATGGCATTGGCGGATACGCTAAGGGCGGAATAAAATTTATGTTGGGGCAGGATTTCGTAATGCGCGGAATGCGCTACGCGCACCCCCTGAAAGGAAGATACGTGCGTTTTGATGTGGATTTTGTTTCTGTGAAATATAGCGGAGTTTCACGATATCTGTATAGTCCTTATTACTCACCTTCTAATCAACCAGTATCAACTGATATCACGAATATGAGCGGCGGAATATTTATAACCTATGGCAGGCAATTTGTTTTAGGCGACATACTAACATTGGATTATTATGTTGGTATTGGCGGCGCGGTTCAAAACACAAAGTATTCTAACCCCGCTTATACTCAGAACGGTTCGTATCCCTATAGAGACTACAATTATTATTATTTCGCACACACCATGATCGGCAACACTTTTGCGACTACGTTCGGCCTGAGCATTGGCTATATAGCAAAAGGAAAGACAAAAACAGTGGAGCCCAAAAGGCCCGTGCCCGCCGCTAATAAACAACAATAGCCAATTGGGCCATTGAGTTGAACAACTATGACTTATTGAGGCTTTTTCCAAGCACGGCGCCCATACTAAAACATCCCTGCAACAAATAGCCCCCGGTAGGAGCGTCCCAATCGAGCATTTCTCCTATAGCATAATGGTTTGGCAACTTTTTGATCTGGAAGAACCCATCTATTTCAGCAAGCGCAACCCCGCCCACCGTAGAGATAGCTTCATTAATTGGCGCCATGCCGGTAATGCGCAAAGGCAATCGCTTAATTTTTACGGCCAGTTTCGTGGGATCTAAAAATTCTTCTTTGGTAGTTACAGATTTTAACAGGGCAAGCGGCAAGCCCGAGATGTTTAATTCAGTCTTTATATGATCTGTGAAAGAACAATTTCTTTTTTTTCCCAGCCTTGCTTCGATATCGGCCGGTTTGTAGGTGGGCTTAAGATCCAGCAATAGTTCCGCTTCCTTTTTTTCATTCAACTCTTTTCGCATTTGCGGACTAAGCCCGTACACGGCCCCGCCCTCAATGCCAAAGTTGGTAATAACCAACTCTCCTTTTCGCTCAGATCCACAGCAGGAAAGCGAAATATTTTTTAAGGAACTTCCTTCCCACTGAGAAATAAAACCTTTCTCCCATTTAATTTCATACGCGCAATTAGACGGCTGAAAGGGGATTATTTCAATACCCTTGTTGACAAGGAGTTTTGTCCAGCCTCCATCAGAACCTGTTTTGCTCCAGCTTGCTCCGCCAAGTGCGAAAACGGTTATATCGGGCCCTACGGCGATCTCATTTCCTTTATGGTCAAAGATCAACTCATTCTCTAAACTCCACCCTTTCCATTCGTGCGATGTTTTCAGGGAAACTTTTCTACGGCTCAACTCGTCCAGGATGGCATTAAGCACATCAATAGGCTTTATTCCTTTTATTGGAAAAACACGCTTACTTGTGCCTACATAAGTTTCTATGCCCAACTGTTTTAACCATTCACGAAGATCTTCATTAGTGAATGACCGAATGGTCTCATTGAGAAAAGCGGCCGGAGTATAACGCGAAACAAATTCCTCTATAGTCTCGGAGTGTGTAAGATTAAATCCACCGTCACCCGCCACCAGGAATTTACGGGCAAGCGCAAAATTCTTTTCGTAGATGGTCACACCAAATTTTTCGGGATCGAGCGCGCAGCCCAACATCAAAGCGGAAGGCCCGCTTCCTATGATCGCAACCGATCTTTTCATTGGATCTCCTCCACCGAATACGAGATATCATTTATATCGGTTTTTTCACCCGCTTTTAAACCCTGCAACTTTTTTCCCAAAGGTGATTGCGGAGAAATTACAGTTACTGAAGTATTTTCTACCATGATCTTTCCTAAGGGAACACTTAAAAATAAATAACCCCTATCGGTTTTTATAAGTGAACCGCCTTTTTCCAATTGAGTTTTTTGTATTAAAAGATCCTGCACCTGTCGTCCTATTTTTTCCTGCTCTATCTGCACCATGGCACGCGCTGTCTCGTGCTTATCGCCGGCCGAACTTTTCGAATCGTTTTGCGCGCCCTCTTCCAATTCAACCAGCATCTTTTTGAGTGAATTTATTTTATCTTCCAAATGAGCAAGGCACACCTCGCGCACTTTTTGCTTTGATACCATGCGCTAAAAATATTCCTGTAAACCCCCGAAATAAACGCCATTCCAACCTTCCACGATATCGTTGTAAGCCTCGTCCGGAATATTAGTATGCAAAAGCTCCACCGAGGTCCCGTCGGCGTGTTTGTGAAGTTTAATGGTTACTATCGAATCCGGGCCCTCATCTCCAAAATACCATTGTTGCACGATCTTTTTATTTTCCTCGAACACCAGGTTCTTACCCACAATGCTTCCATCCATAATGGAGAATTCGGAGCCGGGTTCGGTAGACATCTCTGCCTCTTCGTTGGTCCATAGTCTAATGGCAACAGGATTGGTGAGGGCTCCGTACACGTCTTCAGGCGTGGCGTCCAGCATGTAGTATTTTTTGTATTCTTTCATTTATTGGAAATGGTTGTGTACTTCTTCTTTAATTTCAAAAACGGTTTTTCATAAAGATAATGCAATAAAGCAGAAAGCGCTACACCGATGCAGGTGATGAGAACCGGCAACCAAAAGGACGCGATGGCATCGCCGGGATGCGCGTTCTTTTTAAGAAGCCATGCGATCACGATATTGATGATCATAATATGAAAAAGGTATAAGGCATAAGAAATATTGCCAAGGAAGCGAGACGTAGAAGGCTTTAAGGAAAGTATAGATCCCGATCTGCCGACGGCCATGACAAGATAAACACCGAATAGGCCATTTATCAGCAGCCACCAAACAGTCTCATACATTTTAGCGGGACAGAAATTGAATACGTAGAGAAAAAGCAAAAGGAATGTAAAGGATTGCGTTCCTTTATTCCAGAGTGCTCCGATCGAATTGATCTTTTTTTCGAAAGCGGCGAGCAAAACACCGAGCCCAAAATAATAGAAATAGCAAAGACTGATGAAATACGGATTATATCCATTGCTATTGTGCTGCTTGTAACTAAAGAAAAGCCACGATGTGATTCCCAGTAAGGCCATGCCAAGTCCGAGCACTTTAAAATTCTTTTGGAACAACAAAAGCAAGAACGGCAAAACAATGTAAATGTGTTCCTCAATGCAAACAGACCACAATATGACGTAAGTTTTGGCCAGATGGTCAAAAAGAAGCTGAAAATTCACCGCGAACCCTGCGGCATAAAGCGCGTTTGTTTTAATAAGATCGGGCGGCGCGCCTTTTACCATGGGGGCAATAATGATCAGCAATAAAACAGTCAAAAAATAAAGAGGCCAGATCCGTATAATACGACGGAGGTAAAAATTCTTCAGTGAATAAGTTCCTGATTCAACTTCTTTTTTAAGAATGCCCCCGATCAGGAACCCACTGATAATAAAGAAGACATTCAAAAAAAAAGCACCACTGTATACCTGGCTTTTCGAATCAGCCTGTACGAGCCCGCGTTGAAAAAGCTGTTGTGCGGTATGATGAAAGATCACGCCGGCCGCGCAGATGAATCGTAAAACATCAAGACCCGGAAAATATCCAAAGGAAAGAGAAGCGCTTTTTTGTTTTCCCGCCATACAGTAAAGCAAGGTACAAAAAATCAACGCGCAGCCGAAAATATTTCTGCAATCATGCAACGCGCACTTCCGCCCCCTATTGTTTCTATGCTCGGAATAGCCAATGGCAAAAGCCGGGCATACTTTTCAATTCTGCCTTTTTGGTCCGAAGTCAGCGAATCAAAAGCACTTTGAGAAAGCGCCAGGATGAGTTCCCCGGATTTGCTTTTCAGGCCCAGCGTGTTTCCGGCAAATTTGCTCATTTGTTCGCGGGATATTTCTATCACATCATTACCCTCGGCTAAAGAAGAGAGCACATTTCTTTTTTCATTTTTATCAGAAATACTGTCCGAGCAAATAACAGCAAAACCCTCCGAAACACACATCATCACATTAGTATGATAGATCGCCGTTCCATTTTTATCATTTGCGGTAAAACTTACGGGCGCGTGTCCTAGCTGACCAGCGAGATCAACAAAGAGGCCCTTATCAGTTCTTGGAGATAAACAGGCGTATGCAACTTTGTTTGAGTGGTCAAAGACAATGCTACCCGTTCCTTCCAGGAAACGGCCTTCTTTTTCGTAACCGGAAAGATCTATCGTATTTTTTATTGTGAAGCGCTTCTTTAATTCTTCTATGATCTCTGGCCTTCTTTCGGCCCTCCGATTAGGCGTACACATAGGGTAAAGGACCATTGTGCCGTCGGCATGAAGACTTATCCAGTTATTTGGAAATACAGCGTCTGGCTTTACAGGAAACGGGCCGTCTTCAAAAATGGTTACTCCGATGCCCGCATTAGTTAGTGCTTCGGCAAAAGCATCGAATTCTGCTTGCACCTTTTTTTGCAGATCGTCAATAACGGTTTTGTTCTGAAAAGAATTGGTCTCGGCGGTCTCAACGTTAAACCCAAAGCAAGCCGGCCGAACCAAAAAAATATTTTGGGCCGACCGCATAATTTACTTCACAAGGATCTTTTGTATAGCGCCGCATCCATTCAGATGCGTTACCCGGAGCCAATACATTCCCTTGGGAAGAGTGCTGATATTTACCACAAACGAAAGATCGTTGGTAGAAAATTCATGAACTACCGCGCCCAGGGAATTTAACACAGAGACCTTTTTCTCGCCCGGAAATGAATTTACCATGAAAACACCATTGCTCGGATTGGGAGAGATACTCATGTTGAACGGCGTTGTGTTTTTAATTCCCGAAGTTCCGGCTATTACTTCAACAGTATGTGTGGCCACAATTCCGCAATACGGAGTTTGTATTATCACGGTAACAGTGTACGTTCCGGTAGCCGTATAAGTGTGTGTAGGATTTGCCGAGGTAGCGGATCCATCTCCAAAATCCCAGGTGTAAGCAGGGCTAACACCATTTGTGCCTACTGTAAACGTTCCCAGGGAACCTGTTGTTAAAGTATCCGGTCCGCCGGCCGTTCCGGTGAGTGAGAAATTGGAATTTAAATATAAACCCGTTGTTCCATTGTTTGGGCTTACGGTGAGCGCTCCCGAGCACCAGTTGCCGTCATTGTCGGTATACTGAGGTGGGTTAATGGGCATTGCAGTGGAGAAATCAAAATATTGTAAACCCTGCACACCATTGGGATTGGCGTTAGGAATGATCGTTCCCCAGCGTTGCGGAATGCTGTCTACCTGGTTTTGGTAAAAATTAGCAATAGCGGCAATTGAACGCAGGTACATGGCGTCATCTTCTACAACAGCCAGACTGAGCGGGCGCCCGGTGTAAACGTTGTTATCATAGAGAGCGGCGAAACTTTTGGGAGCCACCAGGCTAACAATGGCGCTGTCATACAGCGCCGAACCTTGAAGCGCGTTACCCGAAGTAGTTCCGAAGTTTAAAACAGTAACCGTATAAGTGCTCAGATCTACACGATTTGCAACAGCCGTTCCGCCCGCCCCGTTATTTAAAACGAGTTTTGGAAAAACAATTTTTCCGGGAGTAAAGCGTCCGTTTCCACTTGGTTCAACGCCAAACCAGCCTTTTGCGCCGCCCGTATTATCGGCGGTCAATGAATCGTGACCCGCAACGGCGATCAAAGAAGCATTGGTGCTGCGACGGAAGGTTTTGGAAACCTGGTTGATCAGGTACGGATTGCCCGCTCCGTTAGACGTGGGCGCGGCACCAATAGAGTCAACCGCGCTGTAAAAACGATAGGTTGCGCCGGGCGTCAGGCCGCTAAGCTCAGCCCAGAACCAAAATGGCGTGCGGTTATTATTTGTACCCGAATTTCCCTGGATGTATTGAGGAACCATTGCGGTTGTAACGGTAATTTGGGCAAATGCACCAAGGGTCATCAGTACAAAGAGAGAGAAGTAAATTTTTTTCATTTGGGTTAAATTTTGGAGAAGCGAAGATAGGGAGATTTTGGGAGACAGTAAAACTAGCTTACCGAAGGATCATTTGCATACTTATTTACGAATTTCCTGCCCGTAAACCCTTCAACTCGGGCCACGATCTCTTCTGTATCCCAGGAGGGCATGTTCTTTCCGAAGCGGAGCGAATCATTTGCTGTTTCTATCACAATTGTTCCGTCGTCAACCAGCACTTGCAACTGGCGCTCTCCAACAGCGAGGCCGGTAAAATCGATCACGGCGTTGTTCATGGGGTGGTCTGTATACTTTATAGATCCAGCGTGCCCAAAAGAAGTTATCTCATCGAGGTTGAACTCCCATTTTTCCTCCGCACAACCCCATTTTTTTATTGACATAACAAGGGCGCCGTTCGTCGCAATGATCTTTTCGGTATAAAAAATGTTCTTCAGAAAATTCTTTGTAACGAGGTAATAAACGATCGCCGTAAGCAGAAAGAATAAGGACAGGACGGTTAGATTATCCGCAAAATTCCGTACAAACATCCAGACTAGAAATAGCAAGGATGCAAAGTAAAATACAGCTTGCAACATAAAGCCCATCGTAATGACGGACCGCGCGCTGGCATTTAGGGGTATAGTGAGCTGATTACTCAAGCAAAGTCAAGATATTATAACCAACCGCCCATGGCGGTCCTAACGTTTTTTGCGGCGCCAGTGCGTAGGTCACGGTAATTTGCGACGAATGGCCAAGACTGAATAGGGTCAAAAGAGAAAAGTAAACATTTTTCACGCATGTTTATTTGGGAAAAGTAAAGGTAGGAAGATTTCAGGAAAGCAAAAAACTATTTGCTGGTAAATAGATTTCCTGGGGCAGACCAACTTTGATTTAATTGATTCATGCTTTGACGGCCCAACGCAATTTAGCGGAGCGCGCGCGTGGATTGGAGCTGGATTCCTGTGCCGAAGCCCGAATAGGCTCAGGCGCAATATCGCTGTAAGCACCAAAATGTAACAAGTGCTGGAAGGATTTTTTAACCCGACGGTCTTCACCTGAGTGAAAGGTAAGAATAGCAACGCGACCTCCCGGAGCGAGCGCGTAAGGAAGTTTTTCAAGGAATTCTTCCAAAGCACCAAATTCATCATTTACCGTGATGCGCAGGGCCTGAAAACAGCGCTGACACGCCTTTTTTATTTCCTCCTTCATCACGTCCTTAGGAAGAAAATCTAATGCCTCTTTAATAGTGTCCTGGAGTTGTATTGTTGTTTCCAGTGGTAATTTTTTTGCAATGCGCGAAACAATGGCCGAAGCTATCTCTTTGTGATGTGGCTCATCCGCATTTTCAAAAAGCAGTTCTTCTAATTCCCTGCGCGAAATTGCCTTTAAAAGGGCGGCAGCAGACCTTCCTTTTTCGGGATCTAAGCGCAGATCAAGCGGGCCCTCGTATTTAAAAGTAAAACCTCTTTCTGGATTATCAATTTGCATGTAAGAAACCCCGAGGTCGGCCAAAACAAAATTAAAGGAACCGGCCTCTTCTGCGACCTTATCTATTTTAGAAAAATTTATTTGTTGTGTGATCAGAACTTCGGATCCGTAACCTACGGCGGCCAAACGTTCTTTTGTTTTAGGTAATTCATAGGGATCTACATCAATAGCAAACAAACGTCCGCCCGCACCTAAACACTTCAACATTTCAAGACTGTGGCCACCATAACCCAATGTAGCGTCAAGGCCCGTTTCTCCCGCCTGTATCTTTAGAATTTCAAGTATTTCTCTAACGCAAATGGAGCGGTGCATTCCGGCCGGCGTACGCCCCTGCTGTTTAATTTTCTCAACAGCTTCAGCATATTGATCAGGATTCAGCTCCTTGTACTTCTCTTTAAAAGATTTGGGATGCTTGCCCTTGTATCTTACACGACGTACGTGTTTCGGTTTTTCGTCATCCATAGATCAAAACAAGGAAAATAAAAAAGCAGAATACTTACAGCCAACCGCCCATGGCGGTCTTCACAGTCTTTTTACGGCCGCGGCAATCGCGGGCACGGCAGGAAGAAGCAAGGATCCCCATAAGTACAAGGGCCAACACGGTTAAAACAGCTGCTCTTTTCATTTAAACAAAGATAACTCTTTTTTTGTCATTCAGCCTTCCTACTATTGAGGACAGGAAGCCGCCCTGAATTCCTTCTTAATGGCCGGATTGTCCAGTACCTGGAAGCTCATAAAAGGTTCACCAAAGAGCTTGCAATACCTGTCCTTGTTGGTATTCTTGATCTGGTTTAGTGCGTTTGCAAATTTGTGCGAGAAGAATTTCTCCGGAACGTGAGAGGCTATAGAAACGTAGGCATAAAGCACCTTGTCTTGCTTTTGTCCGAGGTAGGGCTCAAGAATGTTTGCCGCGAACTTATAATCTTTAGCACGCGCAAAAGCATAAGCCAATTTTACAGCGTTCTGCCAGGTGGCATTTTTAAAGTCGTAGAACGATTTGATCTTTTCTATACAAGCCTCACGTTGTGCCTCCGCTCCATCCAGCGTATCCAATGCGTCCATAATTTTGAACTGCCACTCGATATTAAGCCCATCAACAATTTTTTTAGGAAGATCTGTTTTATAAAGATCATCTATCTTTAATTGCATCTCTGCCTGCGCGGCTTTATCGCCAATCGTGCTATCTGCCTGAACTTTACAAAACAACGAATTGTATCGGATGATCGTATTACTACCATCCGCCTTCAGCAGCTCCATCACGCCATCATATTCCTCATCATGCACAACTTTTCCATTCAGCACATACTGGTAATAGATCTTGTTCATGCGAAGTCCAATGAAGGGGCTTTCGTTTGGAACGACCATTTTCTCGAAGCTTTCTACGCTGTATTTCTTTTCGAGCACCTTATTCGCTATGTAATCCATGATGCGGTAGGCCTGCCTCATGTTGCCGCCCTTCACGGCCCGGTTAAATTGAACTACAGAGAATTTCTCTTCCTTGCTTCCGCTTATGTCGTAGGTAACGTCCATCACCAATTGTGCGAAACGCTGTTTGGAAAGGAAGGGCTCCAATTCTTCCGTCAGCCCCTTAGTACCATTAATTGTCTTGATCGCCTCTCCCTTGGGCATCTTGGTGAGGTGATCGTATTTACCGTCTTCCATTTCGAGTACGAAAAGGTTCCACGAGTCATTTGTTACGATAGAAGGATTGATCTTGTTCTGTTGCATTTGCTGCAACACTTTTACCACGCTCTCGGCGCGCTTGCGTTGCAGTTTGGAGTTGGCATTCGAATCACCCTCGATAGAGGAATAAGCGTAGATATACAAGCCGTCGATGATAAAATCAGGCTCCTGTAAAGCATCAATGAAAGGTTGAATATCCTCTTTCTTGAACTCGAACTTATTCTTCTCGAAAGGAATGGTAAAAGTTAACAGCGAGCTCTCCGAGCGTGGCTCGAAAGGAGGTTTTTTTGCTTCCAGGCTCTCGGGCATGGGAAGCATTTCCACCGGGGTATTGCTTTCCTGGTCTACATACTCTGTATAGCTGCGCAAAACGGTTTTACAAACAATACCATCCTGCACGATCAACAAATTCATTTCGTAAGGACCCTTGATGGCCGGAGGAAAAGCCCCCATTTCTACTCGCAATTTATTGACCTTTTGATTCTTTTTCTTAGGGTTATCAGGCTTGATCAAATTTTTCGCGAACAACTTATCCTTCTTCATCACCTTTAACATCACGCCTTTATTCCGGATCGAGTTATCCATGATATTGTATTCTTCCTTGCTGTATTGATCTTTCTGTACAATATCAACCGCCAGCCCATCCGTACTTTTCTTAAGCAGGCGCTTAAGCATTTTGATGTTGTTATACTCAAGATAAACTTTCCCGTTTTCTACACTCAGCCCATTACGCAAAGCATCTACATCTTTGAATTTTTCGCAATTCTTGCATTTGCGGGGATCTGGATCTTTTAGTTTTTTCGATTTGGTATTGAAGGGAACTTTCAGCTCAGCCTTGTGCTTTACACCTGTATTAAAACTCTGGTAATTCCCGAATACAGCCGATAGATAAGCGCGCTTTTCGCCCTCATCTGGAGCAGAGCGTATCCCAATATATGTATTCGACGCTCTCAGGATAACATCACGCTCTTTTTTGCTCGCGGTCCATTTGCCCAAAATGATCTTAGCTACATCCTCGGGTTTTGCCGGCGTTTTCCCTTTCCCGATAGGGGTTACAACAACAATTTCTTCACCCTTGCCCGAACCGCCGAATTTCTTCAGGTCTTTAGCGGCCAGGTAAGCGACCTCTTTTCCGTCTGCTTTCCCATCTTCTGCCATTTTCTGCGAGTTCTTTTCGGCGGCCTTCTCAAGTATTTCGTAAGTATCCATTGTGTCGAGCCCGTTCTCTGCCCTGAACTTATTAAGTCCTACCGTAACAAGTTTATCCAACAGCGAAAAATCGAAATTGGTAGGCGGTTTTTCCGTTTTGTTTTTTTGAGCGAACCCCGCTACTGAGAATACCGAGATAAGGGCAAGAATGGCTATACGGCGCATCAGGTAATTTTCTGCAATAATATGCAAAAGGCCACCTTTTTACAAGAATAAAGGGTAATTTAAAAAATGGATTTTTTATCTTTGCACCCTTATGCAATTCGAAGTAAGCAACGAATTAATAGACAAGCTGAAGCTGGCGGCCGAGAATCACGACGCCGAGTCGGGAAAATTCCTTTTACAGGACCTTTTTGCCGCTGATATAGCCGAAACGCTTAACCACCTTTCTTCAGGGGAAGCCGCTTACCTATACCAGCTACTCGATGAAGAAACGGCTTCCTCGGTGCTTATTGAACTCAGAGAAGAGTTCAGGGAAGAGATCCTGGCCACTCTTTCTACCAAGGAGATCGCCGAGCAGCTGGACAACCTGGCCTCCGACGACGCGGTAGACGTGATCAATGAACTGCCTGAAGACATACAGGAAGAGGTTCTTTCGCACATTGAAGACCACGAACAGGCGGGCGATATTGCAGACCTGATGAACTACGCCGAGGGCACCGCCGGTTCTCTTATGGCAAAAGAGTTGGTGAGTATTTATTACTACGATTCGGTGAGCATGTGTATCGACGAGATACGTCGCCAGGCCGATGACGTGAGTGTGATGTATGCGGTTTATGTGGTCAACGAAAAGGACCAGCTTATTGGAATGCTTTCTTTGAAAAAACTACTCATTGCGCATCCCATAGCGCGTGTTGAAGAGATATACGATAAAGATGTGATCAAGGTTACGACCGACACTTCTAACGAGACAGTAGCTGAACTCATTCGGAAATATGACCTTGTTGTTTTGCCGGTTGTTGATAATTTAGGACGACTTGTTGGAAGGATCACCATTGACGACGTAGTAGATGCAATTCGCGAAGAGGAAACAGACGACGCGCATAAAATGGGAGGCGTAGAGAAATTGGATGAGTCGTACATGGCTACTTCTATTTTCGGACTGATAAAAAAACGCGCCGGATGGCTTGTTATACTTTTCCTTGGCGAAAGCCTTACTGCTACGGCCATGGGATTTTTTGAGGACCAATTGGCTAAAGCGGTTATTCTTGCTCTATTTGTTCCGCTTATTATTTCCAGTGGCGGTAATACAGGCTCGCAGGCCAGTACGCTTATTGTGCGTGCGCTTGCACTGGGCGAAATTACGTTTCGCGACTGGTGGAAGATATTTAAAAAGGAGCTCGCCGTTGGATTGATCCTTGGGCTTATCCTTGGTGTGGTTGGATTCATGCGCGTGGCGATCTGGTCGTCTTTTGTAGATGTGTATGGGCAGCATTGGATGCCGGTTGGGATAACGGTTGGACTTACGCTTTTGGGCGTTGTGGTTTGGGGTAACCTGGCCGGGTCTTTATTTCCGATCTTTCTGAAACGCGCCAAGCTTGATCCGGCAGTTTGTTCTGCCCCCTTTGTGGCTACGCTGGTTGATGTTACCGGGCTTGTGATCTATTTCTCTATCGCGACTCTTATCTTAAGAGATATATTACTTTAATGCCAAGAATACTTTTTATAGATTCCAATCACCCCCGTATGCATGAGGTGCTTATGGCAAATGGCCACACCTGCGATCTTTTTTATGATAGACCCACCGAAGAGTTAAAAAAACTAATTCCGCAATATGAAGGAATTGTAATTCGAAGTAAATTTAAAATTACCAAAGAGATCATCGATAGTGCGCCCAATCTTAAGTGTATCGCAAGAGCAGGAGCGGGGATGGAGAACATTGATGTGGTTTATGCCGAAAGTAAGGGAATAAAATGCGTTCACGCGCCTGAAGGAAACCGCAACGCGGTAGGGGAGCAAGCCCTGGCCATGTTGCTCGCGCTTTTAAATAATATTTGTCGCGCAAACGATGAAGTAAGAAAAGGCATTTGGATACGAGAAGCAAACCGTGGAGTTGAGCTTGGAGGAAAGACCATCGGGATTATCGGATACGGGAATACCGGCAGCGCTTTTGCAAAGCGCTTACAGGGATTCGGAGTAAATATCCTGGCTTATGACAAATACAAAAAGGGATTTGGGAATGAATTTGTAAAAGAATCGACGCAAGAAGAGATATTCGAAAAAGCAGATGTTTTAAGCTTGCACATTCCCCTAACCGAGGAAACGAATTACCTGGTTAATGACACGTACCTGAGAAAGTTCAAAAAGAATATTTACGTGATAAACACAGCAAGAGGAAAGTGCCTTAATACGGCAGATCTTGTAAAGAATATTGATAGTGGAAAGGTATTGGGAGCTTGCCTGGATGTTTTGGAATATGAGTCTGTTTCATTTGAAAAAATGGAATCCAATGAACTTCCCGCGCCCTTTCAGTATTTAATAAAGTCCAATAAAGTGATCCTTACCCCTCATATTGCCGGCTGGACTCACGAATCGAATGTGAAGATAGCGGAGGTTTTGGCAAATAAAATAATAGAGTCGCTGAAATAGCTATTTCACCCTGAAAGTTACCCCCTGGTTTTCTTTCTTAAAGTAAGTATCGAAGGTGGCTGGAACTATTCGCGTTTCTTTTCCGCCTTGTTTTATAAGCAACCCTTCCAGGTTAAAAACCCTGCCGTTAATAAAATACTGGTCGTACTTTTCGTATTTATCATTGTTCAGGCGCCCGATCTCCACCGACGAGTGGGCGGGCAAAGTGAATTTCAAATGTGAAAGATCCTCTAAGGTGTCGGGCACTACTTCTTTCTGCTTTTCCCAATCAATTTTTTTGTCGCTTCCTTCGTAGAGATAAAACTCGCGGGAATTGAAAATGGGAAAGGAGTTTACCGAACGCATTAATTTTATTTCTATCTCGAAAGGTTTATCGGTTGTATTGACAATGTAAAAGGGAACCACCCACGAACAGGCCTGAAACAAAAAGAGTGTAAGAAGAAAGAGAAGAAATTTTATTTTCATCGACCCATTTCCTTATCAAGATACATTTTCAGTTTCTCGAAATTCAGGTTAGAGCGTATAGTGCCGTTCACTGAGAGGGAAACTCCACCGGTTTGTTCAGAAACAATGAGCGCAACGGCATCGGTACTTTCTGTAATGCCAACTGCGGCGCGGTGACGCATACCATAGTGTGCCGGAAATTGCTCTTTTTCTGTAACAGGAAGGACACAGCGCGCGGCGATAATACGATTACCCCGAATGATCACGGCGCCGTCATGCAAAGGCGAGTTCTTAAAGAAAATATTCTCCAGCATGCGGTCGGTTACAGCCGAATCTACACGCTCACCACTGTTGATGTAAAAGTTGAGGTCGCTGTTACGCGCAAGTACGATGAGCGCTCCCGTTTTGCTTTCGCTCATTTTAAAACAAGCTTTTAAAAGCAGGCTGAAATCCACTTGTGCGTATTCTTCGGCAAAGCCGCTTTTGGCCGGGTGGAACACACGGGCAAGGAATTTATTTCTACTTAAGAACTCGCTGCTACCAATGAACAATAAAAACCTTCGTAATTCCTGCTGGAAAACCACAATAATGGCGATCACACCTACATCAATGAATTTGCCCAATATCGAACCGAACAACTTCATATCAAAGGCTCGCACGAAGATCCAGAAAACGTAAATGGCGGTTATACCCACAAATACACTGATCGCAGGAGTTCCCTTAACTAAATTGTAAAGCTGGTAAAGAAGAATAGCTACAAGAAAAATATCCAACGCGTCTATCCAACGAAAATTGATGAACAGTATGGATGGATGCAGCAAGTGCATACTTAACAGTTTGTTTCGTTAACAATATAAAGTGGCCGATTGCGGATATCGGTTTGCAGGCGACTGATGTACTCGCCAATGATGCCGATGCAAATAAGCTGTACACCGCCAATAAAAGAAATGGCGATCATCAGCGAGGTCCATCCTCTTGGCATATCGGTCTTGAAAAAGAAATAACCAAAGAGCGCGTATAAAATAAATAATAATGAAATTCCCGAAACAACAAAGCCCATGATGGTTGCGATACGTAAGGGAACATTTGAAAAGCCCGTGATGCCATCAAAAGCCAAGCGAAAAAGTTTTTTGTAAGTATAGCCCGGCTCGCCGGCGGCTCGCACGTCGCGATCGTATTCAACAAAGGTTTGCTTAAAGCCCAACCAGGCAATTTGTCCGCGCAAGAATTTGTGCTGCTCCGGCATGTTCTTCAACACCTCCGCAACTTTTCTTGTCATCACTCTGAAGTCACCTGTATCCAGAGGAACTTCTACGTTAGAGATGCGCGCCAGCAAGCGGTAAAATACTTTGTAAGACGCTTTTTTCAGGACGTTCTTATCTTTCCTCGAACGGCGTTTTGCATAAACGTTCTGATAGCCCTGTTTTATAAGCGCGATCATTTCTTCAATAAGCTCCGGAGGATCCTGCAGATCGGCATCAATGATCGCAATAATATCGCCTTTGCAATGATCGATCCCCGCAGTAACAGCCACCTGGTGACCAAAATTGCGGCTGAAATCAATATATCTTACATGAGGATCGGCAAGCGCAAGCGCTTTAATAAGTTGCAGGGAGTTGTCGCGGCTGCCGTCATTCACAAACAATAATTCATACGACATCCCCGTCCTTTCAATCACGGGCCTTAACCGTGTTAAGAGGTTGGGGATGTTCAGTTCTTCGTTATAGATCGGGATGATGACCGAGAACTCTACCATACAGTTTACTGTGCCTTGTAGGTAAAATGGTTGTGCGTATCACCATCGCGCCAGTCAGCTTTCAGTTCAGAATCGTTACAAGATTCAACTTTTATTGGAAGCGCTTCGCTTCCGTCGGCGGGTTTCAGATTCAACCAGCTTCCGCGGGAGTAAGTTCCTGTTTTTTCAACGCCTTTAAGAATGATCTTAAAAGTTCCATCCAGGTTGAGTATGAGCATATCGCCTTTTTGATCATCGCCCGGATCTTTCTCCACACCGAATTTTTCGATCTTCGAAAGTTTCCAGGTTTTGCCTGCGTAGCAGGCGGGTGGGGTTGTGGTACCGCCGCTGGTCTGACCGCTTTGGGTGGATTTTGAGGTACCGGTCTTGGCCGGAGCCTTGGTGGCTGAGGTAGATTTGATCTGTGCCGAAACAGAGATACCTACAAAAAGAGCCAGGGCAATGAGAAGTGATCTTGTTTTCATGTTATTGTGTTTTTGGGTTATATTTTCTTTTCTTCTTTTTTTACTAAGATATGCAATTCGTTCAATTGCTCTTCGCTTATTTCGCTCGGGCTGTCGATCATCACGTCGCGCGCCGAGTTGTTCTTTGGGAAAGCGATGAAGTCGCGGATCGAATCTGCGCCACCGAACATCGAACAAAGACGGTCGAAACCAAAAGCGATACCACCATGAGGAGGAGCGCCAAATTCAAAAGCGTTCATCAGGAAGCCGAACTGGTTCTGCGCTTCTTCTTTCGTGAATCCAAGCACCTCAAACATTTTGGCCTGCAATTCCTTGTTGTGAATTCGTATTGAGCCACCCCCTATTTCCACTCCATTTATCACTATATCATAAGCATTAGCACGAACCGTGCCAGGGTTTGTATTTAACAGCGCCACATCTTCCGCTTTCGGAGAGGTAAAAGGATGGTGTTTGGCCACCCAGCGTCCACGTAGAGATTCCAAAAGATTCGTGTCTCCTTCATTCCACTCCAATAAAGGAAAATCAATTACCCAAAGGCACGAAAATTTGTTCTTATCTCGCAAGCCCAAACGAGAGCCCATTTCCAAACGTAACTCAGATAAAGCTTTACGTGTTTTATTTTCTTCTCCGGCTAACACAAGCATAAGATCCCCCGGCTGCGCATTGAACGTGGCCGCCCATTTTTTCAGTTCTTCCTCATTGTAGAATTTATCTACACTCGATTTTAAGGTGCCGTCTGCATTAAATCTTGCGTACACAAGTCCGGTCGCCCCGATCTGCGGACGCTTTACAAATTCGGTAAGCTCATCCAATTGCTTGCGCGTGTATTCTGCCGCACCTTTTGCACAAATACCCACAACGAGTCCAGCGTCATCAAACACCTTGAAATTCTTTCCTTTCACCACGCCATTCAGCTCAACGAATTTCATCTCAAAACGGGTGTCAGGCTTATCATTTCCATAATATTTCATTGCGTCGGCATAGGTCATGCGTGGCAATGTTGGAATGTCAATTCCTTTAACTGTTTTAAATAAATGGCGGGTTAACCCTTCAAACGTTTGAAGAATGTCTTCCTGCTCTACGAAGCTCATCTCACAGTCTATCTGCGTGAACTCAGGCTGACGATCCGCGCGAAGATCTTCATCGCGGAAACATTTTACAATTTGGTAGTAACGGTCAAATCCACTCACCATCAATAGTTGTTTGAAGGTTTGCGGCGACTGGGGCAACGCATAGAATTCTCCTTCATGGACACGAGAAGGAACTACGAAGTCGCGGGCGCCTTCAGGTGTTGATTTGATGAGCACAGGAGTTTCTACCTCCAAGAAATTTAATTTGTCGAGGTAATTGCGCGTTTCAATAGCTAAGCGATGCCGAAGCTCTAAATTCTTTCTCACAATGTTACGGCGCAGATCGAGGTATCGGTATTTCATTCGCAATTCATCGCCGCCGTCGGTTTCATCTTCGATGGTGAAAGGAGGCGTAATAGATGTATTTAAATGACCAAAATTATATACTTCTATTTCAATTTCTCCAGTAGGGAGGTTGCTGTTTTTACTTTGGCGTTCAATTACGCTCCCGGAGACCTGTACTACGTATTCTCGTTTCGTATAAGTAATAACTTCTTGAGGCGTTTGCTCATCTAAATTTTCAGGGGAGATCTTTAACTGGGTAATACCATATCTATCCCGTAAATCTATAAAAGTCAAACCGCCCATTTTTCGGGTTATTTGGACCCATCCACAAAGCGTAACAGTTTTTCCAACGTCTGTAATTCGCAGTTCGCCACAGGTATGTGTTCTTAGTTTAGTTTCCACAATTAAAATTTATGTTTAAGAGCAACCTTGATTTGCTCTAAATGATGTTTTCCGTGCCAGGCATAAAGCCCGAGCAGCCAGAATAAGGTCCAGTCTTTTTTATTTTCGGGATGATAATACTCTCTCGCAAAATCTTTTTCGTTCAGCGTTTTCAAAAGCTCAACCGCTCGCGCGTGAACTCCTTTTACGATCGCAAGAGAAGAAGTAAGGTCATCGTTGTTTCCGTCAACCAATTTTGCCCAGGCATTTTCATCATAGGGCTTGATGGTTGGTTTTTCTTCGGTAAGCGTTAAGCGTAGGCGAGTATGAAAATTGAGGTGACTATCCGCAATATGATGTACGATCTGTTTGATGTTCCAGCTACCCGGACGATAACCATACAAAAGTTCTTTTGAAGAAAGTCCTTTTACAAGGGCTTCCAGATCGGCCGGCAACCTTTCCATTTCGGCAATATGCTGTTTAACTACCTCGGCACTAAAGCCGGAAGCCGGAACGAACTTGCCGGTTGGGTATTTGAGTTTTTCTATATCAAGTTGTTTTTCCATAGAAACGGATAGGGTGCAAATGTAAGAAAAAGGAAGTGTTCCGTGTTAAAATACCAACGAAAGCCTAATGTTGAATCACGACTTTTTTTACCACAGAACCAGCATGGGTTATGATCCTGGCAAAATACAAACCGGAAGGAAGATCGTGAACGCTGATTGTTATGGAATTGCCTCCAAATACCGCTTTTTTGAGTAAAGTTCCTGTAACATCAAATAAAAACAAAGTTCTTTCAGTACTGTTTTTACATTCTATCCTAAACTCTTTTTCTGCCGGAGTAGGATAAATAAGGAATTCATCGGCTATATCTGCATCCTCAATGCTGCCGGTCCACCCAACACAACCCGCGAATGAACCCATAAGAAGGGTATCCGGCACGGCCCTGATGGATTTTGAGATGGCGCCTGGAGTATTGGTAAAACTGACGACGCTCGCAGTTATAAGGTCCATGTCAGGCGGGATCGAGGAACTGAAAACGCAGGATGATTCGTTGCCCAAAGAATCAGTTTTAATAAGGCCAATATGCGGGATGGTTAGATTGGTAAGCTTAATGGCACACATGGGGCCATTGCCTGCCACAAGATATCCCGCGTCTTTTGTTTCGAGCATATCCATGGCATTTAGCGTAAGATTTTGTGCCCAGATGATATTACCCGTTGAGTCGACCTTAAAAGAATAACTTCCGCCACAGGTTCCTAAAATAAAATAATATTCATTGGCAGATTTTCTATGAAGTTTGGGCTGGCTCGCATTAATGAAATATCCGCCACTGTATGCCAACCAGTTCTTTTGCCATTGTATGTTTCCGTTAAAGTCGGTCTTTAGTAAAACAAGGTCAGGCCCGGCATACCCGTACAAATAGTAACCGTTGTTCATGATGACAAAGTCATGGAAATAACAGGGATTGGTGCCGGCAATATATTTTTTGGACCACAAGACCGATCCTGTTTTATTTAATTTAATTAGAAAGCTTCCGGGAATTGAGTTTAAACCGCCACAAACCACAAATCCGCTGTCCGGCGTTTCTTTCACTGAATGACCATAATCTCCATTATTTCCGGCCGTAAAAAAATTAGACCACAAAAGAACCCCGGCCTTATCCATTTTTGCAATAAATAGCTTAGCATAGGGTGGTCCGGAAAGGTCGGCATAACCGGTCATGACATAACCCGAATCGTGCGTTTCATTAATAGATAATATCTCGATATAGTGACCGCTTTTTTCTATCACCTTGCTCCATATAGTATCGCCGTTCGCATCTATCTTCATGCATAAAGCAGATAGAAATCCGCTGACAGAATCGTAAGCCGTGCCCGCAAGAATAAAACAGGAACCATAGGTTGGTGCTGCGGCACTAAAACGTATGGAAGGGAAGGTTAAAGTAGAATAATGATAGGTTTTACTCCAAAGTCGGTTTCCGATGGAATCGATCTTGAATGCTAAGCCATCGCGACTTGAATAAAACCCCGCAACAAGAAAAGAACCTCCGTTAGCCGGGACGATGGCATTAACCTGTGTTCCGGATTGCAACGAATCATAATAAACCTTTGAAAAAGTGGCCTGTTGCGCGCCTAAAGAAGACCCCAAAAAAAGGGCAGCGATAAAAAGTAAAAGTTTTCTCATGCAGGCATCTGGTTTAAAAAATAAAGATAAGAAAATGCCGGTAAAAGATAGTTATTTAATGTAAAATCTTCTACTTTCGCCCTATGGAAACTGTAATAAAAGCAAATATGGAATACCGTACCGAACACGACACGATGGGCGAGGTAAAAGTACCTGCCGATAAATACTGGGGCGCGCAAACCGAGCGTAGTCGCAACAATTTTAAAATTGGTCCTGAGGCCAGCATGCCTAAAGAGATCATTCACGCTTTTGGTTATTTGAAAAAAGCGGCTGCGCAGGCAAATTGCGAATTAGGCGTTCTCTCAAAGGAGAAAAGCGACCTCATCGGTAAAGTTTGCGACGAGATCCTGGCGCATAAACTGGATGATCAATTTCCGTTGGTGATCTGGCAGACCGGCTCGGGCACACAAAGCAATATGAATGCGAACGAAGTGATCGCTTACCGCGCGCATGTACTTACGGGCGGGAAACTGACAGACGAGAACAAAGTATTACATCCGAATGACGATGTGAACAAATCGCAGTCGAGTAATGATACATATCCTACAGCCATGCACATTGCGGCGTACAAACAGGTTGTGGAGATCACCATTCCGGGCATGGAAAAACTGCGTGACACACTCAAGAAAAAATCAGAAGAATATAAGAATATAGTAAAGACAGGCCGCACCCACTTTATGGACGCTACGCCGCTTACATTGGGACAAGAGTTCAGTGGGTATGCGCAGCAAATTACCAATAGTCTTCGCGCCTTGAGAAATGCGCTGGAGGCCGTGAAAGAACTTGCATTAGGAGGAACTGCGGTTGGAACAGGATTGAATACTCCGAAGGGATACGACGTTTTGGTCGCAAAAAAAATTGCAGACCTAACAGGGTTTCCTTTTGTCACTGCTCCCAATAAATTTGAAGCGCTTGCCGCTCACGACGCGATGGTGGAATTATCCGGTGCACTGAAGCGCTCGGCGGTGTCGCTTTTTAAAATTGCTAATGATATCCGCATGTTAAGCTCGGGCCCACGTTCCGGAATTGGAGAGATTGTGATCCCGGACAACGAGCCCGGCTCTTCTATCATGCCAGGTAAAGTGAACCCAACACAACCAGAAGCAATGACGATGGTTTGCGCGCAGGTTATCGGTAACGATGTGGCTGCGTCAATAGGCGGATTGAATGGTCATTTTGAATTGAACGTTTTCAAGCCGGTAATTGCTGCCAACGTATTACAAAGCGCCCGTCTCATCGGGGATGCCTGCGTTTCTTTCAATGATAAATGCGCCGTAGGCATCGAGCCAAACAAAGAGGTGATCAAAAAGCACATGGAGAATTCTTTGATGCTGGTTACTTCGCTTAACACCCATATTGGGTATGAGAAAGCCGCAAAAATTGCAAAGAAAGCGCATAAGGAAAACAAAACTTTGCGCGAAGCGGCGGTAGAATTGGGATATGTTACCAATGAACAATTCGATCAGTGGGTGCGCCCCGAAGACATGGTGGGGAGCCTTAAATAATAATACCAAATTTGGAAAACGAAGGCCGCAGAGATGCGGCCTTTATTTTTTAAATCGTTTATAGAACTCCCAAATCACAACGCCGGCGCTCACGGCAATATTCAAAGAGTGCTTGGTACCACCCTGGCTGATCTCAATACATCCGTCACACAGATCCACCACTTCCTGGTCAACCCCGTTGACCTCATTCCCAAAGACAAGCGCATACTTTTGACCTTTCGACACCTCAAGATTCTCCAAAAAAACAGCATTTTTGGCCTGTTCTACAGCAAAAACGGTCATTTTTTGCGATTTTAATGTTAAAATAAGCGATTTTATGTCTTTTTCGTGCTTCCAATCAACACTTTCTGTTGCTCCAAGTGCGGTTTTATTGATTTCCTTATTGGGCGGAGTGCCGGTGTAGCCGCAGAGGTAGAGTTTTTCCACTAAAAAAGCGTCGCAGGTACGAAAAACGGACCCCACGTTATGTAGGCTCCTTACGTTGTCGAGCAACACGACCAAATCGAGCTTTTTGGCCCCCTTAAAATCGTCTGCACTCATTCTTCCAAGCTCTTCGTTCTTCAATTTGGTGTTCATTGGGCAAAGATGCAGAATAATGCAAGAAAAACCCTGAAATTCCCCCTAAAAACCCGATAAAAACCGCTGCTAACTTTAATTTTTTTATTTAACAAACTATGTTTATAATTGCGGTCTGAAAAAGACATCATTTTAAAAATCAAAAACATGCAAAAGAACCTTATTAAGTTGTTAACAGTTGTTGCAGGATCGGCAGTGCTACTTACCGCTTGCGATGGACTGGGCAAAATGGTCAAGAAGCAAAACCTCATTACGCACGAGGTTACTCCCAAACCTCTTGAAATGCACGGAGATACCGTAGCTTTTACCGTAACGGGAAAATATCCGGCTAAACTGTTTGCCAAAAAGGCAACTGTAACCTTAACACCGGTTATAAAATATAATGGCGGCGGCGAAAAAGCCCTTGAGCCTGTAGTTCTTTTAGGTGAAAAAGCCGTAGGGAATGGACAAAAGATACCTTACGAAAAAGGAGGTACTTACTCAAAATCTTTCCGCACTGTTTATGAAGGCGGAATGAAGAACGCGATCCTCGAAGTTCGTGCTTCGGGCGCAGTTAAAAAGAAAACAAAAGAGTTCAAAGCCGTTAAGATGGCAGATGGTACTATCGTTACCCCGCTGTTAGTTCGTAACGACGAGAAAGGAATTTTCGCGAAAGACGCTTTTGTGAAAACCACTCCAATGAACCAGGTTACTCACATCTATTACGCACTGGCTCAATCAACAGTTCGTCCTGCTGAAATGAAAAGCGACGAAATGAAAGGTGTATCAACCTTCATTGGCGCTAACTTAGCCAATACTACCTGGTATGAGTTCAAAGGCATCGACGTTTCTGCTTACGCATCACCTGATGGAGAAACCGACAAGAACGAAAAACTTGCACAAGACCGCGCTAAGACCGGTTCTGACGCAATGGTTGGCGAATTCAAAAAGAACAAGAACAAAGACGTAACTTTTGGTAAATCAAAAGATCAGTATAAAGTGGTTACAACCCGCGAAGACTGGGAGGGTTTCAAAGGCATGATGGAAGCAAGCACCATGAAAGACAAAGATCTGATCTTACGTGTTCTTACCATGTACAGCGATCCAGAACAACGTCGTAAAGAAATTAAGAACCTGTCTGAGACCTACAAAGAGTTAAAAGATCAGGTGTTACCAAAACTGCGTCGTGCAGAGATCACCGTAATCGTTGACAAAAAATCACGCACAGATGAAATGATCACCCGCCTTGCTAACAGCAACCCCGATTCATTAAGCATTGAGGAGCTTTTATACGGCGCTACTTTAACCACTGATGTAAATACTCAAATGAACATTTACAAAGCAGCAGAAAGGTTATATCCTGCTGATTGGAGAGGTTCTAACAACTTAGGTGTTACTTACCTGATGACCAACAAAACTGATGACGCGAAAGCTGCTTTCGAGCGCGCTGCTAAAAACGCTAACGGTAACGCTATCGTTTCAAACAACCAGGGTATCATCCTGGCAAAAGCCGGTGATCGTCGTGGTGCTATGGAAATGTATAACAAGGCAAGCGGTGCCGGAAACGAAGTGAACTATAACAAAGCTATTGTTCAGGTTCGTGATGGTAAATACGCTGATGCGGTTAACAACTTCGGTTCTTACAAAGGATTTAACTTAGCCCTTGCCCAGTTATTGAACGGTAACGCCGAGAGCGTGACCGCTACGCTGGATGCAAGCAACGAAAAAGATATGGCCCTGAGCTCTTACCTGCGCGCTATTGCTGCTGCACGTAAAGGTGATTCAGCGGGCGGAATGGGCTTCCTGAAAACAGCTATCGAAAAAGATGGTTCTTTAAAGGCTGCTGCTAAAGAAGATTGCGAATTCCTGAAATGGAGAGAGAACGCTGACTTCAAAGCGCTAGTTCAATAAGATTTTAAATGATGTTAAAGAAACCCTCGCCATTGGCGGGGGTTTTTGCTTTACCACATTTTCAGATGTAGAGTACCTAACGTGATTCAGGCCTTTGCCTGGAACACGACGATTTGGGTAAAAGGATTTCCCTTGGTCTCAAATACTTCGTAGCCCCATCCACTGTGTTTTTGGCAAAGTTCCGCAATTGCAGAGCGGAGTTCCTGCTGAGCATTTCTCTTGTGCGGCTCCATGCAAGATAGGCTATAACTTACTATTATTGGGTTATTGCCTATGATATCAAATCGGATCATATTAAGTAAATAGGAACAAAAAATGAAAACCCAGAAGTTTTTACTTAGTCAAGGAATGTTTCACATAAGGCGGAATCTATCTTCTATCCAAGAAGTATCAGCGCCCAACAAAAAACCCAGACAGTTCTGTCTGGGTTCTTAGTACAAAGTAAGGTCTTATTATTTCCCTCCGCCGGTCTTAGGCTGAGGTTTTGGATTGTCTTTTTTAGGAGCAGTTCCGCCGCCCTGGCCGGGAAGTACCGCGGCAGGCATCGAATCAAGTTTCTTTTTGCATAACATTAATACATCATCGCTGGGCTCAGAATAAAGAACCAATCCGGTGCTTGTATCAAGGATGTATTTGTAGCCATTCTCTTTGGCAACAGCGTCAATGGCCTTTTTAGCTTTATCCTGGATAGGCCTTGAAAGCTCCATGTATTTCTTCTGGTAATCCTGCTGCGCCTGTGTCTGGAAGTCTGTAATGCGCTGGTTCAGGCTTTGCAGCTCTTCCTGCTTGGTCTTTTTTACCAGTTCGCTGTAAGAAGCTTCGTTAGCCAGGTAATCCTGGTATTTAGTATCGAATTCAGTCTTCATACTGGCTACCTGCTTTTCCAGGTCTTTCAGGTAGCTCTGAGCAATGTCCATGGCTTGTTTGGTCTCCGGCATAAGCTGGATCAAAGAATCGAGCTGTACGTGAGCGATCTTCTGGGCCGACAACTGTTGAGCGCCGATCAAAAGAGCCGCAACCGCAACAGATTTAAGGAGTCTTTTCATGTTTACTTTAATTTTTAGGGATAGCAAATGTAACTAATTATGACTGTAAAACCAATAATAGTGCCAAGGGGATTTAACACCTTTTAACCTTTCATGTCCTGAATATCAAGCATT
Organism: Bacteroidia bacterium; assembly: GCA_025451115.1. GTDB lineage: Bacteria > Bacteroidota > Bacteroidia > B-17B0 > Aurantibacillaceae > PALSA-968. The sequence goes on along the minus strand of JANWKZ010000019.1, from coordinate 467 downwards.
CCCACGGGCTTGCCGTTATCCAGTACCAGGAGCGTGTCTACATTGGTCTTTTTAAAGATGGCCGCAGCTTCGTTCAAAAGAACACCGGCCTCTACAGAGATAGGGGCGTTAAAGCTCAGGTCGGAAAGCTTTTTCTGCAATACATCACGGCCTTTTTCGGCAATGGCACGACGTAAACCACCATCGGTAAAAACGCCAATGGCTTTATTGCTTTTATCTACCACAGTAATAGCGCCGAAACCGAACTCGGTCATTTTAATGATGGCGTCGCTAAGGGTTGTGTCGGCAGACACAAGCGGGTTAACTCCGTTAATGACTTCTTTCACTCTTACGGTCATTAGGCGTGTATCGGTAATGAATTGCTCAGTTCCAACGGTAGTGAAGTTATTTTCTGTGAGCTGCTTCATGATCTTCAGCGGAACGGTGATGGTGTGCACACCAATATTGATGGCGTTACGCACATGTTC
>JANWKZ010000018.1 GCA_025451115.1 Bacteroidia bacterium | reverse complement strand
TTAATATAGAAAGTGCGAAGAGCACGCAGGAAGTGCAGGCCCGCTTTGAGACCGAGAAACGGGATAAGGAAAATGAGATCCTCAACCTGCAGTTAAAGAATGAGTCCTTCGTTAAATACATTTTCATTGGCGCCGCTGCGGTATTATTATTGCTCGCCTTTTTTATCTTCCGGGGCTTGCGACAAAAACAAAAAGCCAATGTTGAACTGGAAGGGAAGAACAAGATCATTGAACAACAAAAACATATTGTAGAAGAGCAGAACAAGGATATTACCGACAGTATCAAATACGCCGAACGCATTCAGAAGGCCATTTTCCCACCTGAGAAAATGTGGAACGGTATTTTGCCCGATTCTTTTGTGTTCTTTCGTCCGAAAGACATTTTGAGCGGCGACTTTTACTGGGCCGAGCAAAAAGGCGATCTCATTTTCATTGCCGCGGCCGATTGCACTGGACATGGTGTTCCGGGCGCGCTCATTTCCATTGTGAATTATAATCTGTTGAATAAAGCGGTACTCGAAAAAGACCTCACCGATCCGGCGGATGTTCTGAACGCGGTGAACAAATGGCTCACAGATTCACTGCATCAAACCTTCCAGGAATCTACCGTGCGCGACGGCATGGACGTGTCACTCTGTGTGATCAACCGAAAGACCTTAGAAATGAAATTCGCCGGGGCCAACAACCCGGTTTACGTAATAAATAAAGGAGGTCTCACGCAATTCTCAGGGGATAAATTCCCGGTGGGCGCCTTCGTAGAAGAAAATCTAAGACTCTTCAAAAGTCAAACAGTGCAATTGCAGAAAGGTGATTGTCTCTATCTTTTCTCAGATGGTTACGCAGATCAGTTCGGCGGACCCAAGGGAAAGAAATTCAAGTACAAACAAATGCAATCGGTTTTACTCGAGGTCAATGATCGACCCATGAGTGAGCAGGGAAAAGTACTGGAAACACGCTTATTTAACTGGAAAGGAAAACTTGAGCAGATTGACGACATTCTTGTTGTGGGCATTCGCATTTAGCTGCTGACTACGTACATCACTAATTCGAGAAGTAACCCAAAATGCAAACCGTCACCCTGAACTTGTTTCAGGGTCGCAGTAAGATTGGGCCAGAACCATTACTGCTCCGAAGCTGGGCCGGCGAAAGTTCGACACTTTTCGGGCAGTGTGCGGCCATCGAGGTTCTCTCTACTATAAAGCTTAGGCGATGCTGAAACAAGTTCAGCATGACAGAAAAGTGCAAGGAAGGACCCGGATGTAACTAAACTTTCAATTTGCTTCTCCAGAAGATCACTTCATATACTGTATAAAGCATATAGTATGACATCGTATAGATTCCTGTATTGAATCGATGGTCGTTAAAGAAATAGAGGAAAGCTACCAAGAGAATAAGGCTTGTTAAGATCTTGATGCCGCTCAATCCCATGAAGACCTGTGTGAACTTGTTCTTGTTCTCATCGTCATAGGCTTTCTGCAATTGACGGTTAAAGAGCCAGGAGAAGCCGGTGAAATAAATACTCAGTAAAATGATCAGTAAAAAGTCTACATGAAAAAGATACATGGCTAAATGCGCCACTGCGAAAAGTACAACAGAGAAGATCAATAATTTTACTGTATCGGTCATCGCAGGAAATCCGTATTGGCATAGATCATCAAGCCGAGGATGATCACCAGTCCAACATAATTTGCGTAATAGATCACTTTATCCGGAACTTTAATGCGCGTGATCATTTCAAACAGGATGAACATGATGTAGCCGCCATCAAGCATTGGGATAGGAAGGAAATTCATGAAGGCAAGTACCAGTGAGAAGAAAGCGGTACGTACCCAGAAATACTGCCAGTCCCATTCATCGGGAAGTGTTTTGTACATGGTGTAAAAGCCACCCACCTGTTTGTGCGCGTCTTTCACCATAAAGATCACGGCTAGCTGTTTTACCTGCATCACAATTTTCTCATAACCTTCCTTCAAACCTGCGGTGAGTGCGCCACCAACTCCGTACTCGGTTTTTTCAGTTTTGATGAAACCGCGCTTACGGATAAACCCCAGCGTACCCTCTTTAGAAACGGTAGCTTTAGTTCTCACCGTGTCGTTGCCGCGCAATACTACAACATCGATCTGTTTTTCGCCATTGTTACGTACCTGTGCGAGGAACTCGTCAAAGAAAACTGCAGGTTGTCCGTTTATAGTAAGGAATCTGTCATTGGGTTTCAACCCAGCAAGCTCGGCCGGACTTCCTTTTATCAGGCTGTCTACTTCGGTAGGAAAACGCGCTTCAACGAAGAAGCTGTTCTTCAGTTGTTTTAGCAATACGCTTATTTGATCTTCACTGATAGGCACATTTACGGGTTGACCATTACGTTCAACCTGTACAGATTTCGCGCGGTTCATGATGATGTCGATGGCCACGCGGTTAAGAGAAGTTACCGGAACGTTATCTACGCTGATGATCTTATCTCCGTTCTTTAAACCAAGATCGATGGCTGATGAATCGCACATTACACCGTAAGTAAGGTTCTTCATCGGTAAGGTTTCTTTGCCCCAATACAGGAGAACCATCCAGTAAATGAAAATTCCTAATACCAGGTTCACCAAAATTCCGCCCATCATGATGAGTAAACGCTGCCAGGCCGGTTTAGCGCGCAGTTCCCAGGGCTGAGGCTCGGTCTTGGTCATGTTCTTGTCCATCTGCTCATCAACCATCCCGGCAATACTTACGTAGCCGCCAAATGGGAACCAACCGATGCCGTATTCGGTATCACCGATCTTCTTTTTGAAGAGCGAGAAATTCAATAGGCCCGCGAAAGGAAAAAGAAAATCAAAGAAGAGGTAGAATTTCTCTACACGGCACTTGAATTTTTTGGCGAAGAAGAAATGTCCCCATTCGTGGAGTGTGATCAGTATAGTGAGGCTTAAAAAGAGCTGTAAAAGTTTCATATTACTTAATTAGTGAGGCAGCGAGCGCGCGCGTTTCAGAGTTAGAGTTAAAATAGTCTTCGAGTGAAGGTTTTTGTTTGTTGGATACTTTGTTCATGCAGGTTTCTACAAGTTCGCTTATCTGCAGGAAAGAGATCTTTTCGTGTAAAAAGGCGTCTACGGCTATTTCGTTGGCGGCATTCAGTACACAAGGTTGTAAACCTCCCTGGTCGAGGGCTTTGTAGGCCAGCGCTAAATTAGCAAAAGTTTCGGTATCAGGCTTCTCGAAGGTAAAGGAGGGATACTTCGTAAAATCAAATCGCTCGAAGGGAGCCGCTACACGATCAGGATAACTGAAAGCGTAGTGTATCGGAAGTTTCATATCAGGAAGTCCCAACTGCGCTTTGATGCTTCCATCTGTGAATTGTACAAGACTGTGGATGATGCTTTGCGGATGTACTACAACTTCTATCTGCGAAGGTTTGACATTGAACAGCCATTTGGCTTCGATCACTTCCAGTCCTTTGTTCATGAGCGTGGCCGAGTCGATGGTGATCTTGGCGCCCATGCTCCAGTTGGGATGTTTTAAAGCTTGCTGCTTTGTGATTCCTTGAAGATCATTTCTTGTTTTGCCACGAAAAGGACCGCCGCTGGCGGTCAGGTAAATTTTTTCGATCGGGTTGTGGAACTCACCGGCGAGGCATTGAAAAATAGCCGAATGCTCGCTGTCTACAGGATAAAGATTCACTGAATACTCTTGCGCCAGTTTGGTGATGAGTTCGCCGGCCACAACCAATGTTTCTTTATTGGCTAAAGCGATCGGCTTTTTATTTTTTATCGCGTGAATAGTAGAAGGAAGCCCCGCAAAGCCAACCATGGCTGCGAGCACCATATCGATGGTTTCCATTTCCACTACCTGTTCAACCGACTTAGCGCCGGCGTAAACTTTTGTGTCGGTAGAAGACAATGCGTCTTTTACCTGTTTGTATTTGCTGTCATCGGCAATGACAACGGCGTTGGGATTGAATTCGAGCGCCTGTTTTATTAAAAGATCCGCATTTCCATTGGCGACTAACACCTCGCAGCAAAAATGACCGGGATTGGCACGGATCACTTCCAAAGCCTGTGTTCCGATGCTGCCCGTTGAGCCGAGAATGGCAATATTTTTTTTCTTCTTATCCATTAAAACAAAACATAATCCTGCGGATTAACAGGCGTGCCGTTATACCACAGTTCAAAATGCAAATGTGTACTTGTGCTGCTCTCACCGGTATTTCCAATGATGGCAATAGGTTCGCCTGCTTTCACATGGTCGCCAACTCGTTTGGTAAGGTCGCTGTTGTGTTTGTAAACACTCATCAAATTATTTCCATGTTGCAATTGGATCACGTAACCATCGCTGGCGGTCCAACCGGCAAAGACAACCGTGCCATCCAAAGAAGCTTTTATAAATTCATTTTCCTTTGCCGCTACATCAACACCGTAGTGAGCTGCTGCCATGTTAAACGACTGTGTTACCATTCCCTTCACCGGACTAAAGAAAAAATACCCACCAATGCCGCCTCCATTTTTATTTCCCAGGGTCAAAGAGAATTTATCCTGTGACTCTATCTCCTTCCGCAGCAAAGAATCGTTCTTGCTGGGTTTCAGGTTCACTTCTTTCGGAGCTTTTCCTATAGGCATATTGGTGTCTGCCTTAATGTTCCCGCTAAGCACATCGTTAATATTTTGCACGTACCAGTCTTTAGCCTTCATCATATATTCCAGCGAATCGGCTTTTATAGAGAGCCTAACCAGTTCTTTTTGGTTAGAAAAATCGCCGTAGCCTGGTATGTATTCCTTTACCGGGGTAAAAGCCACAAGACTCACAACCAAAAACGACATCACAATGGTAACGGCTCCAACCAATATCAATAAACCGCCTGGGGAAAGCCGCAAAGAGAATTTTTCCTCAAAAGAAGAGTCGTTCAGAATTACCAGTCGATACTTCTGTTTTAAACGCTCGGAGAGCTTTTTCTTCTTTTTTTCGTCCATCTTTTAAAGCATGCAAATATACTCATATTGACCCTCTCGTGCCTCGTCTTTCGCACCTCGTACCTCAATTATTGTTAATTTTGTAGCCTTATGAAGGTCTACAGATCGCTTGCGGAAATAGGAAAGATCAAAAACCCGGTGGTTACCATTGGTACTTTTGATGGCGTGCACCAGGGCCACAGGCAGATCATTAACCGGTTGAATACGGTGGCCGACGAGATAGGAGGGGAGAGCTTTCTCTTTACTTTCCATCCGCATCCCCGCCAGGTGCTTTTTCCGGAGCAAACCGACCTGAAGCTTTTAACATTAACCGAGGAAAAACTTCATTTACTGGAAAATGCCGGCGTAAAGCATGTGTTGGTTTACCCCTTCACAAAAGAGTTCTCGAAACTCACGGCTGAGGATTATGTGAAGAAGATACTTGTGGAAGCCATAGGCACCAAAAAACTGATCATTGGCTACGATCATAAATTCGGGAATAACCGCGAGGGAAATATCGAAACGTTAAAGCAGGTTTCCGGTCAATATAATTTTACGGTCGAGGAGATTCCTGCTCACGAAGTTGACCATATCAATGTGAGTTCAACCCGGATAAGAAGGGCTCTTGAGCAAGGTGATCTTGAAACAGCCAACAGCTTTTTGGGTTACACTTATTTTTTATCGGGTACCGTTGTGGAAGGGAAGAAGCTGGGTCGGCAATTGGGTTATCCAACCGCCAATATTCAGCCAAAGGATGGCACGAAATTGGTACCCGGCATAGGCGTATATGCGGCTACAACAATTGTGGGCGGAAAACGTTATAAAGGTATGATGAGCGTGGGTTTGAACCCTACAACAGATACCGACAATAAGTTGAAAATTGAGATAAATATCTTTAACTTTGATAAAGACATCTACGGAGAAGAAATAACCCTTGAATTTTGCAGGCGGTTACGGAATGAAGAGAAGTTCGCTTCCCTCGATGAATTGAAAAAACAATTAGCACTTGATAAGGAAAATGCGTTGGCTGTTCTATAGTTTGGTATTCCTCTTCTCGTTCCCCGCGTTTGCGCAGGAGACCTTGCTATTGGATTCGATGCAATTGGAGGAAACCTATGTTTACATGGACCTCCAGGAAGCTTTGCGTTTTCCGGAGAAAGTGCTGCGCCTTGAGTTAAGAAAGAAAAAGCTTAAGGAGGTGCCCAAAGAAGTATTTCAATTCAAGAATTTACAGTGGCTCGATCTGGGCAAGAACAACATTACCGAGTTGCCGGATAGCCTCTATAAATTAGAGAACCTGCAATTTCTCAATGTCTCGCGCAATAAACTTACTTCCCTGCCTAAGCAGATCGGTAAGATGCTCAATCTCGTTTATATCAACGCCAACAATAATGATCTTGTAGGTTTGCCGCCCCAGATCGGGAACCTGGAAAGATTAAGAGTGCTTGATCTGTGGAGCAATGAACTTTCTGATTTCCCGGAGGCGCTCAGCAAATTAAAGGACCTGCGGGTGATGGACCTACGCGCCATTACGATAAGCCAGGAAAATATCAATCAGCTGAAGAAATGGTTGCCCAACACCAACGTGCACACCGATCCTCCCTGCAATTGTAAATTATGAACGAGCCTGTTTTTCACAAACATATTTTCATCTGCACCAACCAACGTACCGGTGGCGAGCGCAAAAGCTGCGGCGAGCAACATGGTATGGAACTCGTGGCCGCTTTCAAGAAATCACTGAAAGATAAAAGTCTTCCCATTCGCGTGCGCGCCCAGCGGGCGGGTTGTTTGGATATCTGCGATTTTGGGCCCACGCTGGCGGTTTACCCGGAGGGCGTTTTTTATGTGAACGTACAGTTGGCCGATGTGGAAGAGATCATTCAGTCGCACATCATCGGCAATAAGCCCGTGGAGCGTTTACTGCTTTCGCGCGTGAAAAAATAATGGATGGGAAATTTTCCATACAGCCCTATCTCAACGACCTCGATATTCTGAACCAAACAGCCGAACAGGTAAAAAAAGACCTTGGATTTTTTTCACTTGATGTAAAATTCAGCGGCCGAAAAGAGAATGCCTACGAGGAATTATTTAACCAGGTATTTCCGCATGTGCGACAGTTGATGGAAAGAGAATACGAGAAATTCTTCTCTCTTTTATATCGTGTGGATATAAGCGAGAAGCAGATCCACGTGGCGCAAAATGCAGATCCGGAGGCAGAGGTTGCCAAAATAATATCAGATTTAATTATTAAACGTTGCCTGCAAAAGGTAGTTTTGCGGAAACTTTTCTCTTAACATGGAATTCAATATCCGAAAAGGTACCGAAGCAGATATCCCCGCCGCGCTTGGACTGGTGAAAGAACTGGCCGAATACGAAAGAGCTCCTGCAGAAGTAGAGGTCACCCTACAGGAAATGCAGAACTGGGGTTTTGGCAAGGATAAGATCTTTGAATTTTTCGTAGCAGAGAATGCCGGAAAAATTGTAGGGATGGCGTTGTACTATTACAAATACAGCACCTGGAAAGGAAAGTGCCTTTTCCTGGAAGATATTATCATTACAGAATCATTTCGTCGGTATGGATTAGGCTCGAAATTATTCGATAAAGTAGTGGAGATTGCCAAAGCGCAGAAAGTGCGAAGAATGGAGTGGCAGGTTTTAGAATGGAACGAACCCGCGATAAATTTTTACAAAAAATATGATGCCGTGCTGGATCCGGAATGGGTCAACGGTAAGCTTACCTACGAGCAGTTGCAATCGTTGTAAATAAAAAAGCCCCTCGTTTAGCAAGGGGCTTTTTTTAATATCTGTGTATTACTAGTTATCGAATTGGTATTGGATAGGACCGTATTTGGTTCCTTTTACAGTATAAACCGTGATCTCGCAGAGGAAATCACAAGAACCGTTACCGAAATCAACCACGCGTTTTCCTTTGTTGGCAGGAGTGAATTCAAAACTTCCCTGAACAATTGGGTGACGACCGGGTTTGTTTGCATTTGGTGTACAGTTCATGTTCACAACCAATGGACTTGTTGTTGTAAAACTATAAGACTCACCTTTTGCGGTAAGACCGTTTGCGGTTCCACTAACACTTACTACAGCTGTTGCCCAATTGATCACAGTATTTTGATCTACATAAGAAGCAGCTACTGCATTACCGTTATAAGTAATAGCCGAGGTGTTCATTAAGGTTTGAGTGCGGGTACAATGCCAGGTGATGGTTCCGCCGTTGCTTGGTTTTACAATGGTAACGTCTCCACCAATGTTCCAGGTCATGTTGGTGGTAGCGGGATTGAAGCCGGCAGCAGTTGTATTTGTTACCGTGTGTGTAATGCTCACCTGGTGTAGGTCAACCACGTAATTACTTGAAGAAACCACACAGTTAAAGCCGGGGTGACGATAATAAAGTGCCCCACCTGTTGAACCGGCGAAATTAAATATTAAAGAACCACTACGTTGGTGACCATCATTACACATGCCACCACTAAAACTAACCGTAAAGGTTTGTGGAGTAGCAGTACTTGTGATCACGGTTCCGCAGCTTGCCAAAACAGAGTTAGGATTAGATTCTCTATAGCTTACCGAGCCGCTTTCAGAGGCCTGGCCTGCCATGGCAGATACGTCGCTCATAACCCACTCAGCGGTATTGTTATCAGATGCGGCTGAAGTGTCTTTGTCGGGATCGTCGGTTTCTTTCTTTTTACAAGAGGTCATCAATACGGCCGATGCCAGTACGAAGGAAGTAAGGATCAGGCCTATTCTTTTTGTTGTTTTCATGCTTTTAATTTTTTGGGTTGAATTTCTTCTTCGATGACTAAGATAGGAAAAGGTTTAATGGCCACAACAAAAAAATGGTTTTTTTATCTCCGGGCAGGGTTTGAAAAGGCGCGGAGATATAAATTGAAGGTCTTGTAAATGCGATAATTCGGCTGAAAACATGTTCAGAAAATAGTTCCGAAAAAAGAGGGTGGTTCTTGTTGGCTATGATTTTTTTAGGATATTTGTGCCCGCTATGAACGCAATGAATAAGATAAAACACACAAAGAAGTTTTTCCTGTAAGGAAAGGCCGGTGTTTTGTCTTGTAACGATATAACCCAAAGCCTTTCTGAAAAGAGAGGCTTTTTTATTTAAAAACAAAAGAAAACAGAAAACATGAAAGTAGCAGTAGTTGGCGCAACAGGTTTAGTAGGCACAGTGATGCTGAAAGTTCTTGAGGAAAGGAATTTCCCGGTAAGTGAATTGATCCCCGTGGCCTCGGAGAGGTCGATCGGCAAGGAAATTTCATTCAAGGGGAAAAAATATAAGATCGTGAGCGCAGAAACAGCTATTTCTATGGCTCCTCATATTGCTTTGTTCTCGGCAGGAGGCTCTACCTCGCTTGAACTGGCCCCGAAATTCGCGGCAGCGGGAACTACGGTTATAGATAATTCCTCGGCCTGGCGCATGAACCCGGCCAATAAACTAGTGGTGCCAGAGATCAATGCTGCAACCCTCACCAAAGCCGATAAAGTGATCGCCAATCCCAATTGCTCCACCATACAAATGGTGGTGGTTTTGAACCCTCTTCACAAGAAATACAAAATAAAAAGGGTAGTGGTAAGCACTTACCAATCTGTTACCGGCACCGGCGTAAAAGCGGTTGAACAATTACAGAACGAACGCAAAGGAATTAACGGCGCAATGGCCTACAAATATCCCATCGATCTCAATGTAATTCCACAGATCGATGTGTTCCTCGAGAATGGCTATACCAAAGAGGAAATGAAAATGGTGAACGAGACCAAAAAGATAATGGGCGACGATAACATCCACGTTACGGCCACTACGGTGCGCATCCCGGTTATGGGCGGCCACAGCGAGTCGGTGAACATTGAATTTGAGAACGAATTTGACCTTGCAGACGTACGCAAAATGATGGCCTCAACCCCCGGAATTATCCTCCAGGACGATCCTGCCAACCAGGTTTACCCCATGCCCTTAAATTCGCATAACCGCGACGAGGTTTTTGTGGGCCGGATCAGGCGCGACGAGTCTCAGGCTAAAACACTGAATATGTGGATAGTAGCGGATAATCTAAGAAAAGGTGCTGCCACCAACGCTGTTCAGATCGCTGAATACCTGGCAAAAGAAAAACTGGTTTAGGCCTGTATCTTTCCGGGCCCTTACACGTTTAAACCTTAAAGGACCTTTCAACCATGTTAAAAAACCGCAAATCAGTCCAAAACACTGGTTTATAAGGGTTCTTAAGAAATTAACATTTTGTCAAAAAAAGGGTTGCAAAGTTTTTTTTGTATTATTTTTTTTCTAATTTCGTAACCTCTTGTTTTAGGGCAAGACTATATTTAATTATTTAAAAACAAACAAATGAAGAAAATTTCTACACTTCTGTTAGTTGTAATGCTCGGTTCTGCAGGGCTGATGAAAGCACAGCAAGATCCCCAGTTTACGCAATTTATGTACTGCAAACAGGCGTATAACCCCGCTTTTGTTGGTACCGATGGTGCGATCTGTTTTAATGCATTATACCGTCAACAATGGGTTAGTTTCCCCGGTGCTCCTAAAACAGGATTATTCGGTTTCAACATGCCCCTCGAAGCTTTAGGTGGAATGGGTGTAGGTTTTTATTTCGCTAATGACCAGTTAGGTTTTATGGCAAGCAACTCGGCACGTCTGCAAGGCGCCAAACATTTTACCTTCGGTAACGGCGGTATTCTGTCGGCAGGTTTAGACCTGGGTATCTTCCAGCAAAAGATCGATGGTA
>JANWKZ010000017.1 GCA_025451115.1 Bacteroidia bacterium | reverse complement strand
TCTTTCGCGTGTTGGTCGGCTTCAAGTTGTTTACTCTTCAGTTCGGCCTGCTGCTGCTCGATCATCAGTTCCTTGATCTTCTTTTCCTGGGCAGCAGCCGCCGCATCACTGGCCTGTTTTTCGGCTACCAATTTCTGTGCTAATATCTCAGCCTCTTTCTTTTTTATCTCGGCATCCTGTAATACCTGCGCCTGGTGCAGTAATTCGATCTCCTTCGCCTTTCTTTCAGCTTCAATACGCAGGTTCTCGATCTCCAGTTTCTTGTTATCCTCGGCCGCTTTGGCCAGCATCAGTTTAGTGGTCTCACTAATATTACTGAACTCCTTCTTGAATAAATTTATATACTGCCCATCAGCCATGAAGCGTTTCTTTCGCTTGTTGAAATAGATCTTTCCGGAAGGTTTATTCAATAAAAATCCAAACAGATCGGTAGTGGCGGCCGCCACCATATTATCATCGGTCATATTCACCTTCCAATCGTCGAGATGGTAAACAGTTGTATCCGTAATATCGCTCGTATAAGCATTCACAAGTAATGACTGGTCGCCAAAACCCTCTTTTTTGAACCGTACTGTATATTCGAAATTCAATTCAAGTTTTAATTTGTACTTTCCGTCAGCACCGCTGGTAACGCTTGCCACTTCAAAGTCATTTCGCTCAACCGTTACGGTAACTCCTTCTATCGCTTTGCCAAGTGCCCTGGAGATCGTTCCATTCAGTTCGAGATAACTGTTAACAGGTTCAGCCGTTGCTTTCCTTTTCACCCGATTACCGTTAACATCATACACAAAATATTCACCAACCAATTTATGATGGTCCAACTCTCCTTCCAGCATAATTTTGCCGTCTGCATTAAAGAAGCGTGCTTTTCCATCGGGCTCATCGTCAATATAATTGATCTCGCTCTTTAATTTGCCGGTAGCGTGGTAGGTCTTCCAGAGTTTGTTCTTTTTATCGTCTTTGTATTGTCCTTCTTCCGCAACCTGGTCGCGCTTGAACATGCGATTCATCCATCCTTTGCGGTCCTTACCAAAATAGATCCAGCGTCCCTGTTTCAGGCCCGTTTTATCCACGCGATTGATGGTATCGCCCAGAAACATTTCATAAGCATTGTAAATGAAATTGCTCTTTTGCGCTTGTCCGCAAAAAGCCAGTAGAACAAAGAAAGTTATGTAGGATATCCTTTTCACAAATCGTAGCCCAAATTTACGGTAATTTTAGCATTTCCCAATTCCTTTTTTGAAACTGAAAAATGCTAGAGGGTATATGCTATGGAGGCCACCGAAACCGGATTTTGTGAGGCCTTATTTAGCTGAAAGATACAGGCTTCCGTAGTGGCGCCCGTGGTTATCACATCGTCCACAAGCAAGATCTTTTTTCCCAATAAGGTCTCACTTTTTCGGATCTCGAAAGAATTCATGGTGTTCTGCCAGCGTTCTTCCCTGCTTTTAAAGGTCTGGGTCTCGGTAAAGTGCTTTTTCAGCAATACATCATTCACCACGGGTATATTCAGCTCTTCTGCAAGTCCCCGGGCAATGTGCTCGCTTTGATTATAGCCTCTCTTACGAAGGCGTTTTTTATGGAGCGGCACGGGAATAATAACGTCATGATCCCCGAAAATCTCGCTTTTTTTCAGATCCTGTCCGTACCATTTTCCCAATAGGTGGCCTACTTCGGGCTTCGAGCGGTATTTGAGCGCGTGAAGCATTTTCTGAACACTTCCCTTCTTCTGGAATTGGAGAAAACTACCTGCATGGCGGATCTCGGCGCGACCGTAAAATATGCGTTGCACCGGATTATCGGGCAGGAGGTGGAAATTGGTCTTAGGCAGGGAAACATAGCAAAGATTGCAGATAACGGTTTCGTGCCTGAAGAGCGTATTACCGCAGCCGTTGCACACACTGGGATAGATGAGCGAGCCTATATCAGAAAGCCAATTCACGGCGCTAAATTAGCGTTTATTTAGACTGATATTTAATATCTTTAGGGGCTTGAAAAAACCGACTTTTTTGATCGCCTTTTTGCTTTGCCTGAGCGCCTTTTCGCAACAGGGCGACAAGAATGATTTTTACTTACGGGCGGATTATAATTTCGGGTACATCATGCAGCATCGCAATAGCATGGGTCACCTGGTAAATGGTTTTATCAAAGGTTTTGAGATAAACTACATAAAGCCTGCTACCGGCTCGCAATTATGGCATTACGAAAATAATTTTCCGGAAACAGGTGTTGGATTGGTTTATTTTGATCTTGACAATCCCAAACAATTAGGAAACCTCTACGCGCTTTTTGGATTCTACGAAATTCCGTTAAATAAAGAAGCAAAGCCGTTCCGGCTACACATGCGCTTATCACCGGGCATCGCGTATACGCCGGTTCATTTCGATCCCATCACCAATCATAAGAACAATGTGATGAGCAGTCCGTTCAGCGCTTACGTGAATTTCAAGTGGTATTTCAGGTGGAACATTACACAGAATTTCCGTTGGGAAGGCGGCCTGAATTTTTCGCATGCCTCAAATGGAAGAGCTGTGGTGCCTAATCTTGGAATAAACATGATGACGCTGAACTCCGGCTTCACCTATAAATTCCTGGTCAAAGAAAAAACACCATTTACCCGGATCGACTCGAGCGCGCGCAAAAACACAAACAACGAATTACTTTTATGGGCTGCCGTTGGCGCCAACCAGGTGGAAGTGCTTGGAAAAATTTACATGGCCCAGAACTATAGCGGCACTTTGTATCACAACCTTCGCAACACACACAAGTTCGGGGTAGGTGCCGAGGTTTGTTATAACCCGGCCAACCTGGTCGTACTTAAATCTGACAGCGTAACGCTTACCTCCAATCTACAGAATACGCAGGTTGGGGTTAAACTGGCTTATTGCTATGTGGCCGGCCGCATGAGCTTCCCGGTAGAGATGGGCGGCTTCTTTTACTCGAAATTCCAGAACGACGGAATATTTTTTCACCGCATAGGCCTTAGGTATTATTTTGCAACTAATTTTGTAGCACTCTTCACGCTTAAGACACATTGGGCCGTGGCCAATTATTTTGAGTTTGGAGCAGGCTACAGGGTACCGATAAAAAAGAAAAAGCATGCAACAGTTAATTGAATGTGTTCCCAACTTCAGTGAAGGAAGGGATCTTAATGTGATCAAACAGATCACCGATGAAATTGAAAATGTGGAAGGTGTACGTTTACTGAACGTAGACCCGGGTAAAGCAACCAACCGCACAGTGGTGACCTTTGTGGGAACACCGGAGGTTGTGATCGAGGCCGCTTTCCGCGCAATCAAAAAAGCCGGGGAGCTTATCGATATGAGCAAACATAAAGGCGAGCATCCGCGCATGGGCGCCACCGATGTTTGTCCGCTCATTCCAATCGCGAACATTACAATGGAGGAAACCGCCAAGTGGGCGCAAAAGCTTGGAGAGCGTGTTGGAAAAGAATTGCAGCTCCCTATTTATTTATACGAAGCCGCACAGGCGAATAAAAGCCGTAGCAACCTTTCTGTGATACGCGCCGGCGAGTACGAAGGTTTTTTCAAGAAAATAAAACTATCCGAGTGGAAACCTGATTTTGGTCCGGCTGAATTTGACGCGATACGCGGGGCAACAGTTATTGGTGCCCGTGATTTCTTAGTGGCTTATAACGTGAATTTAAATACCACCTCTACGCGCCGTGCCAACTCAATTGCTTTTGATGTGCGTGAAGCCGGGCGCGTGAAACGCGAAGGAAACCCGATCACCGGAAAAATTGTTAACGATAAGGATGGCAAGCCCGTGTTCATTCCCGGAAGTTTAAAGAGCGTAAAAGCGATCGGCTGGTACATTGAGTAATATGGCGTGGCGCAGATCTCGATGAACCTCACCAATATCAATATCACTCCGGTTCATATAGCGTTTGATGAAGTTTGCAATAAAGCCATAGAGCGTGGCATTCGCGTTACAGGCAGTGAGCTGGTTGGATTGATCCCGCTGAAAGCCATGCTCGATGCAGGAAAATATTTTCTCAAAAAACAAAAACGCTCGATAGGCGTTTCGGAGAAAGAACTGATCAAGATCGCCGTGAAATCGATGGGCCTGGATGAACTAGGACCTTTCAAACCCGAAGAGCGTATAATCGAATACCTATTACAGAATAAAGCCGATAGCAAATTGGTCCGCATGACACTTACGGATTTCGCGGATGAGACTGCAAGTGAAAGTCCTGCACCCGGTGGTGGATCTATTGCCGCTTATGTTGGTTCGTTGGGAGCTTCTTTAGCTACCATGGTGGCTAACCTGTCATCGCATAAAAAAGGATGGGATGAGCGCTGGGAAGAATTCAGTAATTGGGCCGAAAAAGGCGAGCGTTACAAAAATGAACTGGTTGCTTTGGTAGATAAAGATACGGCGGCATTTAACAAAATAATGACGGCGTTTTCCCTGCCAAAAGCTACCGAAGAAGAAAAAGCAGCGCGAACGGCAGCCATCCAGGATGCAACCAAATTTGCCATTGAGATCCCTTTCAAAGTAATGCAGGCTTCGTTTGCCAGTATGGAAGTGATAAAAGCCATGGCCGAGGTCGGCAATCCCAATTCGGTATCCGATGCCGGTGTAGGCGCCCTCTGTGCCCGCAGTGCGGTAATGGGAGCTTTTATGAACGTAAGAATAAACGCTGCCGGTTATGACGATAAACAATTTGTTTCAGGTGTCATCAACCGCGGCAGGGAAATAGAGAATAAGACAATAGCCCTGGAGGCCGAGATCTTAAAGATTGTAAACGCAAAAATAGGGTGTTAAACATTAATTAGATTATATTTGCTTATGCAAGGCAAGCTGGTCATATTCTCAGCCCCCTCGGGTTCCGGTAAAACCACCATCGTGAGACACCTGGTTGCCTCAATGCCCGATAAACTCGCTTTCTCTATTTCTGCCACCAGTCGCCCGAAAAGAGGCGCTGAAGAACACGGAAAGGATTATCATTATTTGACCCCCGAAGAATTCAAGAACCGCATTAAGACCGGCGATTTTCTGGAATACGAAGAGGTTTACGCCGGTACTTATTACGGCACTTTGAAAAGCGAGGTTGAACGCATCTGGGCAACCGGCAAAAATGTAATTTTTGACATTGACGTGCAGGGAGGCCTGAACCTGAAACACCAATTCAAGGACAGGGCATTGGCCGTTTTTGTAATGCCGCCCTCTATCAAGATCTTAGAAGAACGTCTGCAATTAAGGCAGACCGATAGCCCGGAAAGCATTGCGCTGCGGGTGGAAAAGGCTGAAAAAGAACTGCAAACGGCAAAACTTTTCGATTGCTTTATTCTCAACGAAGACCTTGCCAAAGCCTGCACAGAAGCTGAAAAATTAGTAGGAGATTTCTTAAATACGCCCCATACACAGGCATGATAATTGCAATAAAAATGAAACAAATCCATCTTATGAAATATTTTGTTCCCTTTCTTCTTTTCTCTGCCGGCTTATTTGCCCAGGAAAAAGCCTTTAACGTAAACATAACTATCAAGGGTGGCAAGGACGGCACACCGCTTTATATTTTGCACAAATACAACGATGAGTTGTTCACCGATTCGGCCCTGATCAAAAGCGAAAAAGTAAGCTTTAAAGGAAAGACCAAAGAACCCAATATGTATTGGCTTACCGCCAAAAAGAACGCCAGCTCGGCGCTCATTTTTTTTGTTGATGGAGGTAAAGTAGAAATAAGCGGTCACATTGATTCTATTCCCGCGGCCCGCGTTAAGGCCGGCGCAACGCAGGAGGATTACAAAGCTTCTCTCGATATTGTAAATAAATTCAACACCGTCCGCGCGGGTCTTATTCAACGTCATAACATGATGAACCAGATGGGTAACATGGATGGCGCCAAACTCATCATCGATACGGCTCAAATTGAGGAGCGTAAGTACGCGCAGAACATGATCAATTTCATTAAGACGCACCCCAACTCGAACGTGGGCGGCTTCATTATTTACTCTGCCGTATTCGATTGGCCGCAGATCAGCGAGTATGACGCTATGTATAGCGCTCTTGGCGAGAAAGTGAAAAAAGGAAAGTTCGGTAAACTGGCCTCCGATAAGCTCACTACCATGAAAGGAACCACCATTGGCTATCCTGCCATTGATTTCACACAGGCCGACGTGAATGGAAAGAATGTTTCTTTAAGCTCGTATAAAGGAAAATACGTGCTGGTTGATTTTTGGGCCAGCTGGTGCGGACCCTGTCGTAAAGAGAATCCGGCTGTTGTGGCCGCTTACAATAAGTACAAAGACAAAGGCTTCGATGTTTTTGGTGTAAGCTTTGATGACAATAAAGACAAATGGCTGTCAGCTATTGAAAAAGATAAACTCACCTGGACGCACGTAAGCGACCTGAAAGGTTGGGGCAATGCTGCCGGAAAAATATACGGTGTTCAATCCATTCCCTTCAATCTTTTACTTGACAAAGAAGGGAAGATCCTTGCAAAAGGTTTGCGTGGCGCCGACCTCGAGGCCAAGCTGGAAGAACTTTTAGGCGGAAAATAAACTAACCTATTTATTGATCTTAATATCATCAAGCTGCACGGTTTCTTTTGTGCCTGTGATATCAAACTCAACCGTTATAGGATATTCCGTATCGTTTCCCTTCACTTTATGCGCGGTGTCGAGGGAGTTCACAAACACTTTGTAGTGGCCCTTTTGCAGGTACTTGAACTCGAAAGAACCGTCGGTTGATGTTGTTACAGTCTTACCAATAGAGGTATTGCTCCCGTAAATGATGTATACTTTTTCGCCTGGCGAGTACCCTTGAGAAATAAGGTAGTTCTGGGTATTATCATAATCGCGGGCATACACTTTTCCCTTTACCGTGGCTTTGCCCCCGGGGCCGGGCTGCTTTTCGCAGGATATCAGAACGAGAGCGAATAAAATGATGAGTGAAATTACGTAGGCTGGTTTCATGTGTTTTATTTTAGGATTAGTTTCTTTGTGTTCGATTCAAATTCTGTTTGCACGGTTACGAAGTATACGCCCGCACTTTGTCCACCAAGATCAATTTGGGTTTTTTCGTTCTTCACATCATCATCGCGGTAAATTTCATTACCCGCAGCATCGGTTATATTAATTTTGAGTGGCTTAGATCCCGTCATGTTCAGGCTGACACTCCTCTCTGTGGGGTTCGGAAAAAGCGAGAATACATTTCCGGCTATCCCTGTTTCATCCACCCCCACAGAGAGGGTTCCGGCAGAACTTAATTTGAGGAACATCACTTCTACATCGGGCGAATAACTATCCGTTTTTCCAGCCGCGATGAAACTTCCGTCCCATAATTCCCTAACCACATAACAGTGCTCGTGTTGGCCGCCTCCATACATTTTTGTCCATACTATGTCGCCGTTCGCGTCCAGTTTCAGGATCCACATGTCCGGGTTAAGTAATCCAAAACTTCTAGTGATGGCTGCCACAACATAGCCGCCATCCATGGTAGGCTGCACCATCTTGGGTGTATCCTTTCTGTTACCTCCGTAATTTTTATTCCAGATCACATTTCCTCCGGCATCTGTTTTTATCACCCGCACGTCTATATCCTGACCCGCATTGCTGCTGTCGCGCACCAGGAAGACCAGGCTTCCGTCGGGGTTAGCCGTGATGTAAATACCTTCGTCATACAGGCCTCCGCCAAATGTTTTGGTCCAAACACTGTTACCGCTCGCATCCGTCTTTATCAAATAGGCGTCGCCACCGGCACCAAAACTTAGGGTTGTACCAATGACGGCGTATCCGCCATCCGGACATTGCTTCAGCGAGCTGCCAAAATCATTTCCGCCGCCGCCTATCCATTTGCTCCAGATCGCATTACCTGACGGATCTATCTTAACTAAATAAGTATCATAATCACTCATACTGGCGCTGTTCGAAGAACCGGCTATCATATAATTACCATCATCGGTAGCGATCACATCAAAACCCTGGTCGTTACCCCAGCCTCCGTACGTTTTAAGCCAGAGAAGGTTACCGGCCGGATCGATCTTCAACAAAAGAACATCGCAATCGCCTCCTCCGTAGCTCTGTGAGTATCCCACAAGAAGGTAATTCCCGTCGGAAGTAGCCAACATGTGATTTATGAAATCGGGTTTCACCCCACCATAGGTCTTGCTCCAAACAAAATTTCCCATAGCGTCGGCCTTTAAAATGTGAACATCAATATCATGCAAGATGCTGTTAGTTGTATAACCGGCCATGATATAACCGCCATCGGCGGTAGGAAGCACATCCTGCCCCTCCTGCTCGTAGGGGGCGTTATAATATACCTTTTGGAAATAAGTTTGCGATCTTACAGGTAAATAAGTGGCTAGTAAGGTAAAGAGGCAGATACATGTTTTAAAAATAGTCTTTTTCATCTTTCATGCGTTTTATCAGAACTTCTGAAGCAAAATTAGGAAGGACAGGAAGGGGGCGGCCTTATATTTCGTTCATGCAGGCTTATCGGTAGCCAAGGGAGGTAATTTTAATTCTATATTTTACCCGCTAGCAGGCCCTGTTTTGACAAAAAAAGTACAAGACCGAAAGATGAAAACGGAACAGTGGCTCTCGGCGTTGCAAAAGGGGTCGTGAACGAAATAAAACTTTAAGGCCGCATTCGCTGCGGTAATTTTATCCTGAAAAAATATCCGCATGCAAAAAATATTTATCCCGCTTTTACTTCTTCTCGCGTTCACAACAAAAGCACAACTGTTCACAGGTACGGGCGGACCCGTATTGAATAACGGTGGGCAGGAAACCGTGTATTCGCTATCTGTAACCGGCCTTACACAGAACCTGGATAGTGTTCACGGTCTGGAAAGTGTAACTATAAACCTCGTTCACCCCGCCGTTGAGGAAATACATGCTTTTCTTGCCTCACCATCGGGCATTATTGTAGAACTTACTTCTGTAATGAGTTGCAGCGGCGCTAATTTTTCAACTACGTGCTTCACACATCTTGTACCTAATTCTGTCACTGTAGGCGCCGCACCGTATAACGGAACTTTTTTGCCGGTTGGTAACCTCGGCCGTTTTAATACCGGTAAGCCGGGGAACGGCGTTTGGAAACTCTATGTTAAAGATTTTATCACGGGGGTCAATACAGGTAATCTGGTAAATTGGGCACTCAATTTTACTGCAACGCCCGCGAAACCCTTGGTGGTTCATTCCTCCAACTTACCGTTAGTGTTTATCAACACAAATAACCAGGTGCTGGGCGATCTTGATATTATTACGGACATAGGCATCATAAATAACGGGCCAAACCGGAATAACGTTACCGATCCCTGGAATCATTTTACAGGAAAGGCTAAATGTCACATCAGGGGGAGCAGCTCTAAAATGTTCGAGAAACCCAATATTAAAGTAGAGCTTACCGATGCCGTCGGCATCACGCCCCAGAACGTTTCGCTATTGGGCATGCCCGCTGAAAGCGATTGGGTATTAACAGCCAACTATGCCGATAAAACCATGATGCGCAACGCGCTTACTCATTACATGTTTCAACAGATGGGAAGATATTCACCTCGTTATCGCTACGTGGAGGTATTCATAAACGGAGAATATTTCGGCGTTTATCAATTGATGGAAAAAGTGAAACGTGGAAATGCCCGCGTGAACATTCCAAAGCTCGATAATACAGAAAATTCCTGGCCTTATATCAGTGGCGGGTATATTGTTCAGATAAACCGGGCCGACGATCCGGGTTGGTATTCTTTATATAATGGTGTTTGTGTTAATCCCGCCAAATTCTACTATCAATATGATTATCCTAACCCCATTGACATCACGGTCCAGCAAAAAAACTACATCAAAGCCTATCTCGATAGTTTTGAGACCGTGATGCAGTCGCCCAGCTATGCGCATCCAATCACGGGCTATAAAAAATATATAGAAGATAATTCGTTCGTAGATTTTTTCATCATGACCGAATACGGGAAGAATGTAGATGGATATCGCCTAAGCACTTATTTATACAAAGACGATGTTTTTTCGGGAGGAAAAATGCACATCGGGCCGATGTGGGATTTCGACCTGGCCTGGCATAATTGTAAATTTGGAAATACCAACAGTACGCTTTTTTGGCAATACCAGCAGCCCAACGACGCTTACCCGATCCCTACCTGGTGGACACAATTCATGCAGGATCCTGTCTTTCAGAATAAGTTGAACTGCAGGTACAGAACACTTAGATTAAACACGTTCGGCGATCCGGCCCTGCATCATTTTGTAGATAGTCTCGCGAACCTGTTGAACGAATCGCAATACCGCAACTTTAAACAAGTCCCTATACTGGGCGCGTACATTTATCCCAATCCGCAAAATCAGTCCGGGGCCAACTTCTGGACAGAGATCAACGATTTGAAACAATGGATCACGGGTCGTGGTGCCTGGCTCGACGCAAATGTTCCCGGTGCGTGTTCTAACGTGGGCATGCCCGAAGTATTTGTAAATAAGAACCTGGAAGTATTTCCGAACCCCTTTTCGCGATCATTCACGATTAGCGTAGATGAATTCAAGGGTGCGCGTATACAAGTGGAACTGACCGATATGCTGGGCCAGATCGTAATGCATGAAGAGCAAACTGTAACCGAGGAAAGCACAGGACTTGTGCAGGTTGATAATTTAGAATCGGGAACTTACATCCTAAAGGTGTATTGCGACGGAAAGAACGCCTTTAAGAAATTAGTTAAACTATAGTTTTTCTGTTGTTTGGTTTAGAATAAGCCCCGCTATCCCGAAACCTTGGGAGGCGGGGTTTGTTTTTACCAGGGAAAGAGGTGAATATAAATGACCCTCGACAGCTTAAAATTCTTGCGCGAGATCGCCAATATTACGAAGAGAATTGCTATAGGGATATAGATCACTTGCAAGGACGGAAAGAAAAAATAGCAGGCCAGGTAAGTGAGTATTCCAAAAAATACGGCTATGCCGTAGCTAACGTACATAGCCCCTAAAAAATAACCGGGCTCGCGATCGAACTTATAGCCGCATGCTTCACATTTTTCATTCATCACCGGCATTTTCAAGAGATTGCCCTTCTTAAAAACATGTCCTTGAGAACAATTCGGGCATCTTTCTTTCAGGATGTTCAGCACCAGGTTAGATCTTTTGCCGGTATTTTTCATACTGCAAAATTAGTTGAAAAAACGATATAATTGATCAAACTCTCAGCAAGCCACGGAAACCCCGTGCCGCGTAATAAGATTCGGCTCCGTTGTGATACATAAAGATCGTATCGTAGCGACGGTCACAAAAAATAGCCCCGCCAAGTTTTCTTATCTCGCCGGGTGTTGCTACCCAACTTGATGTTTTTGTATCGAAGTTTCCTAATTTCTGTAGCTCGCGATATTCTTCTTCGGTCAAAATTTCAATTCCCATTTCAGTGGCCATATCCATCGCGCTGTTTTTGGGTTTATGTTCCTTTCGGGAATTCAAGGCCTGACGGTCGTAGCAAAGGCTCCGTCGGCCTGCCGGACTTTCGGCCGAACAGTCGCAAAAAATGTATTCGCCCGACTTTTTATCCTGTCCTATAACATCCGGTTCTCCCCCGCTTATTTCCATCTCATTGAGCGACCAAAGCTTTTCCGGTTTTGCTTCCAGTTTTGCCTGAACTTTGGTCCATTCAATACCTTTATGGCGTTTCATGTTCTTTTCAAAGCGCAACTTCAAATCTTTCAGGAATTCCCCGTTTTCGTTCTGTGATAATTTCTTTTTGCTCATAATTAATCGTCTAATCCTTTACCGTTCAGTATCTGCTTCATGTATTTTTTAATCCTTGCTTCCCGCGTAGCGGGTTGTTTAGCAGAGGAAAAATAAAGTAAGTAGCCTCTTTGTCGCCCGGGAGTTAATTCATAGAAGGCTTTTTTCAATCCGGGCATTTCATCCAGTTTGTTTTTAAACTCTTCCGGCATAGCGAATTCCTTTGTTTTTTTGAATTCCACTTTCATGCCGGCTTTCCCAACAGCGATAGCTTCCTTGATATAAGCTTTCAGCGTGGTTTTCATTTTTACTATTTCCTTCGCGTTAGTGAAGCGTATTTGTCGTGCTGCCTGTACATTTTCGGTTTGCCGGACGAGGATCTTTTTGGGGTCTTTCATTACGGCGCCTTTGAAGAACAGGTAAGCGCAGTATTCTTTGAACACATGGATCAGAACAATATTGGTTCCTTCATTTGTGTAGCAGGGACAGCCCCATTTCAATTCTTCTGTAAGACCACAACTGAGCGCGATAGCTCTTAGGGTTTCAGTTTCTTCCTGCCATCTTTTGTTCTTCGTGAAATACCAGTCTACTTTTGGGTTCATAGTTTTAATTACTGTCGATCAAATATAAAGTAAAAAAGTCACCTTAAAAGCGGGGATTATTGCATGATCACCTGCACACCGGAAGTCAAAATACAAAAGGCAGCTTTCAACACTTCTGAAAACAAAAAAAGGTCCCTTTCGGAACCTTTTGTATTCATTCAGCGGAGGAGGGGGGATTCGAACCCCCGGTACAGTTTAACCCGTACGGCAGTTTAGCAAACTACTGGTTTCAGCCACTCACCCACTTCTCCTTAATTGTAAACCCCTTTGGCTAAAAGGGGTTGCGAAGATACTAATTCATTTGCTTTTTCGCAAAAGTAGAATTTAAGAAATTGATTGATTTTCATTTCTTTAGCCCACTCGCATTAAATTCCGTAAATTTGCTTTTTGCATTTTATGGAGAATTTGAACGACCTCACAGCCATTTCGCCGGTAGACGGCCGCTACCGCAAGACCTGCGCGCCCTTTGCCGCTTACTTCAGCGAATTTGCCCTCATTAAATACCGCATTTGGGTAGAAGTAGAATATTTCATTGCCCTTACCCAAATACCTCTTCCCCAACTAAAGGATTTTCCAAAGGACAAGATCAAGAACCTGCAATCGCTGGTATCCGATTTCTCCCTGGCCGACGCACAGAAAATAAAAGACACCGAAAAGATCACCAACCACGATGTAAAGGCCGTTGAATATTTCATCAAAGAAAAATTTACCGGGCTCGGGCTCGACAAATATTCGGAGTTCATTCACTTTGGGCTTACTTCGCAGGACATTAACAATACCGCGGTTCCTTTAAGTCTGAAAAAATGCTGCGATGAGCTCTTTACTTCGTCCGTTCAATCCCTGATCGACAAAATAAAGGGCTTCGCTACCGATTGGAAAGATATTCCTATGCTGGCTCACACGCATGGCCAACCGGCCTCTCCCACCCGACTGGGAAAAGAGTTAATGGTATTTGCAGAGCGCTTGCAATTGCAATTGGATACGCTCAAAAAAATTCCTTACGCGGCAAAGTTTGGTGGCGCTACCGGTAACCTGAACGCGCATCATGTAGCTTATCCTTCCGTTAACTGGATAGATTTCGCCAACAATTTTGTAAATAAAACTTTAGGCCTGAGCCGCAGTCAGACCACCACGCAGATAGAGCACTATGATTTCATCTCTGCCTGGTTCGATAACGCTAAACGCATCAATACCATTCTCATCGATTTCAACCGCGATATGTGGACCTATATTTCGATGGAATATTTCAAACAGAAGATCAAGGAAGGAGAGATCGGCTCATCCGCTATGCCGCACAAGGTAAATCCTATTGATTTTGAGAATGCCGAAGGAAATTTAGGGATCGCAAACGCGATCTTCGAGCACTTATCTGCCAAACTTCCGGTATCAAGATTGCAGCGCGACCTCACAGATTCAACCGTATTAAGAAATATAGGAGTCCCTATTGCGCACAGTTATTTAGCCTACCAGTCGGTTTTAAAAGGACTAAACAAATTGTTGCTCAACGAAAAAGCTTTGCAACATGACCTGGAGCAAAACTGGGCGGTAGTTGCGGAAGCCATTCAAACTATTTTGCGACGCGAAGGTTATCCAAAACCTTACGAGGCATTAAAAGAACTTACGCGTACCAACACGCAGATCACGCAGAAGTCGATACAGGATTTCATTGAGACGTTGAAAGTGAACGACAGCGTGAAGGCCGAATTGAAAAAGATCACTCCACACACTTATACCGGGGTTCAGTAATTATCGGATGAAAGTAAGCGGTTTCACCATTGCAAGGAATGCGGTAAAATTCGATTACCCGGTGGTGGAAGCAATTACATCTATCCTCCCTCTTTGCGACGAATTCATTGTGAACGTTGGAAAATGCGAAGACGGAACGCTGGAACTCATTCGTTCCATCAATTCACCAAAAATAAAGATCATCGAAAGTGTTTGGGACGATTCACTACGCGAAGGCGGAAAGCTTTTGGCGGTTGAGACCAACAAAGCATTTGATGCAGTAAGTCCTGAAAGTACCTGGGCCTTTTATATACAGGCCGATGAAGTACTTCATGAAAAATATCACGATGTTGTTCGTAAAGGAATGGAAGAGCACAAATACAACGCCAAAGTAGAAGGTTTGCTCTTCAACTACACACATTTTTACGGCAGTTATGATTATGTAGGGAATTCACGCCGCTGGTACCGCAACGAGGTTCGTGTGATCCGTAACGATAAGCAGATCCGCTCCTACCGCGACGCGATGGGATTCCGGAAAAATGAGGAGAAATTAAGAGTGAAAGCCCTCGATGCTCATATGTACCACTACGGCTGGGTAAAACCTCCCAAAGCCCAACAGGAAAAACAAAAAAGCTTCCACAAACTGTGGCACGACGATAAAGCCGCGGAGAAAATGGCCGGCACCGCAGATGAGTTCGATTATTCGCAGATCGACAGCCTCCAGCCCTTCAAAGGAAGTCACCCATCTATAATGCAAAAACGCATCGCTGAGAAAAACTGGTCTTTTTCTTTCGATACTTCAAAAATGGTTTTCTCGCTGAAAGATAAATTTCTGATGCAGATCGAGAAAAGCACAGGATGGCGTCCCGGCGAGTACCGGAATTTCAGATTGATCTAGTAATCGGGGCCTCCGCAGTACTGCTGGATAAGTTTATAGGCCACACTGCTTCCCAATTGATCCGCTTTGTTTAGATCTTCGCACGCTCCCTTGCGGTCCTTACTCGCCATCTTCACCGCCGCACGGTTCACGTAGGCCGATGGGTAATCGAACTTCAATTTGATGGAATGATCGAAATCTTTTAATGCCTCAATGTTATTCTTGAGGCCGCCTTTAGCTGTACCCCTGAAATTATAAGCAATGTAACTTTTTGGATTTATTTTGATAGCTTCTTCGAGATCACTGATCGCCGATGAGAAATCACTCGTTTCAATTTTCGAAGCACCTCTATAGGTATATGCAAACTCATTCTTTGGATTGCGTTTCACCAAAGTATCAAAAACTTTGATAGCTCCTTTAAAGTCGCCGGTCTCAAATTTTGCCTGGGCCAGCTTTTCATATACATCATCCGCTATCCCCTGGTATTTATAAAACTTCAGTCCCTGCTCCATGTCCTTTATCGCATAAGAAAACTGCTTCATTTTATACTTCAGCAATCCCCGGTTGAGCCAGGCCAGCGCATAATTTTCTTTTTCAAGTATCACCGAGTTATAAAGCTCCAAAGCGCCCTTGTCATCCTGGCCAAGTGAACGCAGCTCCGCCACAAAACACAACAATTCAGGATCTGTAGCATCCAGCTGCTGCGCCTCATCATAGTGCTTTTTTGCCTCCGGATATTTTTTATTCAGAAAACAGGCTCGGCCCAGGTATTTGATGCCATTGAAATTATCGGGCTGATACTGTATCGAAAGCTCTAGATTCTTCTGGGCGTTTGCAAAATCCTTCAGTTCCAGGTAACAAAATGCCATATTATTATAGGCCTCGGCAAAATTCTTACGTTTTTTGGCGGCTTTCTCATACAATTTAATAGCCTCCTTGTAACGCATAGAGTCCTGGAGCTTAACCGCCGCCTTATAAAAGTCGGCCGCGGGATCCAGCGTACGGGCAGTATCCTTCTTATCCTTCTGCGAAAACAGGTTTCCGGTAAAAAGGCAGAAAAAAACTATACAAATGACCCGGGACATACTATAAAATTACTAATTTCGACTCAGAACAGCAAAGCAGCCCAAATGGGCGCTTTTCTATAAAAACAAAAAACATGCCTATTGCAACCATGGTGCTCGGAGCACTCGCCCTAATCGTAGTTTTGGGCTCTTTCAAAACCGTACAACAGGGAACTGTTGTGGTTACTACCATTTTCGGAAAATTCAACCGGATCCTGACACCGGGTTTAAATTTCAAAATTCCACTGATCGAGCGCATCTTTAAGAAGATCTCGATCCAGAACCGTTCTTCAGAAATGGGTTTTACAGCCGTTACCATCGACCAGGCTAACGTAAATTTCACGGCCATGTTGCTCTATGCCGTGTATAATACGGAAGAGCAAACAATTAAGAGTGTAGCTTTTAAATTTATTGATGAGCGTAACCTGATGCAGGCTCTTGTTCGCTCCGTTGAAGGCTCGGTTCGTGCCATTGTGGCTACCAAAAAACAGTCGGAAGTACTTTTATTACGCCGCGATATTGTTGACGCAGTGAAGGACCAGCTTGATAAAACACTCGAAGAGTGGGGATATCACCTGATCGATCTTCAGCTGAACGATATCACTTTTGATGAGGAAGTTATCCGTTCGATGGCGAAAGTGGTTGCTTCAAACAACTTAAAAGCCGCTGCCGAGAACGAAGGACAGGCTTTACTTATTACCAAGACCAAAGCCGCGGAAGCGGAAGGTAACGCTATCAAGATCGCCGCGCAGGCTGAGAAAGATGCCGCTCAGTTACGTGGTCAGGGTGTGGCTTTATTCCGTGAAGAGGTGGCCAAGGGTATGAGCCAATCTGCCAAATTAATGCAGGACGCAAACTTAGATGCTTCGCTGATCCTTTTCAGTATGTGGACCGAATCGGTGAAGAACTTTGCCGAGCACGGAAAAGGAAACGTGATCTTCCTTGACGGAAGTACGGAAGGCATGCAGAACACGATGCGTCAGATGATGGCCATAAGCCAGATGGATATAAAAGATCAAACGAAAAAGAAATGAGTAAAATCATAAAAAAGGGGCCGTATAAAGGCCCTTTTTTATTTTAGCTTTGTGATGAAAATAGTACATTTGACCTTATAGAAAAATAAAACAAACACATGCCTATCTATCATAAACTCGGAAAGTTCCCTCAGAAGCGCCACACCATCTTTAAAGATAAGAGCGGTCGCCATCGTTACGAGCAATTGTTCGGCACCGAAGGTTTCCACGGGTTCTCTTCTTTGCTGTACCACACACACCGCCCTACACAGGTAAAGGAGATACTGAAGAGTTATGATGTTACGCCAAAGGCCGCGATCGAAAAGAATATCAAAGCCCTTCAACTGAAAGGTTTCCAGGTAAAACCTACCGATGATTTTTTAGAAAGCAGAAAAGTGCTGCTGTTCAATAATGACCTGTGGATGGGACTTGCGGCACCAAAAAAGAGCATGACCTCTTATTTTTACAAGAACGCGGATGCCGATGAGATGCTTTTCATCCACAAAGGAAAAGGCACGCTGCGCACTTTCATGGGCAATATTCCTTTTGAATATGGGGATTACCTGATCATTCCGCGCGGGATGATCTACCAGATAGAATTTGAAACAAAAGAGAACCGTATCCTTTTTGTAGAAAGCTTCCATCCAATTTACACACCTAAACGCTATAAAAATTCAGGCGGACAATTACTGGAACATTCCCCTTTCTGCGAGCGCGACATGATATTGCCAAAGACACTTGAAACCCACGATAAAAAGGGAAAGTTCCTCATCAAGATCAAGAAGGAAGGAATGATGCACGAAGTGGTTTATGCTACGCATCCTTTTGACGTAGTGGGCTGGGACGGATATAATTTCCCCTGGGGATTCTCGATCCATAATTTTGAGCCGATCACCGGGCGAGTGCATCAGCCACCACCTGTTCACCAGACTTTCGAAACACCTGCCTTTGTAGTGTGTTCTTTCTGTCCGCGCCTTTACGATTATCATCCGCTGGCCATTCCCGCTCCTTATAATCACAGCAATATTGACAGCGACGAAGTGTTGTATTATGTAGACGGCGATTTTATGAGCCGTAACAATGTAGCGGAAGGAGATATCACTTTGCACCCGAAAGGAATTCCGCATGGGCCGGCGCCCGGCGCGATGGAACGCAGCATTGGTCAAAAAGAAACTTTAGAACTGGCGGTGATGGTAGACACTTTCAGGCCGCTTAAAGTGAGCGAGGCTGCCATGGCCATTGACGATGGCAAATACTACAAAAGCTGGGTTGAATAGGCGGCTATCCTAAACAGGCCCTTAACCATTTCTTTACCTGTTTCAACGAATTCTTACACCTAAGGCAGGAGTGTGTTGTATTTTTATTTTCCAAATAAGTGTAAGCGGTTTTGGTTTCCCGTAAGAAACTAAAAAATGTGTAAGGCATTTTTTGTGTGGAAGGATTATGTTGAATCGTTATACTAAAATAAAATGGAGCAATTCAAGATCATAGCGCAGGAAACGAACGGCAGAGTAAGGATACGGGAGAACAGCCAGTTCAATAATATTTCTGCCGACCGGGTGATCATAGACGAAAATGTAACTGCCCGGCTTTTTGGTAAGGTGAACGACGTGGTGCTCAATAGGGGCTCGCGCTTGTTCTTTCACGGAAGCATATTAGGCAACGTGAAAAACAAAGGCGGAGAACTGATCATCTTTACCAGCTAAGCCCATTTAAATTTTCATACCTGGTTTATAGGGAACCCGTACGTCCTCCATCCACGGGGATATTTACGCCCGTAATGTAAGCAGCAGCCGGGCTCGCTAAAAACACAACCGCGTTC
>JANWKZ010000016.1 GCA_025451115.1 Bacteroidia bacterium | reverse complement strand
GTTCCCATTGTAAAATTCAACCCGCTGCAATTCAGAGTAAGATTGCTCAAAGTTTGCGCCCCGGCGGTCATGTAAAGTTCATTCGCAAGGGAGGTTGCGTTAACGAGTAGATTGGAACTGGCCGATCCTGTAATTGTACCATTGGCTGAAGAATTTGAAAAACTCACCGCACCAGATAAAGTAAGTGTTCTTCCATTCAGGTTAAGAATACCCCTGGTGTGCGTGAATGTTCCTGATACAGTGAGATTCGACGCCAAACTTAAGGTTAATCCGGGACTGTTGAGCGTTAGCGTGTTCAGCGTTTGCGAACCGGCTGTGAAACCGATGGAGTTTGTGATGCCCGTTGCACTGATCGAAAGGTCGGATGTGGCAGAGCCGCTAATGGTACCATTGGCTGTTGAAACGGGAAAAGTAGCGGCCGCTGTTAATGTGAGACCGTTTCCATTAAGCGAAAGCATACCATTTGAAAATGTGAACGCGTTATCTACGGTAAGGTCCCCTCCAAGTGTAACAGTTCCAAGACCTGCCCGGTTGATAGTGAAATTGTGCATTGTTTGAGCGCCGCCCGTAAAATTAAGTGTTCCAAAGGCTCCGGTGCCACCTATGCTGAGGCAGGAATTAACTCCTCCGTTAATAGTTCCGGCACCTGTAATTGAACCGGTGATCGTACATGTTAAAGTGTTATTGGTATTTAAAGCGAATCGCACACCGCCATTAATAGTAAGCACACCGCTTATACTCGAGTTGGCAGTATTAGCAAGTGATTTTGTTCCGGAGCCGCTTAAAGTAAGGTTTCCATATGCAGCATTCACCATGGTTTGGTTTGCTCCGAGAGAATAAAGTACGGTACTGCTTGCAGCCAGCGTGCCAAGCGTTGGATTGTTGTTTGATCCATTATCAAACCGTCCGTTCGCGCTTACATGCACCGTACTTCCACTAATGTTTGAACCGGAAGCGGCGGTTAAAGTTGAAGTTGCCATTACCGAATACGTGGCTGTGCTTGTACGCGGAGAAGGAACTGTGAAATTAATGGTTTGTGTTCCGTCCCCCACATGCACCCGGGAATTTGTTCCGGTCACTGTCCAGTTTCCGCTAAGCGTTGGTGCGGCATTATTTACAACGATGTAAGTACAATTGTTAGAAGTAAAATTGGCAGGAGCTGTTCCGGTACCGTTAGTATTAGTTCCCCAGGTTGCGAGCACATTCAGGGCCCCTGCCGGCTTGGAATAATAGGTGGTTTGTGCCCTCAAGGGCACAAAATAAGCGCAAATAAAAACCAGCAGTAAGAATCTCTTCATGCAGTACAAGGGGTAGCGTAAACTAAGTTAGGGTATATTGAGGAAATATGCAACCGCATTCTACCAAATATACCTTTTTGTCGACGAATTGAAGTCCTTGATTTACAGGCGGTAAGTGTCCCAAAAGGAGAATAAAAGGATTTAGTGTTTGGGGTCCTGAAGGCATAAAGAGAACGGCTTCTTAAAAGGTATTCACAACGCCGAAATTTATTTTGCCGGTGCGGAAGTCTAATGAATTTCCCTGCTGACTTCCGATCGCGTAATTCATCTGGAAGATACCTGCTTTTGTTTCAAAAGAAACACCGGCGCCTAAACTGTACGGAGTATCGGTTATGTATTTTCCTGTTGAATTATTTTCGTACCAGGCCCCATCAGCAAAAACAATAAGAGCCGAATTCTGCTCGAAGAGGAAACGATATTCCAGCGTTCCGATGGCGTAACTGCTTGCAAAGATTGATTGCTCATCAAAGCCTCTTAATGTTTTAAACCCTCCAATGCGAAACAATTCGTTCCTGAACAGTTGCGGACTCATGATACTTCCTCCTTGTCCGGCGATCTTAATAGTGCTGTATTTAAGCAGGGGAATATAGGTGGTAACATGCGCCTCGCCCTGGTACTGTGTGCTTTTTAACTGCAGGTTCTTATACACCGCTTCATTGAGCTTGGGGTTCTTTTTAATGTCACGATTACCCGCGCTGCCACTTAGGGTTGCAGCTATGCCGCTTCGGGGGTTGAATTTGTAATTCAGGTTCTCATAGAACAAACCTAAGCCATAAGCGTAGGTGGTTATGTCCGCATAGTCAGGAAGAACTGTCAGCGCGGCAAGTGAGGCAGTAGAAAGAAGATTGGTATTACGCTGACGATAAAAAACCTTGATGTTATTCAGGCCATTGAATAAATACTGTAAGCCGATATTGTTCTGCACATCTATGAATGTGGTATCACGCTTATAGAGGGTGAACGCGTAATCTGTGCCGATCGGGGTTTTGAAAAGATAAGGGTAGTTCAGCAGGGTTTTAAAGTCCTGGGTCTGGTATTGCAGGCGTTTCCAGTTCAGGTCGAAAAGCTCTCCCGCCCTGAAAATATTATTGTGTAAACGGATACGAACGTCGCCCGTAAGAACGGTCTTGCCATTCAATTGTGGTTGCAGTCCGAGTATTCCGTCAAATTGACTCGCGTTCTTTTTGTCGAGGAAAAGATAAAGTTTGTTGTAGGTCTCAGTGATCTTTACAAGTTGTGGTTTACTTTCTTTTAAGAAGGGTATCTGTCGCAACCGCTGCGGAATTTGCCGGATATAATGTTCATCATACGGATCGCCTTGCCTTAGGTGGAGATAATGATAAAGAAAGTTCTTTTTGATGTTTGCGTTACCCTCCAAAATAATACTGTCGATCCTGATGAGGCGGTTCTTTGTAAGATGCAATTGGGCGGTAATAGAAGAACCGTTTATCTCCACACTGTCTAACCTTACGCGGGCGAAAGGATAACCGTTGTTGTCGCACCAGGTTAACATCTTCTCAAGTAATTTGCCAACTTGCGCGGGGGAGAATTTTGTGTTCGCGTAAATTTTTTCATGAAAGCCGGTGCGCGCCAGTACATCCGCGTCAACATTCCCTTTCTTAAGTTGTGCCCATTGGTAAGCCGCGCCGGTATGGATAGTGGTTTTGCATTTTAACGAATCGAAGATCGTTGTATCGATCGCCGCAAGCAAGTAGCCTTCATTTCTTAATTGACCGATGACAGCCGCAAGATCCTTATCGATCTCGAAGCGCGTAAGGTAGGAATTCTTGATCCGTACCTTTTTTACCAGTGAGGGATTATCCGGGATGCTCAACTCGAGGGTAAGCTTACGCTGGCCCTTTAAGAACGTAGAGAACAGGAGTAAGAACAGTATATAGCGGCCCGTAGTTTTCAAGCTTTACAATAACGTTCAATAAAGATAATTATTTCCTTATTAGCGTAAAAAACAGCTCCCTTCCTTCCCTTGGCTTGATAGAATTATAACAGGGATCGAGATGCTTTATAAGGAAGTCCTTCTCAAAAAGAGACCGGTACTCCTTTTCGTTGCCCCCAAAGGGTGGGCCCTCAGCATTCGGCACTTCTGTAAAAAGAAGTCCGCAAAGTTTGGCACCCGGCTTCAGCAGTTCGCGCATTTTTTTGCAATAGGAAGCACGCAGCGCCGGATCGAGTGCGCAGAAGAAAGTTTGTTCAATGATCAGGTTGTATTGCCCTTTGTGTACAAAGAAATCTTCACAAACTAATTTTACCTTCCTGTGATCTTTCACACGTTCTTTGAAACCTTCAATTGTTTCGGGCGCATAATCCAAAATAGTAACATTGGTGAATCCTTTTTCCAGAAGATATTCGCCTTCGTAAGAATTTCCGGCGCCGGGAATCAGGATGCTAATGTTCTTGTCTTTTAAAGTGTCGAAATACTCTTTGAGTGGAGTTGATACGGATCCGATATCCCATCCTGTATCATTCGTTTGGTAGCGGTTGCTCCAAAAAGCGGAATTCAGTTCTTCGTTCATTTTGTATGATCCCTGTCGCCAAAAATACTGCTTCCAATGCGCACCATCGTGCTTCCTTCTTCAATGGCAATTTTATGGTCGCTGCTCATGCCCATGCTCAGGATATTCATTTCCGGGAGCTGTTGTTTAAGCTTCCCGAAAAATGTTTTCAGCGACCTGAACTCATCCCTGATCTGCTTATCATTACTGGTATTGGTGGCCATGCCCATCAATCCGGCTACTCGTATGTTTTCCAGTTTCTGAAAGTCCTCTGTTTTAAGATATCCTTCGCATTCTTCAAAACTAAAGCCGAATTTTGTTTCTTCTTTGGCAATGTAGATCTGCAAAAGACAATCGATCACTTTTTTGTTCTTAAGAGCCTGTTTGTTGATCTCTTCCAGCAATTTCGAGCTGTCTACGGCATGAATTAAGTGTACGAATGGAGCGATGTATTTTACCTTATTGGTTTGCAGGTGACCGATGGCGTGCCAGCGTATATCTTTGGGCAGAAGTGTTTCTTTTTCGGATAGTTCCTGCGCGTAATTCTCGCCAAAATCGCGTTGTCCTGCCTCGTAAGCTTCCTGAATTAATTCAATAGGTTTGGTCTTGGATACCGCAACGAGCGTTACGTGTGAGGGTAATTGCGAACGGATATCTTCAAGGTTTTGCTTAATGCTCATTTCGGTTCCCAATGGAAAAATATTTTATCGCCGTAGATCCAGTAACTGTGTTCTGTATCGATCATGTCCATTTCTATTCGTTCAGCTTCCAGCAATGCTTCTCCGGGTGTCTTGGCATACGATGCTATTGAACGATCATAAGGGTTCATCTCTTTATATATCTGCGAAGTAAAATACCTGTACCAGAACAATTGGTCCAGGTTCGTGATATTTGGCAAGTGCTTGTCAGTTACTTTTTGAGAAGCGAATGTTTTTCTTAGTTGTGGAAAATACAACCAGGCAAATCCCATATTTTCTTCGGTCTCCGAATTCTTGGGTGTAAGTATCAGGTAAAGTCCAAGAATCCTGATCTCAGAAGCATTGGTTTTTTTATCAAGGAACCAATCTTCCTTTATTTTGTAAGATGCAATTTCATATTTACCGTCCCCGAAGTTGTTCTTAATATCTTCTTTGCTGTAAGGACTTTCAAATTCCTCGTCTTTGAAGACCACGAGAGTGCCTTTCTGGATCTGATCATAAAGTGTGTCGAACAGGCCGGCATTGGAAAATAATAAGGGATTACTTTCCTTATAAGCGTTCCTCCATACTCTTTTTTCTAAAGCTACTTCCCCTGCTTTTAAATAAGTATAATTCCAATACCCATCTTCATTTTTTTTCAAAGAGTCTTCTTTGAAAACATGTTCTACTTGTGACTTGCCGGTAGAATCCCATGCCAGCCACTTGCCGACGCGCATGTTGTCTTTAAAATTTCCCTCAGCCTTTTTATGACCATTTTTATAATGCGAAACATATTTTCCATCCATCATACCGTTCTTAGTATGGTACTCAACTTTACTATACTTGTCCTGGTATAAATGCTTTTTACTTTGCGCAAAAATTGAATTGCCACAGATCAAAAGAGCTATGAAAAGAAAATTCCTCATTCTCCCAAACTGTAAACTACCAGCCCACTCCTGATCTTGGGCTCAACCCATGTGGTTTTTGGCGGCATGATACCGTTGATATCGGCAATATGTTTTAGTTCGGTCATTGACACCGGGAATAATCCAAAAGCAATTTGATGCTTGCCCGAATCAACCTGGTCCTTCAGCGCCTCCATTCCTTTTACACCGGGAACAAAGGCAACGCGCTTATTCGTGCGCAGATCATCGATGCCAAGTATGGGGGCCAAAATGTGGTCCGACAAAATTGAAGCGTCTAAATTCTTTACCGCATCGCCCGTGCCACAGATCTCGGGCTTGGCTTTGAGCTCATACCATTTTCCATCCACATACATACTGAATTTATGCTTGTGTTCAGGCTTATACATGTTCTGGTTATGCGGTAAGAGACGGAATTTCTCTTTTATCTTTTCAAGCAGATCGGGGATTTTATATCCGTTTAAGTCTGTAACTACGCGGTTAAAATCAAAAACCTTGAGCTGGTTCTCTGAAAAGAAAATACCCATGTAATAATTGTAATTCTCTTTTCCGGTATGATTGGGGTTCTTTTCTTTTTTCGATTTGGCAAGACTGGCTGAAGAAGCGGAGCGATGGTGTCCATCCGCAATATAGATAGCCTCCGTTTTTTCAAAAGCTTTGCGGATGATCTCTACATTCTTCTTGTCGCCGATGATCCAAAGCTTATGGCGCACCCTGTCGGTAGTAGTAAAGTCATAGGCGGGATGCTTCACCATGTAATAACTGATGAGCTCCTCAATGGCCGCATTATTCGGATAAAAGAACAATACAGGCTCAGCATTAAAATCGCACACCTCGAGGTAATCTTTTAGTTTTTCTTCTCTGTCCTTTAAAGTTTGCTCATGTTTTTTGATCACACCTTTTTCGTAATCTTCCACCGAGCTGCAACCAACAATACCTGTATAAATATTTCCGGCTTTTACCTGTTGATACAGATAGTAACAGGGTTTATGATCGCGGATGAAGATCTCCTCCTTTATAAAATCAAGAAATTTCTGTTTGGTCTTTTTCAATCTTTCCGGTGAACCGGGCTTGGTCCTCTTCGCATCCGTGAAATCAGGATTGATGATGTGCAAAAAAGAGTAAGGATTGGTTTCCAGTTTGTGTTTCAGTACATCCTTCTTGTAATTATCAGCACTGCGCGTAACCACCACGTGAACTTTGTCGGCGGCAGGGCGTATGCCTTTGAAAGGAATGATGCTGGCCATCCTTACTTGTTCGGTTTAATTTTGCTTTTTATCAAAAAGGCGTTCGGAAACTCGGGCTGGATCTTTTTCATCGCCTCATGCGCGTCGAGCCTCGTTTTGAAATTACCAACCACGATCACGAAATTGGGTTGCTTATAATCTTCGTAGGCCGGGATGTCGGCATACTTAGCAGAGAATTTCTGTTTCACTTCGCGCGCGGCCAATTTATCAATACCAAAATAGATCTTAATGCGGTAACCATCATACTCTCCATCCGTTTTGCGGTGAAATTCGGAGTTCTTATCGCTCAAGGCCTTGAACTTCTGGTCGGCATCGGCCGATGACTGCCCGAAAACGCAGAAAGACAGAGCGGTAAAGAGTATGAAGAATATATTTCTCATCACGCAAAAATATGCACTAAAAATCGCATTTTTGTATTTTAAATGGAAAAAACGACCATTACTTTGGGTTTTTCGCCCTGTCCTAACGATTGCTTCATGTTTGATGCGCTTGTACATGGCAAAATTGATACCAAAAACCTGCAATTTAAGCCTGTAATGGAGGATGTGGAGACCCTCAATCGGATGGCTTTTGCAGGTAAGCTGGATGTCACTAAGTTGAGTTATCATGCTTTTGCCCATCTAACCGGTTCGTACCAATTGCTTACTTCGGGAAGCGCGCTTGGGTTCAATTGTGGCCCGCTTCTGATAGCGCTGCCCGCGGTTGCTGAAAGAATTAAGAAGGATCCGGCAATAAAGGGTTCATTAAAAGTGGCTATTCCGGGTAAATACACTACGGCCAATTTTCTCCTTTCGCTTGCTTATCCCGACCTTAAGAACAAAACGGAGATGGTTTTTTCGGCCATTGAGCAGTCGGTTCTTTCCGGGGAGTCAGATCTCGGGCTCATAATTCACGAGAACAGGTTCACTTATCAGCAAAAAGGACTGGTGAAAATAGCCGACCTTGGAGAGTGGTGGGAAAAGGAGACAAAAACGGCTATTCCTTTGGGAGGGATCGTGGTGAACCGGAATTTACCGGTTGAAACAAAGCTGCTTGTAAATGATCTGATCAAACAAAGTGTGGAATACGCTTTTGCTAATCCCGCGGATGTGATGGGTTTTGTGAAACAGCATGCCCAGGAAATGGATGAGAAGGTAATGAAACAACATATCGACCTTTACGTGAATGAGTTCTCCAAGGATCTTGGCGCTACCGGGAAAAAGGCGGTGAACGATCTTTTTGACAGGGCAGTAAAAGAAAAAATAATCTCCTCTAAACCTGCTGACCTTTTTGTGAAATAATGGGAAAAAGGATCTTCTATATTTTTCTGCTTGTGATAGGATTGAAGATCTCCTATTTTCTGTTCTACAAGATCTGTTATTCAAATTTCGAAGAGGCCAGGGTAGAGTGGAAGCGCGACATGATCACTTTATTCTTTAACCACGATTCGGGTTGGTATGAGCGGATCGCCACTACCGGTTATCCTAAAATAGAAAAGCCGGAGGATATAGGACGTACGGAAGGCAATGTGTACCATCAAACCGAGTGGGCTTTCTTTCCGGTTTATCCGTTAACGGTCAAGGCCGTGATGTGGATGTCGGGTTGGGATTTCAATCATGCTGCTTTTCCGCTTTCTTTGTTGTATTGTTTTCTTTGCTTTATTTCCTTTTATTTTCTGAACATAAAGGTACTTGAGGTAGATGAGAAAAAAGCCTTCTTCCGAACTGTTGTCTTTGCACTGCTGCCTTTCAATTTTTATTTCTCGATGTACTACACCGAGGCCTTATTCTTCACCTTAATGGCTTGCGGTTTTATGGCGATCAAGGGCAATAAGCTCTGGTTGTTAGCGCTCATTCTTATTCCGCTCGCTGTCATTCGCGCCAACGGATTGATCATTTGCCTGCCGTTGTATCTGTATTTCCTGGAAACAAGAGGCAAAACGCTTTTCAAGCTGGATGGCCCAACTTTCCTGCGCAGTTTTTGGTTCATCACAGGTCCGCTTGCTTTTGCGGGGTACTGCCTGTATCAGCATTATATGACCGGCATGTACTTTGCTTTTTCGGCGGCGCAGGCCGGCTGGTATCGTCAGAGTATGTTGCCTTTCCTTTCGCTTTTCAGAAGTGGGGACCTTGCTTCGCAATTCAATTCGATTTACGTTTTGTTGTACCTAGTTGTGATCATTTTATGTCGCAAAAAGTTTCCGCCCAGTTTAAATGTGCTTTTGTGGATCTGTATCATTCTTCCCTTGTGTTCGGGCTCTACCATAGCGGTTCAGCGCTACATCGTTCCTGTTTTCCCCTTCACAATACTCATATGCGACGGACTTGAGAAGAGCAACCTTAAAAAAATGGTATGGCCACTTTTGCTTGTTTTGCATTTTGCCACTTTCTATCTTTGGATCATCTCGCACCCTTTAAGTACTTAGTATGATAACTTACCGAAACGCCAATATAAAAGACCTGCCCGCTATTGTTGGAACCTATAATTCTACCATTCCAACCCGCATGGTAACCGCCGATCTTGAGCCGGCCAGCGTGGAAAGTAAAGTGGCCTGGTTTAATTTGCATAACCCTAAAACGCGTCCTCTCTGGGTTGTTGAATACGATGGAGCTTATGCCGGATGGATCAGTTTCACGGATTTCAAAAGTAGACACGCGTATCATAAAACATCCGAGATAGGTATTTACCTGGAGGAAAAATTCCGCGGAAAAGGCCTGGGCGATGCCTGCCTGAAATACGCCATAGAAAAATGCGCTTCACTGAATATTACCTCACTTACGGGCTTTATTTTTGGTCATAATGAACCCAGTCTGAAACTTTTCTATAAACACGGTTTCGAAAAGTGGGCGCACATGCCGGGCATCTGCGATATGGAAGGTATACTTCGTGATGTGATCATCCTGGGCAAAAAGGTATAACGAACCTTTCTTTTTATTTGTACCTTTATAGGAGTGAAAAAGCTTTGTTTTTTAGCATTGTTCCTTTTCGCTCATTTTCTATGGGCGCAGAATAGTTTTGAAAAACTTGTGCAGGCCGAAAAAAGATCTTTCCGAAGCAGCAGCGGGTTGGAAACCTGCGCCGCCAGCACTAATTACGATGTAAAATATTATTGTTGCTACTGGGACCTCGATCCAGCTGCCACCGGAATCTTGGGTAATGTGGCTATGCATTTCAAAGCACTTTCTGTAATGGACTCTTTGCAAATGGATGTTTCGATAGCTTTAGTAGTTGACAGTGTTTATTACCACGGATCAAAGATCAATTACCAGCAGGAAAATGGCGATGTACTCGGAATAAAATTTCCTGGTTCTATAACAACAAATACAATTGATTCAGTAAAGGTGTATTACCATGGATTTCCGCAGTCGAGCGGCATGGGCTCCTTCATTCAGTCCACACACGGAAATAATGTTCCTATAGTTTGGACGCTCTCTGAACCTTACGGCGCTAAAGACTGGTGGCCCTGTAAGCAAACGCTGGATGACAAAGCCGATTCGATGGATATTTTCATTACGGTTCCCCCGGGCAATAAGGCCGCATCTAATGGCTTGCTAAAGCAAGTGATCCCTCAGGGGACAAACTCTATTTATCATTGGAAACATAAATACCCGATCGTCGCTTATCTTGTTTGCGCAGCGGTTTCGAATTACATTCAGTATACGGATACGCTAAACCTTTTAGCCGGTCCGCTTCCTATGGAGAATTATACTTTTCCGGAGGACAGCGCCGCCTCGCGTACAACGCAGGCCGATCTTTTTACGGTAATGAAATATTATGATAGTTTGTTTGTTCCCTATCCCTTCATGAATGAAAAATACGGCCAGGCGCAGTTTGGCTGGGGCGGAGGGATGGAGCATCAAACCATGACCTTCATTGTAGGTTATGGAATTGATCTTTTATCGCACGAGTTATCCCATCACTGGTTTGGCGATCATGTTACCTGCGGTTCGTGGACCGATATTTGGCTGAACGAAGGTTTTGCAACGTACTGTACGGGCATAAGTCTTGGAAGATTGTACGGCCCTTCTACTTTCCGTACCTGGCAGGAGCAGATAATCGGACAGGTAACAGGGCTGCCCGACGGCTCTGTTTTTGTTGACGATACAACGAATGTTGGACGGATATTTAGTGGAAGACTTTCTTATTCAAAAGGAGCTTATCTTTTGCACATGTTGCGTTGTAAACTGGGCGACAACGCTTTTTTTTCGGCCATCCGCAATTACCAGAACGATCCAACACTCTCTTATGCTTTCGCACGCACAAATTTATTGCAGCAGCATCTCGAAACTACTTCCGGAAAAAACCTCACCAATTTCTTTACGCAATGGTTCTACGGCCAGGGCTATCCTTCGTATTTCCTGATCTGGAACCAGGATGCCGGAAATCAATTAAAGGTTACGATCAATCAAACTACGTCACACAACTCAGTTCCTTTTTATGAAATGCCCGTGCCGGTTAGGTTAAAGGGGCAGGGGCATGACACCACCCTGGTCTTCGATAACACGACAAATGGTCAAACCTTTTATGCTAATTTGAATTTTAAGGTTGACAGTATCCTTTTTGATCCGAGCCTCTGTATCCTTTCGGCACAGAACAAGATCATGCAGGAGTATGAATACCTGCGGAGCCAGTTGCACCTGGTTATCTATCCGAACCCGGCATCTACGCAATTGAATATTGAGGTGAATGACTTGAGCAATTACCCTACAAAAGTGGAAATGTTCGATGTTTTGGGGCAGAAAGTGCTGGCGGCAGATCTGCATGGAAATAAATTCTCGCTCGATCTGATCGGTTTTGCGCAGGGAACTTATTTCCTGAAGGTCATTTCCGGAAACAAGGCCACGAGTTACAAGGTTATGGTAGGGAAAAATTAATAAAGCAAGAACCCCCAGCCCGAATCAAACTTTCGCCTGAAACTGTGGGGGTTCTATTGGCTTGGCACCATCTTTTACGTGATCCCGTTTGGATTCGAACCAAAGACCGTCAGCTTAGAAGGCTGATGCTCTATCCAGCTGAGCTACGGGACCAAAACAGGCCACAAAAGTACTAATAATTGCAAAAACAGCCCCCCTTTCATTTATAGGCTTTTTTATCTATATCTTTGTAGTGAAATTCCACCCATAAGCCTGTTTTTAAGCCTTGTATGAAGAACTACCGTAACATAATTTTTTACGTGATAGTTACGAGCGTGTTCCTTTACATGATGTATTGGGTCGTTCAATTCGGGAAACCACTCGAGACTACCAAAGTCACCGATCATGTAGTAAGTTCGGATAAAGATTTTATAGACCAGGTAAAGGACGGTTTTCATCATAACCTTACCCATCCTTTCGCAATTCTGTTACTGCAGATCATCACTATCATTTTCACGGCGCGTACCTTTGGTTTTTTATTCAATAAGATCGGCCAGCCAACTGTAATAGGTGAGGTGGTAGCCGGTATCTTCCTTGGGCCTTCACTCATGGGTATGTGGTTCCCTGAGTATACGGGGTTTCTTTTTCCGAAAACATCTTTATCAAATCTCCAATTCTTCAGTCAGATGGGGCTTTTGCTTTTCATGTTCGTGGTGGGCATGGAACTTGACCTAAAAGTACTTCGAACCAAAGCTAAAGACGCGATTGTGATCAGTCACGCCAGCATCATTATTCCCTATACTTTAGGCATGGGACTGGCCTATTATCTCTATCTCGATTTCGCTCCAGCAAATATCAATTTTCTTTCTTTCAGTTTGTTCATGGGTATTGCCATGAGCATAACCGCATTTCCGGTGCTTGCACGTATCATACAGGAGCGTGGCATGACCAAGTCTAAGTTAGGGATCATTGCTATTACATGTGCTGCTGCCGATGACGTTACGGCGTGGTGCATCCTGGCAGCGGTGATCGCGATCGTAAAGGCAGGGACTGTAATGAGTTCGGTGTTCACGATCCTGATGGCTGTGGTTTATGTTTTCGTGATGCTCAACCTGGTGCGTCCGTTCCTCAAAAAACTGGGAGAAGTTTACTCGAACAAAGAAACGTTGAGCCTGAATATTGTTGCTATCATTTTCGGAATATTACTCATCTCTTCTTACATCACAGAGGTGATCGGTATCCATGCTCTGTTCGGAGCTTTCCTTGCCGGTACCATCATGCCTCCATCCTTTAGTTTTCGCCGTATTCTTATTGAGAAAGTGGAGTATGTGGCCCTTGGCCTTTTGCTTCCGCTCTTCTTTGCCTTTTCCGGTTTACGTACACAGATAGGCTTACTTAATGAAGGGCACCTTTGGGGCGTTTGCGGTATCATTATCGCGGTGGCCATTATCGGAAAGTTTGGCGGAAGCATGTTCGCCGCCCGTTTTATGGGCAACAGCTGGCGCGATAGTATCGCCATCGGCGCTTTGATGAACACGCGCGGACTCGTAGAGCTGGTGGTGCTGAACATCGGTTACGATCTTGGTGTATTATCACCACAAATATTTGCGATGTTGGTACTGATGGCACTTTTCACCACGTTCATGACAGGTCCGGTTCTTGACCTGATCAAAAAATTCTCGAAAGGCGATCCGGATGAAAAAAGCGATCTCGAAAAACAAAAATTCAAGGTGTTACTCTCTTTCGGAAATCCACAGACTGGCAGGAAGATCGTGCGACTTGCCAATCTTTTATCGGGCAGCGGCAAGCAATTCAATACCGAGATCACCGCCCTACACGTTTCGCCAAGCGCGGATATCAATAAATTCAACGCTGCTGAATATGAAAAGGAAAGCTTTAAACCCGTGAAAGCCGAAGCAGCTCGTTTAGGAATAGAACTTAAAACAAAATACAAGATATCGAACGACGTGAGCGAAGAGATCCTCAGCGTTTCGCACCGCGGTGAGTATAATCTTTTACTTGTTGGCGCGGGGCAGTCTATCTTTGAAGGTTCACTTTTAGGTAAGGTGATCGGTTTTACAGCCAAAGCCCTGAATCCCGAGAAACTGATCGGTAGCCTGGTAGGAAAGGAGAGTCTTGTAAAATCTTCCTCTCTTTTTGATGAGAAAACAAGGGCATTTATCTCCGAAAGCGAGATCCCTGTAGGTGTTTTCATCGATCGCGAGTTCGATGAAGCAGGTGAGTGGGTGATCCCTATATTTTCAGTTAGCGATGTATTCCTGCTCTTCTATGTAAAACGTATCGTAAAAAGCAGCAACAGCAAGATCGTTCTGGTTGATTATAACGGCATTGTAAGCTCGAATATAGAGATCCTTGAAGAAATTTCCGGCATCCGCAAAACATCCGAAGGCGCGGTAGACCTCGTACCTAAACGCGACTTCGATCTGGGTAAGTTTGGCGAAGAAAGTATCCTTATGCTGAGTTTTGAGGGATGGAAGGTGCTGGAACGTGAATATCACCTCGATGAGGCCCTCAAAACATCTGCGCTTTTGATGCGCCCGTAAAAAAATTTGCTTCGTATTTATTTTTTGCTTTATCTTTGTTGCATAAACAATGAGATCAATTACTACCATAACCACAACAACAACGGCAAAACTGTCGTAGGGGAATGGTATTATTAAAAATAAGCAAGCCGCTCCCAAAGAGCGGCTTTTTTTATTTACTCGTTAAACATGAAAGAAAAAATATCAAATAGTCCT
Organism: Bacteroidia bacterium; assembly: GCA_025451115.1. GTDB lineage: Bacteria > Bacteroidota > Bacteroidia > B-17B0 > Aurantibacillaceae > PALSA-968. The sequence goes on along the minus strand of JANWKZ010000016.1, from coordinate 2,529 downwards.
GTTTTTGTTCCTGTAGCGTTCGCTTTACAGGCCAGGACTTCTTTTACTTTCATTTCTACCACCACAACAACCCTTAGGGGTTAGATCGTGTACATAGGGCTCGGCCCATCGTTTAGTTCAGTTGCGTTTCGCGACATAAGTAAAATTTTAAATTTTTATAAAATGAAAAAAGTAATAGTTCATTCGCCCGCCAGTGTGGCAAACATTGTTTGCGGGTTCGATATCATGGGATTTTCTATAGAAGATCCTTACGATAAGTTGGTGATGACCCTCACTGATAAAAAAGGGGTTACCATTATCAATAAAGATAATTATGGTCTGCCCGAAGAACCGTCGGCCAATGTAATTGGTTCTGCCCTGCTCGCTATGCTTGCCGAAGTGAAAGAGGATGTGGGCTTTTTGGTGGAGAGTACAAAAGTGATCAAGCCGGGCAGTGGAATCGGGAGCAGCGCGGCGAGCGCGGCCGGCGCGGTGGTGGGGGCAAATCACTTGCTGAAGAATTGTTTCAGTAAAAAGGACCTGGTGCGTTTTGCCATGAGCGGCGAGGAAGTCGCTTCAGGTGCGAGACATGCAGATAACATTGCGCCCTGTATTTATGGTGGTGTGACATTGATCCGTTCTTGCGGTGAATTGGATATAGTTTCCATTCCCGCTCCCGAACTTTTCATCACAATCCTGCATCCGCAGATAGAAGTGAAAACCTCCGAAGCCCGAAAAGTGCTGAAAAGCGATATTACCCTGAAAGATGCCACTAAGCAATGGGCCAATGTGGCCGGCTTAGTGGCGGGTTTCTTACAAAACGATTACGACCTGATCGGCCGTTCGCTCGAGGATGTAGTGGCAGAGCCTGCCCGTAGCATTTTCATTCCGGCTTTTTACGAAGTAAAGGAAGCCTGTATGAAAGCGGGTGCATTGGGTGGAGGCATCTCCGGTTCGGGTCCTTCTGTGTTCATGTTTAGCAAAGATCAACCTACCGCCGAAAATGTGCGTTGGGCCATGCAGGAGGTGTACCGAAAAAAGAATATTGAGTTCAATATCTACGTAACTACCATAAATAAACAAGGCATACGATTGTCAGAAAATTAAAAAAGAAAAAAATGTTGTATTATAGTTTGAATAAAAGAGCCGTGCTGGCCGGCTTCAAGGAAGCGGTCATAAACGGCCAGGCTCCTGATGGGGGACTGTATTTTCCGCGCTTCATTCCTAAATTGGAAAAAGGGTTTTTGGCGGAACTAAAAAATAAAAGCAAAGAACAGATCGCGTTCGAGGTCATACGGCCTTATGTTGGGAACGACCTGGAGGAGGAAGACTTGTTTGCCATTTGTGGGGAGACCGTGAATTTTGAATTTCCGTTGGTGTATGTGGATGAGCACATCGCGTCATTGGAATTGTTTCACGGTCCCACTATGGCATTCAAGGATGTGGGCGCGAAATTTATGAGCGCCTGCATGGCGCGTTTCTTCCGCAAACAGCAGTGGAAAGTAACTGTTCTCGTAGCTACCTCGGGGGATACCGGGAGTGCTGTGGCAAACGCGTTCCTGAATGTAGATGGCGTGGAGGTTGTTATTCTTTACCCTTCCGGTAAAGTAAGTAAGCTCCAGGAACAGCAATTGACCACTTTAGGGAATAATGTGATCGCGCTGGAAGTAGATGGAACCTTTGACGATTGCCAGAGAATGGTGAAATGCGCTTTTTCGGATGCGGAGTTGAACCGATAATTGCATCTTACTTCGGCTAACTCAATTAATGTAGGACGTTGGCTGCCGCAGCAGTTCTATTATTTCTATGCTTTGCAGCAGTGGCAACATGAGCAGGTGCCTGTTATTTCTGTTCCGAGTGGAAATTTTGGAAATATTTGTGCGGGATTGTTGGCGCAGGCGAGCGGTTTGCCGGTGAAACATTTTATAGCCGCGTGCAACATTAATGATGTGTTCACTGATTACATTCACAGCGGAGGTTTTGATCCACGACCCGCGGTTCCTACTGTTTCAAACGCGATGGATGTGGGAAACCCGAGTAATTTCTTTCGTATCCTGCAATTGCTGGAGAACGATCATGCGAAAGTACGCAGGCAGGTAAGTAGTTTCAGTATCAACGATGATCTTACTTTAAAAACTATCGCAAATGTATACGAGGATCATCATTACCTCTGCGACCCACATGGAGCTGTTGCCTATTACATGCTTCAAAAATATGTAGAGCAACACCCGGGCAGCAAGGGAATATTCCTGGAGACCGCGCATCCCGCGAAATTCGCGAACGTAGTGAGCGAAGCGATCGGGGAGCAAATTGAAATGCCGTCAAGGATGAAGGAACTTCTGAAAAGAAAAAAACAATGCATTCAGATAGAACCCGATTTCGAAGCGCTGAAGGAATTTCTTTTTTACAAAGAGGTATTGGTGAAATAATTACTTAAGCAGACTGACGACTCCTGCGAGGGTGTTGGGTTCACCTTTGATGTTTCGGAGGTCTATTTTCCAGACGTATAGGTCTTCCTGGAGATAAGTGTCTCCTTTTCTGCCATCCCAC
>JANWKZ010000015.1 GCA_025451115.1 Bacteroidia bacterium | reverse complement strand
TATTACTGCACAGTTCCCATAGAAAACCTGGAAACAGCTTTTTGGCTGGAGAGCGACCGCATGCTTAGCCTGGCTTTTACAGACAAAAGTTTAGAGGTACAACGCAGTGTGGTAATAGAAGAATTCAAGCAGCGTTATCTCAACCAGCCTTATGGAGATGTTTGGTTGTTGCTGCGCCCGCTTGCCTACAAAGTGCATCCCTACAAATGGGCCACCATCGGGAAAGAGATCAAGCATATTGAAGACGCGGTGATGGATGATGTGAAAGGTTTTTTCAAAAAACATTATTGTCCAGCCAACGCTATCCTGGTTGTTGCCGGGAACGTGAACAGCAAACAAGTGATAGAGTTCGCCGAGAAATGGTTCGAGCCGATCCCGGCCGGATCGGAAACAAAAAGAAACTTGCCGGTTGAACCCGCGCAGAACGAAGAAAGAACACTCACAGTTCATCGCGATGTTCCGCAAGATGCCATCTACAAAGCCTACCACATGTGCGATCGGAACGATAAAGATTATTACCCTACGGATATGTTGTCGGATGTATTATCGAGAGGAAATTCTTCGCGTTTGTACAAATCATTGGTAAAGGACAAAAAACTTTTTTCGGAGGTGAGCGCTTACGTAATGGGTGATATGGACAAAGGACTTTTTGTGATCTCGGGCAAATTAAGTGAAGGAGTAACGCCTGAGCAGGCCGAAGCAGGGATTGCGGAAGAAGTGCAAAAAATAAAGATCGACCCGGTTAGTGAAGAAGAATTGCAGAAATGTAAAAACAAAGTAGAGTCAACGCTGATCTTCTCTGAAATGGATGTGCTTAATAAAGCCACAAACCTTGCAGTTGCGGAATTGCTGGGCGACGCGAATGATGTAAATACAGAGGCTGAGAAATACCAAAAGGTTTCAGTAGCCGATGTAAAACGCGTGGCCAACGAAGTGCTGCGCAAAGAGAATTGTTCAACGTTATACTATTTAAAAAACAAATAATGTCACATCGAGTCTCGATAGCTATCGGGATCGAGATGCCAGCGGGAATATCTCCACGGGTCTCGACTACGCTCGACCTGACAGAAAATTTATAGAAATTATGCTAGATCGCACACAAGCCCCCGGCTTTCATACCATAGAGAAAGTAGTTATACAGGAAGCCGCTTCTTTTAAACTGGACAACGGAATTTCGGTTCACACCATTGATGCAGGCAGCCAGGAGCTGACACGTATTGAATTTATTTTTAAAGCGGGAACATTCTATCAATCGGCCCCACTCATTGCGCATTCGGCTTCAAGCCTGATCGAGAATGGTACACCCAAATACACCGCGAACCAGTTATCCGACAGTATTGATTTTTACGGCTCCTTCTTTGAAACTTCGTGCGGGTTTGATTACGCTTCGCTGGCGCTTTTTTCTCTGAACAAACATTTGGATAATACGCTTGTGTTCATAGAAGACATCATTAAAAATGCAAGCTACCCGCAAGAAGAAGTGGATACGTATCTTGCAAACAAAAAACAAAAGCACCTGGTGAACGAACAAAAGGTGAACCATGTGGCCCGAAAAAAGTTCGCAGAACTTTTGTTTGGCGCAAGCCACCCCTACGGCGTGCATCCTGATACAAAGGATTACGACACAACGAGCCGCGAATCAATCACTAAGTTCTACAAAGATTTCTATCACTCGGATAATTGCACCATCATAGCAGCCGGCAAATTGCCGCCCGATCTTTTTAAAACACTCAATAAACATTTTGGTACGGGGAAATGGGGTAGTGGTGCCGGATCGGGCAAAACATATCCCGCTCCTCAAACTTTTTCGCAGCGCGAGAATCTTGTAGAGAAAAAAGACGCCGTGCAGTCGGCTTTGCGTGTAGGTAGAAGATTGTTCAACAAAGCACATCCCGATTATTTTAAGTTCCAGGTCCTGAATTCAGTGTTGGGCGGATATTTTGGTTCACGCTTAATGGCTAACATCCGTGAGGACAAAGGATACACATACGGTATCGGCTCCGGAATTTCTTCTTTGGTAAATGATGGTTTCTTTTACATCAGTACGGAAGTCGGCGCAGACGTTACACAAAAAGCCCTGGATGAGGTTTACAAAGAGATCGAGATCCTGCAAAACGACCTGGTTTCAGAGAACGAATTAGAGACGGTAAAAAACTACATTTTAGGCCAGTTCTTAAGGTCGGTAGAGGGCCCGCTTGCCCTGGCCGATAAGTTCAGGGCCATTTGGGAGTTTGATCTGGGCTACGAATATTATGGCCGGTATTTCAAAGCTGTGCAGCAGACTAACGCTCAGGAATTGAGAGAGTTAGCTAGAAAATACCTTAAAAAAGAGGACCTTATTGAGCTGGTGGTAGGCAGAAAACAGGCTTAAAAAGAGAGATTTTAGGGTAGGGGTGTAAATTTTCAGGAATTTTAACAATATTCGAAAATAAGCTCCGTTATATAAGTGTTATGAACCAAACAAACCAAACCCTGCATGATCAAAACTACTACTCTTTCATTAAGTCAATCGTCATCTTTAAAAACTCAGCCTAAGGCGGAGAAGATTAAACAAGTGGCCAAGGAATTCGGGCCTTCTGAATTTACGATTCAGAACATCCTGAACTACTCGAAAGCCCTGGAGGTGATGAGCCCTTCGCAGACCGAACCTGTTTTCGGCGTGATGAATTAAATTAATTAAAAACCCCTCAGACGAGGGGTTTGTAATTATACTGAACTTGTTTCAGTATCGCTTAACTTTGCGATGGGTCCTGAAATGATCCCGATAGCTATCGGGACAGGACGGGCCCTTTTTTTATGACAAAAACCGAACGCTACGAGAAGATCCTTAACTATTTCGTGGAGCATGATGCTCCGGCGGAGACGGAATTGCATTACGCGGATCCTTTCCAGTTACTTGTTGCTGTTATACTATCGGCGCAATGCACCGATAAGCGCGTGAACATGATCACACCGGCTCTCTTTAAAGATTATCCCAACGCCGAAGCGATGGCGGTAGCCACTCCGGAGGTGATCTTTCCTTACATCCGGAGTATTTCTTATCCCAATAACAAATCAAAGCATCTTGTGGGCATGGCACAGACCTTGCTGAAAGAATTTGGAGGGAAGATACCGAACGAAGTGGATGAGCTTGTAAAATTACCGGGGGTAGGGAGAAAAACGGCGAACGTGATCGCATCGGTTGTGTACGATAAGCCTGCCATGGCCGTTGATACACACGTGTTTCGGGTTTCGGCGCGGCTGGGACTAACAACAAACGCCAAAAACCCTTTGCAGACAGAGATGCAATTGGTAAAACATATTCCGGAAGCGCTTATTCCCAAGGCGCATCATTGGCTGATATTGCATGGCCGCTATGTATGCCTGGCCCGCAATCCGCAATGCGAAAAATGCCCGCTTACGCAATGGTGCAAATATTTTCAAACTGTAGTAAAAAAAGAATTACCTTTAAACATCAAAAAGAAAAAATGATCAAACGATATAAAATACTCCTCTCTCTTTTTTTAGGTCTTACACCATGCCGCTGTCCTTTGTACTTCGCGGTAGAACGTATTCGCTCTAAGAAGTAGAGACCTGTCCCCCTTTTAAGGGGGAAAGTTCCATTTGCAAGCGAAGCAATGCAAATAAGAACAGGGGATTCATCCGGAGAAAAGAGATCATCATGAGAAGATGGAAATTCATATTGCTATTACTTGGTTGCAGTCTGCTGCTCGATAGTTGTTTTCTTTTTCGTAAAAAGAACGCCTGCGATTCCTGCCCACATTTAACCAAGAAAAGAAAAAAGGGGCACGGTTCTTTTTAATGTATGAATTTTACTAAGTCAGTCGCTCTCGTTGCCGCTACCTCGCTCCTGGTTATTATCTCCTATTTTTATTTTGATCGCCAATTGGTTGATCTTTTGGTTTCCGCTAATTCCCGTCAATATCATTTTCTCCATTACCTGCAGCAATTGCCCGAGCCGCTTTTATATGTAGCGCCGGTTGCCATTCTCTTCTATTTTATTCAACGTATAAGAGAACAAAAGAACAAATTCGCTTATTTTTCATTGGCCTGGGGCGTGGCCGTTCTGGTGGCCAGCGGATTGAAAATAGGGTTAAAATTCTGTTTTGGTCGCTATTGGCCCGATACGTTCAAAGAAAACAACCTGTCTTACGTTCATGATGGCATCTATGGTTTCGAGCCTTTTCATGGAGGAGTACAATACCAGTCCTTTCCTTCGGGACACATGATGACGATCGTGGTTTTTGCATTCATGCTGGCCGCTTTTTACCCTAAATTAAAATGGATCTCTGCAACGGCAATTCTTATTGTAGCGCTATCGCTCCTGGGCTTATATTATCATTTTGTGAGCGATGTGCTGGCTGGAGCCGTGATAGGCTTACTGGTTTCTCAAGTGATCTTCACACAGGTAAAAAAAAGGATCTAGACCTCCCCTAATTTCTCGAGTACAGTTAAAGCCGCCAATTGTTCGGCTGCACGTTTATTGGGATGATTGGCTTCGGCACGTATCTTTCCTTCCGCTTCTACACCTACATGGAATATCTTTTTGTGACCATCGTGTTTTTCGGATAGCAAAACAAACCGGAGCGGTATTTTTTTCTTCTGGTATAGATTGATCAGTCGACTTTTATAATCGGTGTCTTCCTGAATAAGTTCTTTTACGTGCAAATGTTGTTTGATGATCTTTTCCAAAATGATCTTTTGTGTTTTCTTATAGCCCTGGTCTAAAAAAACAGCACCTACCACCGCTTCCAGTGCATTGCCGAATACCGAAGAGGGTAAGTGACCTTTAATATCTGTGACCAATAAATTATTGAGGCCGAGTTTAAGAGCCAGTTTGTTGAGGTTCTGCCGGCTTACAATGCGCGAACGCGATTGAGTGAGTTCACCTTCTTCGGCGTTAGGCATAAGTTTGAAAAGATACTCGGCTATCAAAGCGTTCAGAACCGAATCTCCTAAGAACTCCAATCTTTCGTTGCTGGTCTTGTTCCTTGAAGCCGAGCTGTGTCGTAACGCCTGTTTAAAGAGATCGATATTGCCCGGCACAAAACCAAAAAGATTCTTGATGCTCTGCGCCAGCTTTTTATCGGAGGCGTTGGTATAACGTTTTATGGAAAGATATTTCAGCAAGACTTAATGTGTCATGGCCAAAGATAGCTTTTTTAAGAAAGAATGAGGGAGAGCTTACTTGCTGTATTTTTTGATAACCACCGCAGCATTATGTCCACCAAAACCAAAGGTGTTGCTGATAGCGGCGTTCACTACGCGCTTCTGAGCCTTATTGAACGTAAGGTTCAATTTAGGATCAACATCGGGATCAGGGTTCGCGAAATTGATGGTGGGAGGAATAATGTCGTTCTGAACAGCCAATACCGTAGCCATAGCCTCAATGGCTCCTGCTGCCCCCAATAGGTGGCCAGTCATTGATTTGGTAGAGCTGATATTCATTTTATAAGCGTGGTCGCCGAAAAGCTTTTGAATGGCCTTTAACTCGGCAACGTCGCCCAGGGGTGTGCTTGTTCCGTGTGTGTTGATATAATCGATGTCGGTTGGTTTCAATCCGGCATCTTTTAAAGCGCGCTCCATAACCAGCTTTGCACCTAATCCCTCAGGATGAGGAGCTGTTATATGATGCGCGTCGGCACTCATGCCGCCGCCAATTACTTCTGCGTAAATTTTTGCACCGCGGGCCAGTGCGTGATCAAGATCTTCAAGGATCAAAGCAACGCCGCCCTCGCCTAAAACAAAACCGTCGCGCTCTTTATCGTAAGGACGCGAAGCAGTTTGTGGAGACTCGTTGCGTGTGCTCATCGCCATACAGGCGTTAAAACCGCCGATACCACTTTCGTTGATAGCGGCTTCTGATCCACCGGTCACTACGGCGATGGCTTTTCCCCAGCGGATGTAATTAAAAGAATCAATTAAAGCGTTGGTTGAAGAAGCGCAGGCTGAAACAGTTGTGAAATTAGGGCCGCGCAATCCGAAACGCATGGAGATGTGCCCCGAGCAGATGTCGGCGATCATCTTAGGAATAAAGAAAGGGTTGAAACGCGGAGTGCCGTCGCCTTTGGCAAAACCGAAGGTCTCCGTTTGGAATGTATCCAAACCTCCAATGCCGGATCCCCAAATAACACCTATTTCATTTCTGTCAATTCCTTCCGCTTCAAGCCCTGAATCTTTCATGGCCTGCGTTGAAGCGGCCACGCCATACTGTGTAAAAGCATCCACCTTACGGGCCTCTTTCTTTTCGAAATAGTCCTCGGGGTTAAAGCCTTTCACTTCACAGGCAAAACGGGTTTTGAATTTTTCGGCATTAAAGCGTGTGATGGGCGCAGCGCCGCTGACCCCATTCACCAGGTTCTTCCAGTATTCTTCTACAGAATTACCGAGAGGTGTGATGGCACCCAAACCTGTTATTACTACGCGTTTAAGCTGCATACGATTCTGTTGCGGAAAAAAAACAAACCATCCCGCGGGGCGGGATGGTCTTTAGATGTTCAATTATTTTGCGTTGGTCTCGATGTAAGCGATGGCATCTCCTACTGTAGAGATCTTTTCAGCTTGATCATCGGGTATTGCAATGTTGAATTCCTTTTCGAATTCCATGATAAGCTCAACGGTATCAAGCGAATCTGCGCCTAAGTCGTTTGTGAAGCTGGCAGTTGGGGTAACTTCTTTTTCTTCAACGCCAAGTTTATCTACGATAATAGATGTTACTTTTTTTGCAATTTCTGACATTATTCAGGGTTTTAAAAATTCGTTGCAAAGATATATTAATCGCCAAAAAATCAAAAACTTATTTGAATGCCTGTTTATAAGCTTCCAGGATGTTAATATCGCCTGTTTTCTGCCTTGCAAACTCTTGAATTATAGTTGATTGCGATTTAAATGTCATTTCGTCCATTTCCAGGCATTTCTGTAGGGCGCTGATAAACCCCCGTTTATCGCTTAAAGCGATGTCCCAGCCGATACCGCTTTTTTGAAGATTTCTCCACGGGGTGCGGTCGCTGATCACCGGGATGCAGCCATTTAGCATACTTTCCACGATCGCGTGCCCAAAATTCTCGGTCTCCGTAGGCAACAAAAAAACATGGTATTGCTTCAGCGCCTCTTCAATTTGATGGGGCGGGGTAGTGCCTTTGAACGAAACCAGGATGTTAGCCGGCAGCTCTTTGCTTAGCGCCAAACATTCTTTGTAGTAAGTTTCATCCTCGGCCGGACCATAAATATCAAAAACGATCTTTCCCTCTTTAAACTCTTTCAACAGTTCTATCGCGAAGTCTATTTTTTTATTTCGCACCAAACGGGTTACGCTGCAGATCCTTACTTCGCCGGGTTTTTTATCGTAATTTTTACGTTCATGCAAAGGAGGCAAAGTAAGAT
>JANWKZ010000014.1 GCA_025451115.1 Bacteroidia bacterium | reverse complement strand
CCTACATTGTTGCTCCAGGTAATGTCCGCCAGCTGGCGGATAATAACTAGCAGCTTTTCTTATTTCACTTTCTCCACCACTTCTACAAGTCTCCACCTTTTGGTTTTGCTCAAAGGGCGGGTTTCCATGATCCTTACAACATCACCGATACTGCACTCATTCTTGTCATCATGCGCATGAAGCTTGGTGGTTTTCTTGACGAACTTACCGTAGATAGGGTGCTTTACTTTACGCTCAATAGCTACCGTAATGGTCTTTGCCATTTTATTACTGGTAACGACTCCTATCCTTGTCTTTCTTAGATTTCTTTCATCCATTGTATTAGCTTTTAGCTTTTATGCCTCAACTCTGTTTTTCAATTCTGTTATCAAACGGGCTATATCCCTGCGCAATCCACGAATGGTCATCGGGTTCTCCAGCGGAGAAATGGTATGCGCAAACTCCAGCTTCTTCAAACGTTGTTTGTCTTCCTCAAGCCGGGCTTTGAGATCGTTCTCATTCATTCCATGAATGCTTTTTACAAAATCAGCTTTCTTTGACATCTTCAATAATTTTGAAAGTTCTCAACTATGCGTTCATCAGGTCTTTTCTTATAATAAACTTGGTCTTGATCGGCAGTTTCCCGGCTGCAAGTGCCAGCGATGAGCGAGCCGTCTTTTCATCTACGCCATCCACTTCAAACAGAATACGACCAGGTTTTACAACAGCAGCCCAAAACTCCAGGTTACCTTTTCCCTTTCCCATCCTTACCTCAGCCGGCTTACGCGTTATGGGCTTATCAGGAAAAATGCGGATCCACACATTCCCTTCTCTCTTCATTTCACGGGTCAGGGCCTGTCTCGCTGCTTCGATCTGACGATCGGTAAGCCAATGCTGGTCCAGGGCCTTTAATCCATAAGAACCGAATGCAATGGTAAAGCCTCTCTTGGCATCGCCTTTCATGCGACCCTTCTGCATTTTTCTGTGTTTCGATCTTTTCGGTTGTAACATCTTTTAAGCTTTTAGCTTTTAGCTGTTAGCTTTTAGCAAACTCCCAGCATATATTTTATTTCTGCTCACTTTTGGATCATAACGGCTTCACTAACTTCTTCTCTCACCACGACCTCCGCCGCCTCTCCTATCACCACCTCCTCGTCTGTCGTCGCGGCGATCATGACGATCATCTCTTCTTTCCCTTCTGTCACCTGCTTCATTCTTACCTCCCACGAAATTCGGATTCAGGTCTCTCTTTGTCAGGATCTCACCTTTACATATCCATACCTTAATCCCGATCTTACCATATACTGTCAACGCGAATACGTTGGCATAATCAATATCCATACGAAATGTATGAAGCGGCACACGACCTTGTTTGATCTCTTCAGTACGGGCAATCTCTGCACCACCCAAACGCCCACTCACTTTTACCTTGATACCTTCAGCACCCATACGAAGCGCAGAAGCGATCGACATCTTGATTGCTCTTTTATAATTGATCCTGTTTTCGATCTGGCGGGCGACCGTATCAGCTACGATCATCGCATCCAGTTCGGGACGACGGATCTCAAGGATATTGATTTGAACATCATCCTTACTGGTCAGCTTCTTCAACTCTTCCTTAATACGATCCACCTCACCGCCACCTTTACCGATGATGATACCCGGCTTCGATGTATGGATAGTGATGATCAGTTTGCCCAGGGTTCTCTCGATAACGATCTTCGAAATACCGCCTTTGTTTATACGGGCATTCAGGTAGGTTCTGATCTTGTTATCCTCGATTAGCTTGCCGGCAAAATCTTTTTTATTGCCGTACCAGTTAGATTCCCATCCGCGGATGATACCTAACCTGTTTCCAATCGGATTTGCTTTTTGACCCATGTTTATTCTTTATTCGTTAATTTTTTTGTTTTAGATCCCGCCTTCACAGCTTTCTTTTCCTTTGGTGCTTTTTGTTCCTTTTGTTCCTTTTGAACTTTTGGTTCCTTTGGTTCTTTTGCCGGGGCAGGGATATCAACGATCACGGTGACATGGTTGCTGCGTTTGCGCACACGATAACCGCGACCCTGCGGAGCCGGGCGCATACGTTTTAATGTTCGGGCACCATCGACAAAAATCGTCCGTACGATTAAGCTGCCTTCATCCTCGCCTTCATTCTTCAGCTTCCAGTTATGGACCGCACTCCATATTAATTTATGAAGTGGTACCGCGGAATGCTTTGCATGGTGTTCCAATACCGCAAGGGCTTTATCGACTTTCTGACCACGAATAAGATCAGCCAGCAAACGCATCTTGCGGGGCGATGTCGGGTAATTTCTCAGTCTTGCTACTGCTTCCATTTTTTCTAATTTCTGGTTCCTGGTCTTGTGTTGCTGGTACCTTTCTAAGAAACCAACAACAAGTGACCAGCAACTCGTTTTTTATGATGCTTCGACCTTTTTGCTCGAGTGTCCTTTGAATTGCCGGGTAGGCGCGAATTCACCCAGCTTATGCCCTACCATGAATTCTGTTATATAGACGGGGATGAACTTGTTGCCATTATGTACGGCAAACGTGTGACCTACAAAATCCGGAGTGATCGTTGACCGGCGACTCCAGGTTTTGATAACCCCTTTCTTGCTTTTGCCCTCATTAATAGCTACTACCTTTTTCTCGAGGTGAGTGGCTACATAAGGTCCTTTTTTAATCGAGCGTCCCATAATTTATAAATTCCAAGTTTTTAAATCCTTCAACAAGCTCAAGATTCAGGCTGAGCACTGGACTTGTCGAAGTGTCGAAGCTTTATTTAGCTAGTTTGTTTCCGTGCTTTCTTTGAATAATCAATTTATCACTGCCTTTACCTTTTGTACGTGTCTTTAATCCTCTTGAATACTGGCCATTCCTGCTGCGGGGCTGACCACCCGAAGCTTTACCTTCACCACCACCCATCGGGTGATCTACCGGGTTCATGGCCACTCCACGTGTTCTTGGCTTGATGCCTCTCCAACGATTACGACCAGCTTTACCCATACTTTGCAGGCTATGATCACTATTGCTTACCACACCCACTGTTGCATAACAATTGATCAATACTTTTCTCAATTCGCCCGAAGGCATTTTCAGGATGGCATATTTATCTTCCTTGTTGGTCAACTGTGCTGATGAACCGGCACTGCGGGCCAACTTGCCACCTTGGCCAGGTTGCATTTCAATATTATGAACATTGGTTCCAAGCGGCATGAACTTCAATTGCAAGGCATTTCCAATCTCAGGCGCCACATCGTTTCCACTCATTACCTTATGTCCAACCTGTAAACCCTGGGCTGCGATGATGTATCTTTTCTCACCATCAGCGTATTCCACTAATGCGATAAAAGAAGTACGGTTAGGATCATACTCGATCGATTTCACCGTTGCTTCTACATCAACCTTATTCCTCTTAAAATCGATAACCCTGTATTTCTTTTTGTGACCACCACCCCTGTAACGCATGGACAGGTGTCCCGAAGAGTTACGTCCACCGGTTCTTTTCTTAGGTTCCAGTAAACTCTGCTCCGGCTCGTTGGTAGTAACCTCGGCGTACGCATTGCCGATCCTCCATCGGGTTCCAGCAGTTACGGGTTTGAATTTTCTTAATGCCATTTTTATCTTATTATTAGTTCGTATCCGGTCTAAGTACTCACCGGGTAATTAGATCGTTGAATACAAATCGATACTTTCTCCTTCACTTACTGTTACAAAAGCTTTTTTATACGACGGTTTACGACCGGAAATAACGCCGGCTTTGGTGAAACGGCTCTTATTTTTGCCCGGGGCGGTAGCCGTATTCACATTCACGACAGTTACTCCGTAAAAGCTTTCAATTGCTTTCTTGATCTCTAGTTTGTTTGCCTTCTTAGCCACTTTGAAAGCATAGCGGCGCAGTTTCTCCTGCTGTGCATTTGCTTTTTCTGTCAAAATGGGTTTTATCAATACGTCAGAAAGGTTCATTGCTTTCTTTTTAAAATGTTTCTAATTATGCTTCGGCCTTTTCATCCTGCTCTGTAAAAATTTTGGCAGCACTCTCTGTAAGAATTACAACTTCAGAGTTCACAATATCATAGGTATTAATGTCAGTCAACAGTACACCAATTACGGACGGAACATTGCGGATAGACAATTCAAGATTTTCATTGCTTTCCGGAATGATGATCATTGCTTTCTTATCAGCTACTTTCAGACTTCCCAGGATTCCCATAAGGGTTTTGGTCTTGGGAGTGTCAAACGAAATATCTTCAACGACCACGATTGCCTTATCTTTTGCCTTATGGCTCAGTGCGGAGATCTTAGCAAGGTCTTTCACCTTACGATTCAGTTTGATATCATAGCCGTGCGGTTTGGGCCCGAAAATAGTACCACCGCCCTTGTATAAAGGATTGCGGATATTTCCTTTACGGCTACCCCCGGTTCCTTTCTGGCGATGTAACTTCCGGCTGGCACCTTGAACTTCCGCACGTGTCTTCACTTTATGTGTTCCCTGGCGTTGTGCTGCGTGATATTGTTTTACTGCCAGGTAGATCACGTGGTTGTTGGGTTCTGCACCGAATATATCTTCGGGCAGATCAACTGTTCTGCCTGATTTTTTTCCTTTTATCGTTAATACGTCAACTTGCATGTGCTTTATTTTTAAAGACGGAACCGTGTTGTGTCCAGCTTACTTCTGAATCAAAACGATCGACCCGTTGTGACCCGGAACCGAACCGCTTATTAATATATAGTTCTTTTCAGCGAATACTTTCACCACCTTAAGTCCTTTTAGCTTCACGCGATCGGTACCTGTCCGGCCGCCCATCTTCATACCTTTCATAACACGGCTGGCATCAGATGAATTACCAATTGAACCGGGAGCCCTTGAACGATCATGCTGACCATGAGACTGTCCTCCTACACCATGGAAACCATGACGCTTGACAACACCCTGGAAACCTTTACCCTTAGTAGTACCTACTACTTCGACCTGATCGCCTTCAGCGAAAATTTCGACAGTAATAGTTTCACCAATATTTTTTTCAATGGAATAATCGCGGAATTCTTTAGAGAATTTTTTGGGAGAAGTCTGAGCTTTTGCGAAGTGATTCTTTTCTGCGTTGGTGGAGTGCTTTTCTTTTTTGTCTCCAAAAGAAAGCTGGAGTGCGTTATACCCGTCAGACTCTTTGGTCTTGACCTGCGTAACTACGCAGGGACCGGCCTCAATGATCGTACAGGCCGTTTGTTTGCCCGAAGGATCGAAGATGCTGGTCATTCCGATTTTTTTCCCAATAATGCCTTTCATGTTTCATCAATTTATGCCTGCAGGATTATTGGGACAGCCACGCTTAGTTTGGAACTATTCGTGCTTCAATCCCCGTTTGCCATCGACCTTTTCTTTTATCCGCCATTGCATTTGCAAAGGCGGTCCATAATTGGTTTCAGAAGTACCGACAGTAAACAAACCCTGAACGGCTTGTTTTATGTTAATGTGCCAGAGCTCTTTTTTTTGGACGCTAATAGACGCTAATTGAGACT
>JANWKZ010000013.1 GCA_025451115.1 Bacteroidia bacterium | reverse complement strand
CTATCATAGTTTGATACTATTCCCGCCTCCTTTTTTCACTACCTTTGCGGCTTCATGACCAGAAAAGAACTCCTCCTGCTGTTTACTTTAGCCTTTGTACAGTTTACGCACATCCTCGATAACATGATCATGATGCCCATGGCTCCTACTCTAAAGAAGACCATGGACATCACCACGCAGGGTTTTGGCTTTCTTGTTTCTTCTTACGGTATCGCAGCTTTCGTTTCAGCTATAGCTGCTACTTTTTTTGTGGATCGTTTCGATCGGAAAAAAGTTTTGATGTTTCTGTATGTGGGTTTCCTGGCAGGAACTTTTTCCTGCGCCTTTGCCCCTACTTATGAATTCCTGATAGCGGCAAGGATCTTTACAGGTTTGTTCGGGGGAGTAGCCGGTTCTGTCATTCTTTCTATTGTGGGCGATGTCATTCCCTTTGAGAAACGTGCCCGCGGTATGGGAATTTTAATGAGCGGCTTTGCGCTGGCTTCGGTGGCCGGTGTTCCGCTTGGAATTTATTTATCTGAAAAGTATTCCTGGCACGCTCCTTTCCTGCTCGTGGCATTTATTGGCCTGTTTGTGCTTGTAGCCGCCTACATTTTTGTACCTAATGTAACCAATCACATGAAAGGCCCGCGCAGCAAGTCGCCTTTCAGTTTATATAAACAAGTGTTGAGCGACCGCAATCTTGTTTGGGGATTGCTCTTTTCTATTTGCATTGTGTACTCGCACTTTTCCATTATTCCCTACATCAGCGATTATCTGGTGAACAACCAGGGCTTTTCCATGAAGGGGGATCTTATCTATATGTACATCATCGGCGGAGTTCTTTCATCTATCTGTGCTCCAATTATTGGAAAGATCGCAGATAAAAGAGGTCGCTACAAAGTGCTATTCGTTCTAAGCTTTCTATCCTGCATCCCCCTTTACGCCATCAGTAATTTTTCTTCTACCTACTTTTGGGCTATGATCGGAGTAGCCGCTACATTCTTCGTGTTTTCCGGTGGAAGGATGGTCCCTGCCCAGGCCATGATCACCTCGGTGGTCACCCCACACCTGCGGGGTGGTTACATGAGCCTGAACTCGGCCGTACAGCAATTAACTGTAGGATTATCTACCCTCATCGGAGGCTTGCTCATTTATAACGATGAAGCAAAAAAATTGCACAATTATCCCTATGTAGGTTATATCGGTATTGCTTTCGGCATGCTGGCTCTCGTTTGTGGAAAATATATAAAGCCGGCCCCTTCAACACATCATGTAAATCCTGTTAATAAAGAAGTAAAGGAAGAGGCTTAAAAATTCTTTATTATTGTGGTGAGGCAAATAAAACCCAATGCTTCGCCCGAAAAATGAAGAAACTACTTTCCCTGTTCGCTATTTTTATTACCCTCAACGCGTTCTCGCAAGCGGGTACCACATCGACCTTTTTTTATAAAGCTAAATTTGAAGGTGTGACCGATGCTGAAAAAGCACAAGGCGTTATCAATTCGCTAAAGACCGTTTTCAAAACAAACTCTACCTATAACGAATCTACCGGAGAGATCGAGTTCAGCTCAACCATGAGCATCAACCAGACCGGCTTCAACCGCTTAATGTCGGGTGAGGGTTACCAGATGGCTACTTTTGATAAAAAGGAAGTAAAGAGTGATGCACCTGTCACTACACAGGTTACTTCAGAACCTGCAAAAAAAGAGCCCACAACAAGTGTAGGCTCTAAAAATCCGTAGCAGTATTTTTTTAGAAAGAAAGTATCGTTTCTTTAATGATCCTCACGCAATCCATCAATTGCTCTTCGGTCATAACGAGCGGAGGAGCAAAACGGATAATGTTACCGTGAGTGGGTTTAGCTAATAAACCCTTATCAGCCATACGAAGGCAAATCTCCCAGGCGGTTTGACCCGGTTTTTCTTCAATTTCAATGGCCGCGAACAAACCTTTGCCGCGAACAATTTTAATGAGCGGCGATTTGATCTCTTTTAATTCCTGGCGGAGGATGTTCCCTAAATCTTCCGAACGCTCAGCTAATTTTTCTTCTTTCAGAACAGTTAGAGCGGCAATAGCCACTTTACAGGCAATTGAATTTCCACCGTAAGTAGAACCGTGCTGACCAGGCTTAATAAGCATCATGATCTCATCATCGCACAGCACAGCAGATACAGGATACATACCGCCTGATAAAGCCTTACCTAAGATCAAAATATCTGCACGAACGCCTTCCCAATCGCAGGCCAGCATTTTGCCTGTGCGACAGAGCCCGCTTTGAATTTCGTCGGCAATGAAAAGTACATTATTCTTTTTGCAAAGATCAGAACAGGCCTTGAGGTAACCTTCATCCGGAACGATCACTCCTGCCTCACCTTGTATCGGCTCAACTAAAAATCCGATCACATTCTTATCAGCCAAAGCCTTTTCCAAAGCCTTTACATCGTTATAAGGAATTACTTCGTAACCGGTATTATAAGGTCCGAAATTCTTCTTTGAATCAGGGTCGGTGCTAAAAGAAATAATATTTACCGTACGACCATGGAAATTGCTTTCACAAACGATGATCTTTCCTTTTTCAGATTCAACACCCTTTTTCTCATAACCCCATTTACGGGCAAGTTTAATAGCTGTTTCAACACCTTCGGCGCCGGTGTTCATAGGAAGTACTTTATCGTAACCGAAGTAAGCGGTAATGAATTTCTCATACTCGCCCAAAGAGCTATTATAGAAAGCGCGCGAGGTCAAAGCCAGTTTACCGGCCTGTTCCATCAAAGCTTTAACGATCTTAGGATGACAATGTCCCTGGTTAACGGCCGAATAGGCCGACAAAAAGTCGTAATATTTCTTTCCGTCTACGTCCCATACAAAAACACCCTCTCCCCTATCTAAAACCACGGGAATGGGATGATAGTTATGAGCTCCGTAGGTGTCCTCAAGCTGCATCAGCTGTTTTGCGGTAGCAATCGTCTTTTCCATAACCTGCATAGTATGAGATTTTATAGTGCAAAGATAATGAAAAAGGCCGTTTTTTTAATGGTTTTCAGCTTCAAATGGTATCTTTTACCTACATTTCCGCGTTATTAATAAACCTGATCCGTAAATCTAAAATCCAACAAAAATGAATAAGATAAAACTCGTGATAGCCTGCTTAGTGCTTGTTTTAGCAAGCTGCTCCATGGAAAAACCCGACCCTGCAAAAGCCAAAGAAGCCGTTGAGAGCTGCCTGAAAGCGATCGATGCCGGCGACGTAGCCAAAGTAAGAAGCGACTATTACACTTCAGAGTTCGTTCAAGCCGAAACCGAAGAACAACTGAAAGAAAAATTCACAAAATTGAAAGAAGTTACCGGTTCTATGACCTCCTTTGACGTCACCCAAAGCGGACTGCAGGAAGAGACCGGCTACGAATCGGCCGTACTCCTCACTTATTCCGTGAAACACGAGCGGGTGACAACAAAAGAGGAATTTGTGGTTGTTATTGAGGGCGGAAAGCACAAAATTGGCTCGCACACCATTGTCAACGAGTAATTCTGTCAGGTTTTTACCGCTATGCATGATATTTGACTGGAAATTTTAGTTGAATAGCCAGAAACATACCTTTTCGCAGAGCACTGTCTTTCCGATGTTGTTCATAATGGCCCTGTGGCTGGTTTTTTATTTTAACGCGGCCTGTGAACTGCATCTCCAGGATTACGGCATTCGTCCCCGTGAATTAGGTGGACTTACCGGTATTATTTCCGCAGTTTTTCTCCATGGTGATCTTTCTCATTTATTCTCTAATACGATCCCTATCCTGGTATTGGGGACCTTGCTGTTCTATTATTATTGCGAAGTCGCTTTTAAGGTTTTCTTCTTTTCAGTTCTTGCAGGCGATCTGCTTGTGTGGCTCCTGGCCAGGGGCGGAACAACACATATTGGCGCAAGCGGGATCATTTACGCACTGGCAGGGTTCCTTTTCTTCTCGGGTATTTTAAGGAAGAACAAAACACTTTTCGGTGTTTCGCTGCTCATTACTTTTCTTTATGGCACGATCGTTTGGGGTGTACTTCCGGTAGAATTTCTGAAAGCGATCCATTACCAGGTAACGCAGGTCAATATTTCCTGGGAGGGCCACCTATTCGGTTTCCTGAGTGGAATAACCCTGGCTTACATCTACAGGAACAAAGGCACGCAGGCACCCGTTTATTCCTGGGAAGTAAACAACGATCAGGATATTGATGAATCAGATCCGTACTGGATGGTTGATCCGGATGAAACTCCGGAAACATCAAAAGAAGATGTACTGAAGAATACCAGCGATAATCCGTATACCGTAAATTATACTTTTATCCCGAAAGAGGATAAGAAGGAATGATTATTTTTCCCGGTAAATAAGCAGATCGATCACCGAGTTGGAAGCGCCGCCGTTATCCGTAAGAGTAATAGTAAAATTCTTCTTACGACTGTCGAAGCAATTGAAAACGAAAAAACCTTTATCCATCACGGGCGCTGTGTACTTGGTGCGGTAATATTCTTTCAGGTCATTCAAAATGCGTTCACCTTCTTCACGACTCCCGCAATTGATCATGACTTCGATCTCACTGATGCTGTCGTTCTCAAAAGTATAGGTAATGTTGTATTTGGTAAGCGAATCGATCTTCTGCTCGTAAACCAATCCTTCTTTATCCTGGTCTACCGCGTTTTTCACTTGTTCGGTACGAACATCTTTTCTCGCCTGGCCCAACTCTACCCCGGCAATAATGCCGTCTTTGGTCTTAATGATCGTATCCAGCGCGTAATGATATTCTTCAAATACGCGTTTTGTGCCATCCTGTTTTACTTCCGTGGTGCACGAAAAAACAAAAGCAGCAAGTACTAAAAAAATTATTTTAAAAGAAAAACGCATTAAGCTTCTTCGCTAACAGCTTTTGTCTCAGGCCTCATTTGCGGGAAGAAAAGCACATCCTGTATAGAAACCTGGTTGGTCAGCATCATGCAGAGGCGGTCTACCCCAATTCCGATACCGGCTGTGGGAGGCATTCCGTATTCTAAGGCGCGCAGAAAATCCTGGTCGATGAACATCGCTTCGTCATCTCCGCGTTCCTGCAGTTTCACTTGCTCTTCAAAACGCTCGCGTTGGTCGATCGGGTCGTTCAACTCACTATAAGCATTCGCAACTTCCTTGCCGTTTATCATCAATTCAAAACGTTCTACCAATCCCGCCTCAGTACGATGCTTCTTGGTAAGCGGGCTCATCTCAACCGGATAATCTATAATGAATGTGGGTTGCACATAATGACTCTCGCATTTCTCACCAAACAAAGCATCCACCAATTTTCCTTTACCCATGCTATTGTCCACTTCAATATGCAGTTTTTTGCAGGTAGCGCGTAATTCCTCTTCGTTCATTTTGCTCACATCAACGCCGGTATGTTCTTTAATGGCGCCGAAGATGGAAATGCGTTTGAACGGAGCCGCGAAGCTGATGGTTTTATCGCCAAGTGTAACGTCCGTGGTTCCATGGAGATCCATGGCTATCTTCTCGAGTAATTTCTCGGTGGTTTCCATCATCCAGAAATAGTCGCGGTAAGCCACATAGAATTCAAGGATCGTAAACTCCGGGTTGTGCGTACGGTCCATCCCCTCATTACGGAAATTGCGACTGAACTCATATACCCAATCAAAACCGCCAACAATGAGGCGCTTCAAATAAAGTTCGTTGGCAATACGTAGGTACAAAGGCATATCCAGCGCGTTATGGTGTGTAATGAATGGCCTTGCAGTTGCACCGCCGGGAATCGATTGCAGAACAGGAGTATCAACCTCTAAGGCACCATGTCCATTCAAAAACTCACGTATGGAATTGATGATCTTCGTGCGCTGCTCGAACGTCTTTTTAACTTTTGGATTAATGATCAGGTCTACATAACGCTGCCTGTAACGAAACTCCGGGTCAGAAACCTCGTCATGCGCATTACCATCCTCATCGGTCTTTACAACCGGGAGTGGCTTCAGTGATTTAGAAAGTAGTTTCAGTGAAGTAACATGTATTGATATCTCGCCAACTTTGGTTGTGAATACGTAACCCTTCACGCCCACAAAGTCGCCAAGGTCAAGTAATTTCTTCCATAACAGATCAAAAAGGGATTTGTCTTCTCCGGGACAAATATCATCGCGGCGCACGTAGATCTGTATCCTTCCGGTGGAGTCCTGCAACTCGGCAAAAGCGGCCTTGCCCATGTCGCGCACGCCCATAACGCGTCCGGCCAGGCTGATGTCCTTATAGTTTAGCTTATCGCGTTCGTAGTTCTCTTTTATATCAACGGCGTTGGCGTTCACCAAAAATTCTTCGGCCGGGTATGGGTCGATGCCTGCTTTCCGGATCTCTTCCAGTTTATTGCGGCGGGTGATCTCCTGTTCGCTCAGATTCTGTTCCATCTAAAAATTAGTTTAGGCAAAAATACACAGAAAATCAGGGTTTAAAAGGGTTGTTAATTAATGTTAATTGTTCATTATTCACAATTTTTACCTGCGTTTTAACATTCCACACGACTAATTTTGTAACCGTTATGAAACAAAGTCGCGCCCGATACATTGCCTTCTCCCTACTGGCGCTCTTTATTTTCACTTTTTCCTTCCAGAACGTATCTGCGGCAACGCGTAATTTCCGTATCGAGATCTCTACCTTATTCAACGGGAAATACCTGAAGAGCATCCATACGCCTTCCGACCAGAACAACGCTGCGGATGAAAATCCCTTCGAGACCGAAACGGAAGATGAAACCGAGACAGAATTCAATCCCGCCCTGCCGGTGATGAGTTTTGCGCAAAACCTTTCTTTTAACTTCCATCACGAAAAGACCTTCGTAAAACCTACCGATAAGGAATCTTCACAGGACACGCAGCATCCGCTGTATTTAGTGATCCGCACTTTCAAGATCTGATCAAGGCCCCAACTGCCCTGATCGTTCTTTTTTCATTTTTTATTAAACCCAATGTGAGGTAATACCTATTACCCCGAAATTGCAAATGAAAGTGCAAGACAATAAATCCATACCCGGGTCTGCAAATGCCCAAGCTTACGCCAAAAACGTTTTTGACGAGGCGCGGGTATTGCACGAACTTAAGCACTACCTGCCCGCACAGGCCCCGCTCAAGGATTTTATTCATCATAATTCGCTCCACGCTTTCCAGAACGAGAAATTCTTCAAGGCCATAAGACACGCTTCTGAGATCTTTGGCTACAAGGTCTCGCTTTCCTTGCAGGAATTCCGTACGTATTATAAGACCGGCCGGATCCGGAAAGATGTATTGGAGAAAGTGATACTTGACCGCAAAGGAAAAGAAGGACTGGAAGAATGGGAAGAGAACCTCCTGGAAAAGCAGTATACAACCAATCTACTGCCCCGCGTGGGTTTATTGCGCCTGAACTGGAAATTTAAATATAAGACCGACCTCGATTCCATCACCCACCCTGCTCTTTTCAGGATCATTTGTAAGTATCTCGACCAGGGTGTTTCCATCTGGCATTTCCCCGTTCATGAAGATGGGTTCCTTGCCTCTTTGCGCGAGCTGGAGGAGAACAGCTATACCAGCTTCTTTAAAAAGAAAAGAGCAAGGGATCTTTTATTGGATGGAACATGCGGTATTAAGGACCTTCTTGATATTCTTGTTGAGGACGAATCCCTATACAAGCAATATTTGTTCGACCAACAGTTCGCGCACCAGGGGTGGTCTGGATTGGTAGCTTCGGTAGAAACTTTGCCTGATAATCTTTTAGACAAAAGAAACATCACACTGCGCGACCTGATCATTTTTGAACTATTGCTGGAGATAGACGCCCTCGATTCCACGTTAGGTAAGAACTGGAAACCGTTGGCAGATTCAATGCTTCATTACTACGACGATATATTAGCCGATGTTCCGGTAAGCGAACTAAGCGAAGTATACGCCATGTGGCAGGAAGCTTTTGAGTGGAGTTTTTATGACCAGGTGCTGGCGGGAATAAAACAGCATAAGGAAGATGAAGGAACCAAAGACAGGAAGACCTTCCAGGCTCTATTCTGTATCGACGACCGGGAAGAATCCATAAGAAGATACATTGAGACCCTTGATCCACATTGTGAAACATTTGGCACACCCGGCTTCTTCGGCGTTGAATTCTATTATCAGCCTGATCACGGGAAGTTCTATACTAAATTATGTCCTGCGCCTATGACACCCAAGTTCCTGGTAAAGGAGGTGGGTTCTAAGATCGTGCATAAAAAGGATGTACACTTCAGTAAGTTCACACATTATCTTTTCAGAGGTTGGCTGGTTCCGCAAACACTGGGCTTCTGGTCGGCTTTCAAATTGTTCTTCAATATCTTTTTGCCACGCATGAGTCCTGCCACATCTACTTCACTGAAACACATGGATAAGAACTAGCAGCTAACCATCGAGAACGACCATCCTGATCATAAGGAGAACGGCCTGCAGATAGGATTCACTATCGATGAAATGGTTGCGAGAGTGGAAGGTGTTTTGAAGAGCATTGGTTTGGTAAAGGATTTCGCTCCGCTGGTTTATGCTTTCGGCCATGGATCCAGCAGCGTGAACAACCCTCATTACGCGGCTTATGATTGCGGGGCCTGTTCGGGTCGTCCGGGTTCGGTGAACGCCCGTGTTTTTTCTTACATGGCCAATCATGCCAAAGTGAGAGAGATCTTAAGAACAAAAGGAATTGAAATACCCGAAACAACACTCTTTGTGGGTGCATTGCACGACACTTCGCGCGATGAGATGGTGTTCTTTGATGAAGATAAGCTGCCTCCTACACAACTGGACATGCACAGAAAGCAAGAGGAATTATTTAAACGCGCACTGGATCTTAACGCGAAAGAACGCTCGCGCCGGTTTGAGTCGAACAACACAAAACAGGATGCGGAAAAGGTGCATGAAGAAGTAAGAAAACGTTCCGTTTCCTTGTTTGAACCAAGACCTGAACTTAATCACGCTACAAACGCCATTTGTATTGTAGGCCGCAGAGAACTTACGAAGGGCTTGTTCCTTGATAGACGCGCTTTCTTTAACTCGTATGATTACCGGCTTGATCCCGATGGTAAATATCTTCTTGCTATTCTGAAGCCCGCGGCACCGGTTTGCGGAGGCATCAATCTTGAATACTTTTTTTCGCGTGTGGATAACCAGAAATTAGGGGCGGGCACTAAATTGCCGCACAACGTGATGGGCTTGTTTGGTGTTGCGAACGGTACAGACGGCGACTTACGTCCGGGTTTACCAAGCCAGATGGTAGAAGTGCATGATCCTGTTCGATTATTAATGATCGTGGAACAATTCCCCGATGTGGTTTTGGAATCTTTAAAAAGATCGCCCGAGACCTACGAGTGGTTTGAGAACGAATGGATCAACCTGGTAATTGTGAAACCGGGCACAAAAGAATTTCTCCTTTTTAAGAACGGAAGCTTTACAGGTTACGAGCCCTTGCAAAAAGGAGTAAAAATAGTGGCCGATATAACGGCTGAGATAGAGAACGAAGTTGATAATTTACCGGTAAAGGAGGTACAAAAGGTATGAAAGAGTTCATCCAGCTATTCATAGCCATTCCGTTGTTGGGCTTCCTGGTAAGCATGATCAGGCCCAGCAAGAAGGAAGGTTTTATGTCGGGCACCGCCTTTATTACCGCGGGCCTGCAATTGCTTGTATTTGCCGGTTTCGTGGTGTATTGGTTGCTTAACGGGCATCCTACGCTCGACGTTAAAGACATCGTATTGCTTGAGACCAGCGGAAACGATTTCTACATTGACTTCTGTTTCGATAAGATCACTGCAGTGTATTGCGCGGTTGGGTCGTTCCTTACCTTTCTTGTTACGGTATATTGCCGTTATTACATGCACAGGGAGCAAGGATATCCGCGTTTCTTCAACGAGATCCTTT
>JANWKZ010000012.1 GCA_025451115.1 Bacteroidia bacterium | reverse complement strand
ATCTTCAAGCGGTTAGGTTTTACGGTCTCTACTTTCAGGTTTTGAGAAAAAGTACGGTTACCTACTTTTGCAATGGCTGTATAATTACCCGTGAGGGCGTCATCGCCTGTCGCGGTACGGAAATCATACATCCCGCCCAGGTTCCTGGTTTTGGTTGTTTGGTAGATCACCGTTCCGTTTGGATCGTGTAATTCGAATTTCACCGGGTGATTGGGAGGCAAACGTTTTTCTTTGTCTTCCATGATGAAAGTGAGGAACAAAGAATCGCCGGGACGCCATACACCGCGCTCTCCATAGATATAACCTTTCACACCTTTCTGTACTACTTCACCTTCTACATCAAATTTGCTGAGTGAATTGGTATATCCATCAAGTAATTTCAAATAGCCACGTTGTTTACCATATTTAGCCAAGAGTAAGAAAGGCTTCTTCTTTAATTGCACATCCACCATTCCATTAGCATCCGAAGTTCCGCTCGCAATAAGCTGGCGGGCGTAGTCAAAATACTCAACACTAGCGCCTGCAATAGGTTTCGCGGAGATCATATCGCTTACAAAGGCGTGCGACATCTTATTGTCGTCCAGTTTATAGATCAGGCCGATGTCAGAAGCAAGAATATTGCGACTCACTGCTTTTCCGTAATAATAATTGCTATTGCAGGGCGAGTAACTCTCGTCGTAATAATACCAATGATCATAACCGCCACCGAAACTTCCGTAACCGTGCCAGTTGTGCTCGTTCCACTCTTTATCTTCTGTATTCTCTTCGGTATTTACCACAATTGTTTCTTCGCCTCCTTCTCCTTCCGAACCGCCCTCATCTTCCACACCCGCGCAATCGCACATAGCATAGTCTTTCTGGAATTTAATGCTCACACGATAAATAGCGCCGGGATCGGGACTGATGAGCTTACCCAGATCGATCACGTGCCTGTTCCATTGTTTCAGGTTCATCGTTTTGTCGTAATCCAGTTTTACTTTCTTATCGGCAACAACCTTTCCAACACGCGTCAATTCATCGGCTCCATCCAGGTTATTGGTTTGCAAAAACTGGTGCACGTTGTTCTCGTAGATCTTGATCACACGAACATCCACCGCTTTTAAACTGATCGCTTCAAAAGGGAAGATCAGTCCGTTTGAATTAGGAAGGATGCAGCCATTGCCTTTGATGCGAACCAAAGGTTTAGGTTCTTCAAAAGTGATGGTTTGGCTATAAGCCGCGTTCATCTTGTACCCTTTGAAATTTTTGATGCCGCTTGTTACGGTGATCAGTTTATTTCCTTCTATTCTATAAGGTAAAAACACTTTTACCACGTTACCCTCAATGGCATAAGTAAGGTTATCGATGCCCTGGAGGCTAACGATACCTTTCAGGTTCTGGTTGTAATTGATAGGGTCGCTGAAAGTAAGTTCTACATACTGATCTTCTCCGTCAATGACGCGGGCGTCGGTCACAGAGAAATCACCCAAAGCAGGAATGACAATATCCTGTTTGCCGGAAGCAATAGCTTTGATCGGCTCACCACTCCACGAAATGGTCAGCATTCCCTGTTTTTCCTTACGTTCAATGCCGTCTACATAAAAGTAAAATTCGTTAGCGCGGTAGCTGTAACTCCATTTAATAGGCATTTCTTTCCCATTATTAAGCACGGTAATGGTTTTGCGCAGTGAAGCGGTATCCTGGAAATCGGAAGTGGTGATCTTACCGGTGAGTTTTTGTAATTCAATGTTGTAATCGTCATAACTGCGAAGTCCGTCAACCGTTACGAATAAGTTCTGCGGATAAGTTGAGAACTGAAAAGGGAAGATCTCGAAATCGCCGGGCACCTTCATCACTTTTTTGAGTTTGAATTCGGCATTGTAGAACTGATTGGAAGGCAAGGGTTCATCAGGGATGAACTCGATCACGCGATCGCTGATCCAAACCGCGCGGCCTTTGATCTCGGGTTCGAAAGAGAAGACATTCTTCAGCAAAGAAGAATCGGGCAAAACATGCAGGTTGCGGATCGCATTCCTGATAGCAAGATCTGTTGCCGCAGGATTAACCGCTTTTGTAGAATCGATCATGGCCATGATGGCTTGATCTTTCTCATTTAAGCCATGGGCCAGCTCAATGCGGATACTGTTCTTGCGCGACACCATGCCGGAAGTAAAACCGGAGATGTACTTGCTGAACTCGGGGTTCACGGGATTAATGTGCGGCTTCGTGTTGAAGCAGCCGGTAAATAGAAGCGAAAAGACCAAAAGAATTGCAAATGGCATTACAGCTTTTGGTGCGGGAAGCGTGGTTTTGGGTTGTGAAGTTGTCATATTTTGGGTTTTGTTGACACAAAGGTGCAGTGAGTTACAAGCCTTTATGGGCCTGTTTTATAGGACGTGCCGGCTGCTTTATTAAGCGCGGGCTTTTGCCTATTAAATGCTAAGGGTTTGATAACTTGTTAATTATCTATTACTTACATTGGGAATTTTGCTTACTTTTACTTACATTTTTTAACCCTTATGAGAATAAAATTTATTCTGTTCGCCTTCCTCTTTCTTTCTGTAAGCGCCTTTTCCCAATCGCCTAAAAAACTGGTGCGCCAGGCTAAAAAAGATCTAAAGCTCGGTAACTACCAGGCCGCCATAGATAATTATAACAAGGCCCTCGAACAAAAACCCAATTACTACCGCTATCTAAGCGAACGCGCACTTGTTTACGAGAAATGGAAAAGATTTCCCGAAGCTTTAAAGGATTACAAATCCTGCCTCGACCTGAAACCCAAGGACAAAAAACTAATCATGAAGGTGGGCGACTTCAGCATGCTACTTAACGACTATGCCGGAGCCATTGGTTATTACGACAGGATCTGTGTTATTGATAAAAAGAACATACCCGCCTGGCAAAAATCCAGTTTTGCAAACCTCAACCTGAAAAAATTTGATGTGGCTCTCGAAAAAATAAATCACGCGCTTGATGTACAACGATACAATCACGTTAGCCATTATTACAAAGCGCTTGCTTTAGACAGCTTGAAACAGTTGGCTCCCGCCCAGCAGGAATATGTTTCGGCCATTCGCCTTATGAAGAACGAAGATCCTAATGATATCAAGCCACTTCCGAAATTCAAACCCTACTATATCAATCACGCCTGGTGCATGCAAAGACTGTATGATTACGATAACGCCTTGAAAGAATATGAGACAGGTCTCTTCATTGATCCGGCTGATACAGTGTTGCCTAAGAATTACGAAGTGTATTACCTAAGAAGTCATAGCTACCTGTCGAAATCCGATTACGTGAATTCGATAGGCGACCTGAATAAAACATTGGTTGATAATCCCAAATACACTGCCGCTTTTTTCATGCGCGGCAACGTGAACAAAAAAACGGCGCAGTTCCAGAGCGCGATCAGTGATTACACGAAGACCATTCAGCAGGACCCAAAGAACTCAGACGCGGTTTACCTGCGGGCTCAGTGCTATATGGAGCTGGGAAATTACCCGGATGCCATTGCCGATCTGAAAAAGGCGGTTGAAATGAACCCCAATAACTTTGAGGCTAAAAAACTTTTGAAGGACGCGCAGGATAAGAACTACCAGGCGAACAAGGAGAGCGACCCTCCGCTGCTGATCATCTCCTATCCGCAGCCCGATAATTCAGGTTTCGTAAACGTATATACGAACCAGATGGACATTGCCTTTGAAGGCGAGATACGCGACAAAAGCCTGATCCACGAACTGAAGGTGAACGGAAACGTTATTCCTTTTAACAATACAGAAAAGAATCCCTTCTTCAATATAAAAGCGCCTCTGAACGGAGCTGATAAAATTGAAGTGACAGCTACAGACATTTATTTTAACAGTACCACCAAAACGTTTAAGGTCGGTCGCATCATTGATAATACAAGGGTTAAGGTTGCTTTTGCTGGACGCGTGCTTGCTAATGACGCGAGCGGAAAAGTGTATGGCAACAAAACCGTGACGATAACCAATGACCGCGGCGAAGTACTTTATTATACACAGACCGACGAGAAAGGTAATTTTAAATTCGAGAAACTTCCTTTCGATAAGAATTATTTGATGCAGCTCGACGCGAGCGACGCTGCCTTCAGCGGCATCACTCAATTCAAGATCGTTGATGCGGCCGGGAATACGGTGGTGGTCTCTAAAATTGGTGAGAAAGGAAAGTTCAGATTCGAGATCGCTCCATCCGACGTGAATGTGATGCGACTGATGAGCGTTGAAGATCAGCCGCTCCATATTGACTTTAAAGGTAAACTGGTTGCTGATAACGCGGATAAGACCCCGCTGGCCGAGATCAAATTTCTGTTGATGAACGAAAGGGATGATATCATCTCTTTTAATACAACCGATAATTCGGGCGGGTTTATATTTACGAATCTTATGCCCAGCGGAACTTACAATTTTGCGATCGATGTGCTGGACAGCAAAAAAATTCCTTTCAACAAGATCATCGTAACGGATGAAAAAGGAAAGATCATCAAGGAGATAGTCAAGAACGCCGAAGGCGTGTTTAAATTCAGCCTGCTGCAAAGCGAGAAGATGATGATGGCCAGCATTTCGGCCGAGGATTTCGATCCCTGGGTTAAATTAGGTGGGTTGACAACAGGAATTAAAAAGGAACTTGAGATCATAGAGAATATCTACTACGAATCCGGTTCATCCAAAATTTTGCCCGATGCAGAAAAGATCATCAACAAAGCTGTGGAGGCGATGAAGAAAAACGCTAAACTACTTATCGAAGTGCAATCGCACACCGATGCAACTGCCGGCGACGAATACAACATGGACCTCTCGCAGAAACGCGCCAATACCGTTGTGGATTATATCGTAGCCCAAGGTATAGACAAGAAACGCTTAACAGCGAAAGGTTTCGGGGAAACCCAGGTAAGCAACCGCTGTATGAACGGAGTTGAGTGTAGCGACGAAGAACACAAGCAGAACCGTCGTACGGTATTCAAATTAAGTACGGCCGCCAAATAATTATTTGCTGAACACCGAAATGGTGACCCCGGCATAGGTCTTGTTGATCCTTCTCTGTGGAAAATTAGCGGATAAGTATTTAATAAGCTCTTTATCCGCGGGGTTTGCTTCTTCAAAGGTCTGTGTAAGAATTACACGATCATATTTTGTAACATCTGCAGTTTTCACATCCCCGGCATTGGCAACCAGGTAAACTCCACGGTCACGCAGGCGTCCATCGATATTGCCATAATCTTTATAGGTCTCCCTGTCGTAATAGTAAGAGAACAAAGCACCTACGTCAGGAGTTTCAACCAGCACGGGAATGTCTTTTTGCTGCAGGCTCTTTACAAGGTAAATTGCGTGGCGGTAATCCATCGAGCGTGGTGTTTCGAAATTTATACGCATCACCGAGAACAAGGCAAATAAACCAATGATCGAATAGAGAGGATAACGGATATTCTTTTCGGTGAGGCTGATAAAATAAGCCAGGATCATAAAAAGAAAGGGGGCTGCAAAAAGTAAATACCTTCTTACAAAAAGCGGCATGAATAGGCTAATGCAAAAACAAAAGACAAGCGAGCCGGGACCGGCGAGCAAAAGATAAAGTAATTTGCCCTTATTCTCAGTCCAGACGTTTTTCAGTTCCCTTGCGCGAACCAGATACACCACTGTAATAAAAGCAGACAACAGGAAGATATAGAACAGGTCAGGGCCATTGAAGAAACTGTAAAAAGTGTCGGCCAGGTCGCGAAAACCGGGTTTCTCGATCCAGAAAGA
This sequence comes from Bacteroidia bacterium, assembly GCA_025451115.1. Lineage (GTDB taxonomy): Bacteria > Bacteroidota > Bacteroidia > B-17B0 > Aurantibacillaceae > PALSA-968. The sequence continues at coordinate 5,746 of JANWKZ010000012.1, read as the reverse complement.
ACTTTTTTCGTTATGCAAAACCAGCGCTATCGTTTTTTTAGTGAAACGCAATACCGCGATCAACAAGGTTATGCCCAAGGCAGTGCCAATGAATTTGAAGAGTCGTTTGTCTTTTTGAAAAAGGATGACCACTACCTGCACGCCGATAATGATCCCGCTTACATAATGCGTATAGATCAATCCGAAATTCAACACGCCAAGCATCACCGCGTTGATCCATCCGGGGTTTTTCAGCATTTCAAGAAAGAACCAGGAAGAACAAAGCACCAGGAGCAGGATAAGCGAATAAGGCCTTGCCTCGTGGGCGTAGAAATACATTTCACTGGAGATACTAAAGAAAAGAACGGCGAAAAAACCACAGAGCCGGCTAAAATTGCGTGTGCACAAAAGGTAAAGCAACCCCGCCGAAAGCGCGCTGAAAATAACACTCGAAGTACGCACCGCATATTCGCCTATACCAAAAAGGTTCTGCCAGATCCATAGGAAATAATAGTACAACGGCGGATTTATGTCCCACTCCGAAATATGCTTGATATGCCCCCAATGCTGCTGCGAATAATATAGACTGAAAGCCTCATCATGCCAGAAGCCCCACTTGTCGAGGTACAACAACTTATAGGCCATATGCGCCAGCACGATAAGCAGGAAAATAAAAGCATCAGACTTAAAAACTTGTTTCATAAAGGCTTACAAAAATAAACATAATTTACGAAGCCCCGAGCGCAAGTTTTGCCCTAAATTGACGTCAAATTGTAAAGCTTTTCTGGATCCTGAACTACTTATATCGCGGTTGAAAGCGGGCGAAAGCAGCGCCTTTAAATATCTGGTAGATACTTATAAAGGTATCGTGTACAATACAGCGCTCAGTATTCTTCAGAACGACGAAGACGCTGAAGACATGGCGCAGGAGGTTTTTATCCAGGTATTTCATTCCGTGAAAGATTTTAAGGGCGAGTCGAAGATCTCTACCTGGCTATATAGAATTACCGTCACGAAATCACTGGACCTTTTACGATCGAGAAAAAGAAAGAAACGTTTCGCTTTTGTGAAGAGCCTTTTTGGTGAAAATAACGAGCCGCTGGCCGAGCAGGCTTCCTTTGTCCATCCGGGAGTTCAATTGGAAAACAAGGAGAGGGCCAGGATCCTTTTCAGCGCCATCGATAAACTTCCGGAGAACCAAAAAACAGCCTTTTTGCTTAACAAGACCGAAGGATTAAGCTACCAGGAGATAGCCGAAGTGCTCCATGTATCTGTCTCATCCGTAGAGTCTTTACTTTTTAGGGCGAAAGGCAATTTGCAGAAATATTTAGAAGGATACTATAAAAAATAAGAACAGCGCAAGTTTTAAACTCAATACGACGTCTAATACGCAGAACATGGAAAACAAGAACGAAATAGAAAAGATCCTCGCGAGCCTCGATAGCATCCAAAAAGCCGAAGCCAATCCCTTTTTGTATGAAAAGGTGATGATACGCCTGGAGGGCAAAGAAGCCAGGGTTGTTTCGATCGTTCCGATAAAGATCTGGCAAGCCGCCGCTTGCTTTGCAGTACTCATTGCCCTAAACATTTTTGTATGGACCCGCACCGACTCTGTCGGAAAAACGCAGAATGAAAATAAAAATCCATTAGCGCAAGAGTATTTCTCTTATATCAATAACACTATTCAATTCTAACTATGGAAAGCACCCGTTTTTTAAAGATAACGATCATCGTTCTGTTACTGGTAAACATTGCCACGCTCATCTTTATGTGGAGCGGAAGGCCGCATAAAGAAGGGCATCTCCCTCCTCCGCCCCACGGCGGGGGGCCGAGGGCCGCGTTCGAATTCTTGAACCGCGAACTGCAATTAACCACGGAGCAGCAAACCAAACTCGAAGACATGAGCGCCGGTCACCGCAAGGAAGCACGCGCCCTGGATGATATCTCGCGCCCCCTGCATCACCGTTTCTTCGACCTGCTGGGCAAACCCGATTCGGCGCGCATGCAACAATTGGCCGACAGCCTTGGCTGGTGGCAGAAGGAAAGAGAACTGATGACCTACCGCCATTTTGCCGAGATCCGCACCATTTGCACACCCGAACAACAAAAGAAATTTGATGAAGTGATCAACGAAGCCTTGCGCATGATGGCGCCAAAAGGTTCGGGCGGACCGCCTCCCGGTCGTTAGAGATAAAAATCTTATCTTTAAGACAGGATGAATTTACTGAGAACACTTATTTTTCTAAGCCTGCTGAACGTAATTGGCTTTGCGCAGGGGAAAAAATTATTGTTCTACCCGATCTTCAACGACCAGATGATCCCACCCGGCGGTGGCACTACGTACTGGATCTCTAAGACAGACACGGTAACCATAGAAACGCTGCGTTTTTACATCTCCAATGTGGAATTGCTGTCGAAGAACAAGGTCATCTGGAAAGAAACAAATAGCTATCACTTGTTGGATATTACCAAGCCCATGTCCTTCCTGGTAAAATTAAAAACGCCCCCCGGCATCACCTTCACACAACTAAAATTTACGCTGGGCATAGACAGCGTGACAAATGTTTCAGGCGCCCTGGGCGGTGACCTCGATCCTACCAAAGGCATGTATTGGACCTGGCAGAGTGGGTATGTTAATTTTAAACTGGAGGGTAAAAGCAATCTTTGCAAAACGCGTAATAACGCTTTTCAATTTCATTTAGGAGGTTACCAAAGCCCCTTCAAAGCCTGCCGTGAAGTGATACTTGATGTTATAGACAAGGAGGGGGCGGAAATTTATTTTGACATAGCCCGTTTGTTTTGGGGACTTGACCTCAATAAGCAGAATGAGATCATGTCGCCATGCAAGGAAGCGGTTGAACTCTCGGATAAATTAGTTAAAGGATTCAGATCAACCGAATGAAAAAGCTTCTTTTGATCATACCGGTTTCTGTACTCTTACTACTTGCCTTTACTTTGCAGGAAAAATACAGTTTTACGATTCCCCAGGGATGGCCCGAACCAAACACCGATTTTAAAAAGGAACCGCTGAGCTTAGAAAAAGTTGAATTGGGCCGCGCGCTTTTTTATGACCCGGTATTGTCGCGCGACAGTACCATTTCCTGCGCAAGTTGCCACTTGGTGTATACGGCATTTACACATGTAGATCATGATCTCAGTCATGGCATCAATGATAAAATTGGAACGCGTAACTCGCCGGCCTTAATGAATTTGGCCTGGCACAAACTTTTTATGTGGGATGGCGCCGTGAATCACATAGATGTACAGGCCCTCGCTCCCATCAGTAACCCGGTTGAGATGGACGAAAAAATAGAACACGTAGTTGAAAAACTTCAGCGATCGAAATTATACCCGCGTTTGTTCAAAAAGGCTTTTAACGACAGCCTTATCACCGGGCAACACACTTTAAAGGCCATCGCGCAGTTTATGCTCACACTAGTTAGTTCTGAATCGAAATATGACAGTGTGATGCGAAAGCATTCAAAATTCACAGCCCAGGAAAAGAAGGGATACGATCTTTTCAAAAAGAACTGCTCAAGCTGCCATACCGAACCGCTCTTTACCAATTTGCAATTTGAAAGCAATGGCCTGCCCCAGGACCCTACGCTGAAAGACCCCGGAAGGATAAAGGTCACGAAGAACCCGGTCGATTCACTTAAATTTAAGGTACCAACCCTCCGGAATATCGAATTTTCTTATCCCTACATGCATGATGGTCGTTTTAAACGGCTACAGGACGTGCTGAACCATTACACTTCGGGGATCAAACAGAGTCAAACCATTTCAAAACAATTAGTTAACCCCATAATACTTAGCTCAAACGACAAGGTTGACCTGGTAGCCTTTTTGCTTACCCTGACAGATAGGAAGTTCCTTTTCAATAAAAACTACGCCTACCCCCGAAACATTTTTGCAAAAGCCGCGCAGGATTGAGGAGGAAATGGCGTCTAATTTAAAAACAACACAAGATCTATGAAAAAAGCTATTCTTCTTACTTCGGCCCTTTTTACCGGAGCTGCTACTTACGCCCAATTGAGCCCGGCCATCACTTGCTGGCTGCAAAACACCAGTGTGACCGGCACTTATTATACCAGCGGCAATTCAACACCTATCGGTAACAGTATCCTGGTGAACTGCCAAACTGTGCAGTACTCAGCCAATAATGTTTACGTTTCAACCAAGGGCGTTCCCGCTTACACAACGGGGCCTTTCCTTGATGGAAATCCTTCTCAGGCTTCTAACCAGAATGCGATCTTTAAATTTCCGTTGAGCCCGGTTCAAAACACCGGCACTCCCACTTCAACCACGATGGGAAATATTGGCGTGTTCATTAATGGTGTAGCTCTTTTTGATTACCGTGATGGAGTTTCCTGGTCAAACTCCTGCGGCTGCCTGAAAGGCGGGCCCCTGGGTGGAACCGGCGACGGCGTGTGGAACCGCGACGCGATCAAAGCAGAAATGGGTGGCTTCGACTGCTCTAAAGGACATCCCGCAATGGGCAATTACCATCACCACCAAAATCCCAGCGCGTTCAAGCTCGACCTGAGTGTGGTGTCTACGATCTGTAATTTGTATGATGCTGATGGACTCTACACCATTGACAGCACCGTACATTCGCCCTTACTAGGTTATGCCTACGATGGTTTCCCTATCTACGGCGCCTATGGCTATAAGAACACAAATGGCACAGGCGGCATTGTTCGTATGAAATCGAGTTATACTTTACGTAACATCACAACCCGCACCACGTACTCTACAGGTGTTACGGTTACTGCGGGTCCTGCGGTAAACTCTACTTATTATCTTGGATATTTCCGCGAAGATTACCAATACAACACTCCAGCCGTTTCTGATTACCTGGATGATCATAACGGCCGTTTTTGTGTAACACCGGAATACCCCAACGGTACTTATTGCTATTTTGCTACTGTTGACGCAAATTGGAACTCTTACTATCCTTACGTGGTTGGTCCTACTTTCTACGGAACCTACGCTAACCGAAAGGTTACATCGATCACTGAGAGCACTACTACTTACACGCCAGCAACCGGAATCTCCGAAAACACGGCTTCCGCTTCAGTGAACATTTTCCCGAACCCGGCCAGCGACCTGATCGCGGTACAATTGAACGGGCTCAACAAAAGCAATGTAGAAGTTGAATTATATGATCTGGCCGGTCAGCTGGTTCAAAAGACCATGATCAACGCCGGAAGCACGATCGGGTATTTTGACGCGCGTAGCCTCTATGCCGGCACTTACCTTGTAAAGCTAAATAGTATAAGCGGCACGCTGACAAGAAAAGTGGTCCTCACGAAGTAAAACCACTAAAAAGATCTTTTTTGGAGAAGCGGGACCGGGTTCCCGCTTTTCTTTTTTGTGCCGGCGCGTTGGCCGAAACCTAAAATTTTTTATTTTTTTCTTGTGTATTCAAATTATTTTTTGGAACATTTGCACCGAACGAAGAAATTCCTTCATAACAATTAACCCTAATTTTAATCTTTTTTAGAAAAAGAAATGAAAAAAAACAAGTTGATAGACAACTTCAAATCCGCAACCAACGGGCTGCTCAGCCTTGTTGCTAATTTGTTTTCTGCACCCGTAGGGGTAGTAGTTTTTGTTACACCCGCTCGTCGCTATTTTTTACGACGCTGATCTGCGTAAGGCATTTCTAAACAGATGATCATTCTCCGGGAGGAGAAGGCATCGCCGTTTTTCAATTAACGTTTTATTTAACTATAACGCAATGGAATCATTCATTGTGCAGGTT
>JANWKZ010000011.1 GCA_025451115.1 Bacteroidia bacterium | reverse complement strand
GGTACTTGACGGAGAAACACTTACCGTAGAGGTTGTAGCGCTTCCTGCATTCGAACTCCAGGTATAGGTAGTAGCGCCTGACGCGCTCAGTACAGCGGAACCACCTGCACATATAGTAGCATTATTTACTGTAATGGTCGGCGTTGGGTTAACAGTAACCGTAGCGGTTTTGCTTGTACTGCAGCCATTCGTGGTGCCGGTTACAGTATAATTGGTGGTACCGCCGGGATTAACACTGATGGTTGTAGTTGTTGCACCGGTACTCCACGAGTACGTAGTTCCGCCTGATGCTGTAAGCGTAGTGCTTGTTCCGGAGCAAATGGTTGGGCTATTCACCGTAACCGTAGGATTCTGGATCACGGTAACCGTGGTTGTTTTTGTAGAGTTACAACCATTGGACGTTCCCGTAACAGTATAGTTTGTTGTTGTAGCCGGAGTGACGCTGATGGTATTTGTTGTTGGGCCCGTATTCCAGGAATACGTAGTGGCTCCACTTGCGGTTAATAGTGCCGCAGTGCCTGCGCAAACCGTTGCGCTATTCACGGTTACTGTTGGCGTAATGTTCACAGTTACAGTAGCGGTTTTGCTCGTGCTGCAACCGTTAGTTGTTCCGGTTACTGTATAATTTGTGGTACCACCCGGACTAACGGTGATCGTGGTGGTGGTGGCTCCAGTACTCCATGAGTAAGTAGTTCCGCCGGATGCGGTTAAGGTCGTTGTTGTGCCCGAGCAAATAGTTGGGCTATTCACAGTGATCGTTGGATTTGGAGTAACGTTTAATGTGGCCGTTTTAGTTGCGCTGCACCCGTTCGTTGTTCCTGTTACGGTATAATTTGTGGTTACAGTTGGTGTGGCACTGATCGTATTGGTTGTTGCGCCTGTACTCCATGAATAGGTTGTAGCCCCGCTTGCCGTAAATGTTGCCGTTGATCCCGCACAAATGGTTGGCGTATTAACTGTAACCGTTGGAGTAGCATTCACGTTTACTGTGGCCGTCTTACTTGAACTACAGCTATTGGTTGTGCCTGTTACCGTATAATTTGTGGTTGTTCCCGGGCTAACACTTATCGTAGTTGTTGTTGCACCTGTGCTCCAGGAATAAGTAGTAGCGCCCGAGGCTGTTAATGTTGTAGTTGTTCCCGAACAAATAGTGGGTGTGTTTACAGTGAGTATCGGAAGTGGCTTTATAGTTACGGTTACTGAGAAAGTAGCTCCCGCGCAGCTTCCTGTTGGAGTAACCACATAAGTTGCGGTTTGGTTCGATACAGTGGTGTTCGTTAAAGTACCTGTAATACTATTTGCACCTGAACCTGAAGCACCACCTGTCATACCCCCTGTTACTGTTGGCGCACTCCAGCTGTATGTTGTTCCATTGGGCACATAGCCATTCGTTCCGTTAACCGGAGTGGTAGTAAATGTAGCTCCACTGCAAACGGTATTTGTCATACTGGTAACGCTAGGAACGCCTGTAATGAGATTTCTGCATTTCATGAAACACTGGTTGCTTTCACTCGTGGCGAGCATGTCCATTTTACCATCCCCATCCAGGTCGGCGATCGCGGCGTGCCTTGTATTAAACCCCGATGCAAACGGGATATCCACCCGCGCGAGAAAAGAAGAAGCATTTATAGTTCCGTTATTGGTATTCTGAAAGAGCGACATTCGGTCGGTGCCCGGACATACTACCGTGAGGTCAGGATAACCATCTCCATTCATATCACCCATATCCACATCTCTTGGATTACCCGTACATGCGAAGCTAACCGCGGCAGCGAACGCGATATTGCCCGAGCCGCTGGAAGTGTTTTTAAATACCTGTATGCTGGCGCCTGTATTGTTAGGTACTGCGATATCTATTTTACCATCAAGATCAAGGTCGCCCACCGAAAGTTCCATTGGGTTGGGAGCGGTGGTAAATGTTTGAATGGCGGCAAAAGTGATGTTAGTTCCAGTGGTTGTATTTCTGAAAACAGCGATGTTACTCCCATTGTTATTGGAGGTAACGATATCTATTTTCCCGTCTGAATCAAAGTCTGCCATTTTTATTCCCAGCGCATTATCACCCGAATAAAATGCTTTGTAAGTTGCTAAACTAATGGCGGCCCCTGCAACAGTATTCAAATTCCTGAATACGTAAATAGAATCACTGGTACTTGAAGATCCGCCGCAAAGCGCTACATCCGGTTTTCCGTCCTTATCCAGGTCGCCTATCGCAACACCATACCCTCCGCCGGTGGTGGGCAAAGTAATTGTTATAGCCGCGCCAAAAGTGACCGTTCCTGTAGTACTCGTGTTATTGAAAAGCTTCAGTTTTCCATCTTGTTGACTATACGAAGCGTAATCGAGTTTGCCATCGCCATTAAGATCGCCTACAGCAATGCCCTTGGGGTCAATGCCTGAAGCCTTTGTATTGTTCCATACGAAACTGATGTTACCCACACTACTGTTATTACGATACGCTAAGAGCTGGGCTTGATTCGGGCAGCCAACAACAAAGTCTACCTGACCATCATCATCAAAATCTCCCAAAGCAGGATAAAAAGGTTGAGCCGTGGTGGGGCTAAAAACGGTTGTATCGAAAGATGTGGAACTGATATCTGAAGGGCATGACTGTTTTACAATAAAACCATTTTTGCTATATCCTGAGAAAAGCCCGACCTCGACAGTGATAGGCTCATAAGTAGCGCCCACAGGCACTGTTACAGTAAGCGAAGTTGCCGTAGCGGCCGTTACGGTGGCAAGAGCCGGACCAAAGTGCACAATATTACTTGCCGGTGTAGCACTGAAATTGGTTCCGGTTATAACCACGTTGGTTCCCGCTAGGCCCGAAGCCGGCGCGAAAGAAGTGATCGTAGGTACTTGAGAAAAAATATTTCCTGCCAGGAAAAATAAAACGGCCGATGCGATAATTCTGGGGCATTTCATAAACTTAGATTTAAAGGATTAAAAATAAGCTTATTATACTTACAAAAAAACTGGAAGCACCTGCTATAAGAGGTTAATTATTAGCGATTTATCCCGAAACTGGAAAATTATTTGAGAAGGCCGGATTATTCCAGCACCAATTTACGCGTTACAAAACCTTTCGTAGTTTCAATTTGTAAAAAATACAAACCCCTTGGTATCCCCGTTAATTTTAATTGCAGCTTGTTTTCAAAAACCCGGCTCAGGATAATTTCTCCGCTCGTGTTATATAAGCTCATCTTCGCAACACCGCTTACTTCAAACTGTACCGTTTCGGAAGCAGGATTCGGAAAAATTGAAACCTGTGGTAGTTCCGCAATAGCGTTTACCCCCATTAACGTACAGGTAAAAGCAGAATCAGCGAAACCAGGGCGATCAATGAACGGGTTGCGATTGTTCTGCCATTGGTAAATTTTATCATTACGCCTGGTTTCCTTCGCACTTACCGGATCCTGGTTGTGCCAGGTAAGTAAAAGGCACAGCTGCCAGGGCAAGATCGTAGCTCCATTGGTTGCCGGGCTGCTAGCCCACGTGTTGTCCTCGCCCAAATAGCGTACAGCCATATACAACAAGCCACGGGCAATATCTCCTTTGTATTCATCTATCGGTTCAAAAACCGTAGAGCTATACCCTACTGTGGTATTGTTTCCCAACTTACTTCCGTTCAGGGAAGTATAAGAAGGAGTATTTACCTCGCCATAAGGATAATTATTGCGTACGTTATTCACCCAACCGTCGGTAGGAAAAATATGAAAAGCATCGGAGTAAGGCGGACTCACCCCATTGAACCAGCTTTGAGGCCAGGAATGCTCGCGGTTATAACAATCGCCCTCCTGCGTATAGCTTCCGCAATGATCACCGGCCGTATTATAATAAACATAAGGTGGCGTGCCGCTTGGTATATCACTATACATATCCCAAACCTGCCCGTTTGGTTTGGTATCACTTGAATCATAAACAGTATATAAACTGGAATAAGGAACCACCGTATGGTTCTTGATGATGTTATGCAAAGCGTTCTGCAGGGCACTGCCGGTCAATCCAGTAGCAGGATTATAATATCCTACCGGCGCTTGCGAAAAGATCCCGGTTGCGGAAAAGAGGAAAAGAGGAAAAAAAGTGTTTCTCATAAAAAAACAAAGGTACGAAAATTTAAAACTTTCGTACCTCCGTTTGGCTGCAACTTACGGGTCGCAATAGGTTATTCAGGGTTGCGGCTTACGGGCCACACTATGTATTTGTTAATTCTGCAGCTTACGGGCTACGCGTTTTAACAATTACTTCGACAGTTTACGACTGCTTCCGGCATACTCGCCATAAGAGTCTTTCATTTTTGGGTTGCTTGCCTTAATTCCGTAGAACCTCGACGAGAACTCGGGCAGGGTGTTTTCAGAAGCCGCATACTCTCCATAATAATCATACAGGTCGGTTGAGGAAGCTTTGATCTCATTAAAGCGCTTTATAAACTCGTCCAGCTTATGATGGCCTGCGGCATAGTAGCCATAATACTTGGTCATGGTGGGATAAACATCTTTTATCTCGCCATATTTTTTAAGGAATTCCTCCAGCGTGCTATTCGCGCCGGCAAAATTGCGGTGTACATCTTTCAACTCAGGATTAGCCGCCTTGATCTTATTGTAGCGTTCTACAAATTTTTCCTTGCTATTGGTGGATCCCGCGTAGGTGCCGCACACATTTATAAGCGCCGGATAAGAATCCTTCATTTCGTAGTAACGGGTAATAAAAGTTTCTTTTGAGGTAGGTTCAACTGCGGTCTTTTTAGGTTCCGCAGCCTTTTTAGCGTCCGCATTGCTTTTCGGAGAATTAGGTTGTGCGACCATTGTGAGCGTGGTGGCACAAACCAGTAAAGCCGCAGATAAGTAGTTCATCGTTTTCATGTTTTCTCTTTTTTTGTTCGTTTCGTTTCAAAATTAGCTTGTGCTTTTTCGTTTCCACATGTAAAATCGGTAACAACGGCTTTTGCATAGCCCAGCACTTTTTTCATATAGCTTGTAAAACCTTTATAAACGCTTTTCTTTTATTGGTACATATTTCCTCCGTTGGGAGAGACCAAAACTTTGCATATCAGGCTATTGAAACGCCTTTATAAACGAATAATCGGGTCTACCGCACTTCGTTTCATCTAATTTTGATCTACGAAAGCGGGTGAAAACCCCTGATATATGAATTCACCAAAAATATATAAAATGAAAAAGTTAGTAATGGCAGTTGTTCTGGCCCTGTTCTTTTGCCTGAACGTATCTGCCCAGCAGCCCGGCGACTCGAAACCGCTGGCAAGCAACAGTTCCTTTAAAGGAAAACGCGAGTTGATGCGCGAAAAAAAGATCAAGAAAAGAGGGGACAACGTATTAAAAAGGAATTTGCGTCACGCTTCCAACAGACAAAAAGAGAATTACAGTGTAAAGTTTGGCGTTAAGCATAAAAAGAAACACAAAAAAGAGAAGAGCCGCAGCGCTACCAGTGGTGAAAAACCAAAAGATGAATGATCGCGGTCTTCCCTTGATACTGAAAAACTGAAAACATGACTAAGAAACATAAAAACCCGGGAAGGTCTGAAAAGGACTTTCCCGGTTATCCTTTATACCCGGAAAACGATGATATCTATAACCGTGATAAAGAGGAAACCGAACTGGATCCGGAGGATCCTAAGGTAAAGAAAACACCAAACGAAGACCCGGATGCGAAGAATGAAAAAGATTTTTCACAAGATGTTTCCGGAAGCGACCTGGATATACCGGGTTCGGAGTTGGACGATGCGCAGGAAGAAATTGGAACAGAAGACGAAGAGAATAATTATTACAGCCTGGGCGGGGATAATCATCACAGCCAGGAAGAAAGTTTTGAGGGCTAATTATTCCCCGTACGCTTTTTTATTTTTCGCGGGGTTCCTTTTTTGTGTGGGTAAGATAGAGGCACAGGAAAGGGATTCCACCGATATTTATTTTAAAATGAAATGCGCCGCGCATAGACATGCATTTACAAAATGGATGTATAATGTGCTATTTGTTGAGCCGAAGCAGGAAGAATACCCTTCTCAACCCGCGGGGAACGAAGGCG
>JANWKZ010000010.1 GCA_025451115.1 Bacteroidia bacterium | reverse complement strand
GTATTAACGCAGGCCTACAGCGGTAACCTGGCTCCAACGGCCACTGCTACCGTTAACTTGCCTAGTCTTTCTGTAACTCCGGGCACACATACGCTTACTGCGTATACTACTTTGCCAAATGGCGCAGCTGATGCCAATGCAACCAACGACGCTGCTACACCTTCTATATTTAATGTAGTATCTACAGGTGCAACGCTGCCATTCTTTGAGGGCTTTGAAGCAACCACTTTCCCTCCAACCGGATGGACGTTAAGTAACCCTGATGCAGGTATCACATGGGCGCGTACTACATCGGCTAAAAAATCGGGGGTAGCATCTATGTACATTGATAACGCTAACTATACAGCTAATGGCGCTCTTGACGCCCTGATAAGCCCTGCTGTGAACCTTACGGCCGGTACCAACCAGTTGTTGACCTTTGAGGTGGCTTACCGTTTGTATACCGACCCTAGTACTTCACCGAATTATTCGGATACATTGAACGTATTGATCTCTACTAACTGCGGTAACACGTACTCGAGCATTTATAAGAAGTTCAGCTCGGCGCTTACTACTGCAACGCCTGTGTTCAGCACAACTACTTTCACGCCCACAGCTAACCAGTGGCGCCAGGAGTCAGTATCGCTGACCTCGTACAGCAGTTCTTCAGCCGCGTTCTTTAAATTCCAGAACAGCACCGATTACGAGAACAATATGTATATAGATGATATCAATATCACTTCTACGGTAGGTATCAACTCCTATGCTCCTCTGTTTGGTGTATCTGTTTATCCGAACCCAAGTGCCGATGGACACTTCTTTGTAGACATCAAAAAAGATGCAGATAAAGTTGAGAGACTGGCGGTTTACGATATGATCGGTAATAAAGTGTATGGTATCGACCAGAACATTCCTTCCGGTTTCTATGAAATGAACCTTGATAAATTGGGTAACGGAACTTACCTGGTTGAGGTTGTGAAAGAGAGCAAGCCGGTTTACATGCGCATTGTGATCAACAAATAAAGGACCTTACCTTTTGAAATAAAAAACCCTCCGCTAATAACGGAGGGTTTTTTTATGGAGTAATTTTTTACTGGGTCGGCGGTTTGTAGAAGCTGATAAAAAAGATGAACAGGAGCACAGTGCAGGTAATAAAGGTGAGCGCGAAGGTCATCTTGCTTAAAGATTTTTTATTGAATGGCGTCTTTTCCTTGTTGCCGATGTTGCGGATCAATTGCATGAGCTCTTTTCTGAAGATTACGCCCGTTACGATGTAGGGAATACCCAAAAGCAGCATAATGCCTTTATTCAATCCTTTGGCAACGGAGTTGGGGTTGTTGGCCGCGTCGCTTTCGGCGGCAGCTTTACACATGGCGCATTGCGAGTAGGCCGCGTAGGAAGCAAGGGCAAGGATCGCAATTGTATAGAGCACTTTTTTGTTCATTTCCTTAAAAAGGATAATAAGGTTTCACCATCAAATATACGACAACTCCGGTTATTGTTACATAAAGCCAGAGGGGATACGTAAAACGCACTATTTTTTTGTGTTTAATTACTTCGTTCTTAAGCCCATACCAAAAAGACAATAAGATAAGCGGCAGAACACCTGCGGCCAGGATAATGTGGGTAGTAAGGATGATCAAATAAAGACCACGTACGGGGGCTTCGGCTTTTTCTACGTCGGTGAGCGTGCCGTTATGGTCGAGGTCGCCGTATTTTACATCGGGCATGAAGAAATGGGCGAGGATGTAAGAAACCAAAAAGATAGAGGAGAAAAAGAAAGCGGTAAGGTTGATCTTTTTATGCAGTTGGATCTTTTTGCCCTTAATGGCCCATAAAGAAAAAAGCAGTAAGACAAAGCAGGAGCCGTTCATGAGGGCGTTAAGCGGCGGCAGGTATTGAACAAAGCCGGGCATTACCTCGGGCTGAGGTAAGATCTTGCGGTTGAGGATAACCACAACCCCAAGTACAAAAATACTGATGGCGCTAACTAATCGGAATACAGCTTTGTCGCTCATTACTTCTCTTTTTTGAGGGTTACGATGTCTTTTATCAGAAGATCTACTTGTAAACTGTCTGTACCATCATAAACCCCTCGTATGCGGCGTTGTTTATCGATGAGGAGGAATTTCTCGCTATGCACAAAGCCTTCGGGGGTACCGTCGTCCTGCGCGCTTACGAGATAACTTTTTTCGGCCAGTTGATTGATGTCTTTTTTAGAGCCGGTTAGGAAATGCCATTTGTCTTTGATGGCGGTATATTTTCCTGAGTATTCTAAAAGAACCTCTACGGTATCGTGCTCCGGGTTTACTGTATGAGAGAGGATCAGGATATCATCATTCTTGATGGCATCCTGCACACGGATCAGTTGTGTGCTCATGGCCGGACAAATGTTCTGACAGGTGGCGAAGAAGAAGTCGGCCACGTAGATCTTTCCTTCTGTAGTGCGGTTTGAAATGAGTTCTCCGTACTGGTTGGTGAAAGAGAAATTACCAATGGTATGATAGGTTGTATCGCCTTCCGCCTTTGCAGTTTTAGCTCCGAAGGTAGGAAGGAGCAGGGCAGGAGCGTCTGTTTTCTTTTCAGTGTTGCACGAAAAAAGAATTCCGGTCACCACAACAAAGGTCAGCAGTTTACTTTTGTTTGATATCATTCTGTTTAAGCGTTTCTGCATATTCATCGCGTATCTTTAAATGTTTGTACTCGTCGCTCATCCGTTTTACTTCGGCATTGTAAGAGGGATCGTAATAGCCACGTATGTGCCGTTTCTTATCCACCAGCACCATGAAATAGTTAAATACGTAAACGGGCTTTTGTTTGAAATAGGTCTCAGAAAGGAATTTTGTTTTTTCCGCTCCGCTGAAGTGGGTCAAGATCGGATGGAAATTAGGAAGGTTTATCTTAAGAGAATCGAATTCCCCCCGCAATTCAACGCCTTCCCGGAACGGATTCAGTGCGCCGGATAACTCAGAAACGAAGAATAGGGGAACATCTTTTATGTACTTGGTTTTGTATTTCACATAATCATATAGACCCTCTAAATGATACCCCTCTTTTTTCTGAGAGGGATCCAAAAACAGGATCGCGTAAACAGGATAATTAATGGTGTCTATAAAAATGCTGTCAGCTTTCCATTGTTTCAGTCTACCCACGCTGGTCGTGTCTTCGAGCGTATCTTTTATATACGACAACTTATCAAAGTACGCGATGTTTGGAATAGTATAATACTGAGTATCCCCTTTCGCATCCACGCCCTTCGGCCCAAAAAAAGGCATCTTTTTAAAATTAGCCTGGGTAAGCTCAAACATGAAATAAATAAGCGAAGGGAAGATGATGATGCTTAGTAAAAGAAGCTTCTTTTTCATGGGAGAATTGCGGCACAAAGATACTACAAAAAGCCCTCTCCCTGTATCCCTCTCTCGCGGGAGAGGGATGCTGCCAAAGAAAAACCCCGCCTTTGGGCGGGGTTTTTAATCTTGTATTTTTCTCCCCCTTGGGGGAGATGTCCGAAGGACAGAGGGATTCTAGTGATGCTCTCCGCCACCTTCTTTGCCACCTTCTTCGTGACCACCAGCCTCATGCTTATGAACGCCGGGAGATGGTTTGAGATACTGTAAGCTCTCGGGAATAGGCTGACCATGCTCAGTACGCTTATCTACCTGTTGCTGCTTATAACGCACATCCAGGTTGGTGTTATTCTCAGGGTAACCTGTGTAGGTACCTTCCACCAAGATGATAAAGATCAGGTATACAATGAACACAGAGTAAGGCGCCAGGATCACATAACGGAAGAACTTGGTCTCGTCGATAAGGTGCATGAACACCAGAACGATACCTGCCGCTTTAGCGATGGTGAAGAAAATGAAAAATATTTTTAAACCGAAAGTGCCGGTCCAGCCCATGGAAGTGGCCTTAAAACCAACGCCCAGTTCAAGAAGGGTAATTCCCAAAAGGATCCAGAACACTCTCCATAATTTTTTGCGAACTTTTTTTCCGGTCTCCTCATCGTGTTGGTACATCGTTTCGTACACCGGGTAGTCATCATGAAAATCCATATTCTTTTATTTTATGGTTATTGTTTAATGATTAATATCTATAACAGGTAGAAGAACGTAAATACGAACACCCATACCAAGTCTACAAAGTGCCAGTACAGCCCCACCTTCTCGATCATCTCGTAATGACCTCTTCGCTCGTAGGTGCCCAGCAATACGTTAATAAATATCACAATGTTGATCATCACTCCACTGAATACGTGGAAACCGTGGAAACCCGTTATGAAGAAAAAGAAGTTAGCGAACTGCGGAACGCCATACTCATTCACAAACATATTGGCACCATGAAAATGCTGGTCAAGGTATTTGCCCTGGTCTACATCCCATATTCTGCGCATGTGGCTTATATCAGTGCAATCAGCAGTACTTATAACAGTATCAGAACCTACGATGAAGTGGTACCACTCCCAAGCCTGCGAGCCTACGAACATAAAACCACCGATGATGGTAAGGAACAGCCAGATCACCACGCCTTTTTTGTAATTACGGTGACCGGCCTCAACCGCTAACACCATAGTTACCGACGACATGATCAGGATGAAGGTCATCAAGCCAACATAAGCCAGCGGAACGTGTTTCTCTACAAATGGAAAGTGAGTGAACGTGTTCTCGGCTACGGGCCAAACACCTGAGTATTTATGGCGGATAAAGCCATATGCACAGAGCAGGCCGCTGAAGGTTAAAGCATCAGATACGAGGAAGAACCACATAAAGACCTTACCGTAGCTCATGCGGAACGGAGATTCGCCTCCGCGCCAGGCTTTCTTTTGATCAAATTCTATTGCGTGACCCATATAATTGATTGTGTTTAAAAACTTTGCAATTTTAACGATTTAAATACAAAAAAAGAAATAAAATTACCCACAGGGCCCCCAAAAAGTGCCAAAAAATGGCACAAAGCGACAAGCCCAGGTAATTTTCCGACGAATACTTGTGTCTCAGCGCTTTAACTGAGGTCACCGTTAAGGCTGAAAGACCGCCAATTATGTGTAAAAAGTGCATGGAAGTGATCACGTACATGATGGCCCCGGCCACGTTGCTTTGACGGCCCGCGAACACGATCCCCTGGCCAAATAATTCCTTCCAGGCGGCTATTTGTACCACACAAAAAACGATACCCAGCAAGAGAGTAAGCAGGGTGCCTGTTTTGGCTCCTCCGTAATTATTCGCGGCAATGGACTTCTGCGCCCACCACATGGTGAGACTGCTGGCTACGATCACTGCCGTACTTACGAAGAACAGGGCCGGTAAATTGAACACAAGCCAGTTTCCGTTTCCATGCATGACTAAATAATAGCTGCAAAAACCTCCAAAGAAAACAACCATACTGGCCATTGCCCAATAGAGCATGTTCTTCTTTGCTTTTTCGTTTACGTTTTTATCGATCGTGTATGTCATTTCCATAAAGCGCCGCACATAATGGCTAATTGAACAAGTGGTAAATATAAGAAGGAACCGAACATCAGCTTACGCGCCGATTGGACGTCCATTTTAAGATAAAGCGTAATGGCCTGCAGCAGGAAGAAAAGGCCGAAGATGAAAACAAAAAGTCCTGAGATAAGGTTGGCCAATCCGAAGATCTGTGGCAGGAGACTTACGGGAATAAGAAACAAAGTATAGATCACGATTTGCAAAGCGCTACTCCTATCGCGGCCGCCCAATGAGGGAAGCATGAAGAAACCGGCTTTCTGGTAATCATCATGACTCACCCAGGCAATAGCCCAGAAATGCGGGAACTGCCACATGAATTGCACGGCAAATAAAAGCCAGGCATGAAAACTGAACTCGCCGAAGCCTTCACTACCGGCCACCGCACCGATCAGTGTTGGAATGGCTCCCGGAAAAGCTCCAACAAATACAGAAAAAGGTGTTTTTCTCTTGAGGGGCGTGTAAACACAAGCATACAGAATAACCGAAAGCGCGCCCAGCAGCCCGGATAAAATATTTACGTAATAGCTCAGAATAAAAATACCGGTCAGCGCGAAAAGACTGCAAAAGATCAGTGCTTCGGCCTTGCTTAAAATGTTTTGTGGAAGCGGTCGATTACCCGTACGGGTCATTAATTTGTCGAGGTCCTTTTCGATCACCTGGTTGAAGCCGTTCGCGGCCCCGGTCACTAAAAAACCGCCGATAATAATACCAATAAGCTTTATGGTATTTACTTCGGGACTAATGGTGAAATAGGAGATAACGGCCGAGAGTACAACCAAAAAAGAGAGTCTGAATTTGGTAAGTTTCACAAAACCCTGGGCCTTGTTATAATTCACGATCACGGGTTCTGCGATTTTCTGAAGGGGTATTTCGGTTTGGATCTCTTCCACGCTTGCAGCCTTTACAGGCGGCACAAAAATACGAACAAATCAGCCTCAAAAATGGCTTTTTAGCAGCTTGTGAAAAAGAAAAATCCCTCCCGGCTCAGCCGGGAGGGATCTCAATATGGGATAAAATTAAGGTGCTTATATCAGGCCGCCGCTGTTCTTGGCTTCCTTGGTGTGTTTCCCTAATTGCAGGGTCCAATAGCCTAACAGGCCAATGATAATCACCCAAACAACAAAATTATAGTTGTTGTTAAGGGCCTTTAAAATCTTAAAGCAGAAAAGAAAGATGTCTGCGATGCAATTCCAAAATGCGGTCCAGGTCATGGTTGTTATTTTTGTAAGTTTGTACAAATATAAAAGTATTTTCAATACCCCGGCATGATTTTGCGTACTTTAAAAATTAACGACTACCGCGCCTGGGTCTATTTGCTCGTCTTTTCGGCACTCATTGGGACTTTTGCAGCCTTTTATGGGGTTAACCATGGTAATGTGTTTGCCAGCACTCCGGCCTCGTTCCTTTTTGAGGGGTATAATTTTTCTGTTTTTCAATCTATCGGTTTCAAGATCGGCGGTGTGCTGCTTTTGCTGGCTAATGTGGTCTTGCTTGATCATGTTCTTTCGTCTGAAGAATTGGTGGAAAAGAATAATCATGTGCCGGCTTTCATTTTGGGACTTTATTTCGCTTATTCTTTGCAGGAAAACGGCCTCCATCCCCAGCTTTTCGCGCAACTGTTACTCACTTTATCTTACAAATTCTTTATTTCTACTTATCGTTTGGAGCGTGCCGGTCCACGTATTTTTGACGGCGCTTTTTGTTTGAGTTGCGCTGTTATTTTGTACCCGCCTTACTGGATGTTCTTTGCCCTTGGGTTCATAGCGATGGGCGTGTTAAGACCTTTTAATGCGCGCGAATACAGCCTTGTTATTATCGGCCTGGGCCTTCCCTATATTTTTTATTATACCCTTCTTTTTCTCTGTGATCAGTCACTTCAAAAGCCTGAGATCGATATTCTTAATTCCTTTCACACACCCACGCTGCCCAGATACTTCGATGGCAGTTTCCTGATCAATTTCACCTCCTTGCTGCTTGTACTTTTTACCGGGATCTTCTTTTTAAGTAAGAAGGTGGCAGGCAAAATGAAGACCCAAAAGGCGCTTACCGTTTTCCTTTGGGCGCTTATCCCTTGTGTTGGTGCAATGTTCATAACTGCTAACCATTACGTTTTCACGGGGCAAATGGCTGTTATGCCCCTCAGTTTGTTCGCAGGCATCTATATTGGCAGCGCAAAAAGGCGTATTTTAGCGGAAATTTTACTGCTGTTGCTCATCGCGATAATTGTGATCAGTATACTGCAGCACACCGAGTTAGAGATCTTAAAAGTACAATAACATGAAATTTGGAGTAGTTGTTTTTCCGGGAAGTAATTGCGATGAGGACATGGTGTACGTGTTACGCGACATCATGAACCAGGAAACTGTAAAATTATGGCATAAAGACAAGGACCTGCAGGGTTGCGACGCGATCGTATTGCCGGGCGGTTTTTCTTATGGAGATTATCTCCGTTCGGGCGCCATCGCGCGTTTTTCTCCCATCATGGAAAAAGTAGCGGAGCACGCCGCAAAAGGTGGTTTTCTCTTTGGTGTTTGCAACGGTTTCCAGGTGCTTTGCGAAGCGGGCCTTTTGCCCGGTGCTTTATTACACAATACCAGCCGCAAGTTCGCCTGCAAGAATGTTTACATCAAAGCGGTAAATCCGGATACTATCCTTACCAATTCGATCCCCAAAAATAAGGCTCTGAAAATTCCTATCGCGCACGGTGAAGGAAATTATTATGCCGACGCAAAAACATTAAAAGCCCTGAACGATAACGGGCAAGTGCTTTTCCGTTATTGCGATGAGAACGGAAATGTTACCGACGAGGCAAATCCAAACGGAGCGATGGAGAACATCGCGGGTATCTGCAACGCCGGTAAGAATGTTTTCGGTATGATGCCCCACCCCGAGCGCGCGTCGGATAAAGCTTTGTTCAATGAAGACGGCAAATTCCTTTTCGAGTCGGTCATTAAATCCTTTGTTTCCGCTTAAGAGTGGATAAAGACCTCACTAAAAATCCCTGGATCACCAAGACCACCGAAACGGTTTATGAATCGGCATGGATCAAGGTTACCAAAAGTGATGTCACCAACCCGGTTGGGAATCCTGCCATTTACAGTGTAGTTCATTTTAAGAACCTTGCTATTGGGATACTTCCTATTGATAAAAACTATAACATCTGGCTTGTAGGACAATACCGTTACCCGGTTGATGAATACAGCTGGGAGATCCCGGAAGGCGGTGGAAGCCAGGATGTGCCCCCGGTTGAGTCTGCACAGCGCGAACTGAAAGAAGAAGCCGGTATAGTGGCAAAGAAGTACGAAGAGTTCCAACGCCTGCATTTAAGTAATTCGGCTACCGACGAACTTTCCATCACTTACCTGGCCACGGGCTTGTCCTTTGAAGAAGCCGAGCCCGAGGAAAGCGAAGTATTGCAAATAAAAAAGCTTCACCTGGATGAAGCTTTTAATTGGTGTATGGAGGGAAAGATCACCGACGCCATCAGTGTAGCCGCTATCCTAAAGGCCAAATGGCTTTACGATAAAGGGCAACTGAAGGTTTAGTGATGTCCTTCTTCTTTTTTCTCTTCGGTAGCGCCTTCTTTCTTCTCTTCAACAGGAGCAGCTGCTTCTGATCCTTCTTTCTTCTCTTCGGTTACGGCTTCTTTTTTCTCGCCTTCTTTGGCTTTCTCACATTCTTTGGCGCACTCTTTACCTTCTGCTTTGCAGTGCTCCATGCATTCTTTGGAGCATTCTTTTCCGCAGGCGCCATGGTCTTTACCATCGCAGGCTTTCAGGCATAAGAATACTACAAACCAAAAAACCAGGGCAAACGCAATGGGAATGCCGAAATAAACTCTTTTGGGTGACTCGTGGTTGTGATCTGACATAGCTAATATTTTGCCCAAATTTAAGGTTTTGTATCAATTTAACAAAACCACCTGTTTTGAATTGCTAACCACTTATTAAGCCAAAGCCGCCAGATGCCAAACGGTGATATTTTGCGGTTGTCTGCCGTTTAATTTAGTACTACCAAAACAGATCTTATGAAAAAAATCTACATTATTGCTTTTATCCTCACCATACTTTTTCAGGCAAAAGCTCAACCCTGGTGGAAACCTAAGACAGATTCGCTTACCTTGAATCATGTGAAGGCCCACATTATGAATAATGCGGATGCCATAAATGGCGGAGCACCGTATATAGCCCCCGTTCACCTGAATAAAAGCCCCTTATTTTCCGCTTCATTATGGGTCGGGGGATACCACAATGGTGGATTGAGAATGTCTGCCATGACCTATAGGCAAAATGGCAATGATTTCTGGCCGGGACCGCTGGATACTATTAACCCCGTTGATACAAATGCTATTAAACCGTATACGGACCTCTGGAAGATCAACCGTTTTGATATTGCTAATTTTCAGTACAACTGGAGCCTTGGTAATGTGCAGAACGGAACTTTTATTCCGCATCCCACCATTCTTAATTGGCCGGCTCACGGAACGGGTGGATATTCGCGCCGTCTTGCACCTTTTGTAGATATGAATGGAGACGGTTTATATAATCCTATTCAGGATGGCGATTATCCTAAAATGAAGGGCGACCAAATGATCTGGTGGATGTTCAATGACAGTTTAAAACATACTGAAAGTGGCACAGCCGGTTTAGGTATTGAAGTACATGCCAGTGCCTATGTTTTCACTTGTCCGGCGATCGCTGATAGCGATCGTGTACTTAATTACACTACGTTCTATAATTATGATATTATTCACCGGGGGCCGGATATTATCGACAGTGGTATTGTGGGTGTGTGGATGGACCCTGACAGGGGGAATGGAGC
>JANWKZ010000009.1 GCA_025451115.1 Bacteroidia bacterium | reverse complement strand
GTTGGAAGCGTTCCGCTTCCACTTGGGTACTGAGCCGTATAGGTAGCTGTTGTATTAGGAGCTAAAGCCATGTTCCAGTTCTGCAAAAGCGTTCTGGCAATAAGCGGACGAATGCCTGTGGTTCCGGTTGGGTAAAAGAACATACGAATTTGCGTGCTGTCAACCTGCCCTGCGGTTCCTTTGGGATAATGTATCTGTAGAACCAATTGCGAGCCCGCTTTGATCTTCATACCCAATTTAAGCGCCTGTCCGCTAGGAAAAATAGTAGGATCTGAACCCGGTGCATAACCTCCAATGCTGAACTGACCGGGCTGTGTATAACAACCACCCGAAAGATCGCTAGTTGAAGCCGCCGCCGTATCGATAGTAACCACTACGTGATGCACAATAGTAGGATCGCCGGGAACAATTTCAAATGCACGCAGGTAAACATCCTGCGTAAGCCCGCTGTTAATTACAAAACAGTTATACTTGTCTGCATTCGTTGCATTGCTTGTATAGGTTGGTATTTGCAAAGTAAGACTGGGTGTGCCATTTAACCTGTATTTTGGGTATGAAGGAGGCGTGGGTGCCAGCGTAGTATCTACATACTGCGTACCGCCATTGATCCAGCTGATGATATCGTTTTTTTCCTGTGTAGTTATCAAACGCTCATGAAAAAAACGAGTGTAGTTCGTATCCGGAGGCCAGGGTGGCATGGTGCCGTTGGTAAGCTGGGTAAGAATATCAACCGAGTGATCCTTCGCATCCGTATAGGTTAAAAGAGGGAAATGTCCGTATTGATTATGACACGAGGTACAACGTGCCTGGAAAATATGCGCGATATTTTCGTAATAGGTTTGGGCCTTAGCGCCCGTTAAAATGACAATAAATGAAAAGGAAAGTAGTATTTTCTTCATGTAACACGGTTTTGTTCTAACAAATATAGAATAATTCCTGAAAAAACGGGTAATAAACCGGTTCTAAAAAGGTTTAAATGTAAGAAATGTGTTAAACGGCGGGAGTTTTGGCCTTCGTTACGTTATCCAGGGCGGCTTTTACGAGTTTCTGTTTCTTCTTCCACTCCTCTACCTTCGCTTTTTCGGCCGCGATCTTGTTCTCCATTTCAATGATCATCGGGCTCTTGGTCTTGCTGCTGCTCTTAAAATTACCCATGTTGTTCTCATAGGTGGTAACCTCGTGCTGGATATCGTTGAGTTGTTTTTTGATGAACTCATTCTCTTTGCGTAAAAGATCAAAAGCATCCTGCGCCTGCTCAAAACGTTCGATCTTCAATTTGAATTTGATCAATTGTTTCTCTTCTTCACTTCCGGCAATGGCGGCGTAAAATTCTTCCAGTTTATTATAAAAAGCATCGTTCAGGCGCTTACGTTCGTTAGGAGGCGCCTGCCCGCTCTCGTGCCATTGTTTCGCGAAAGCCTTGAGCGCGTTGGTGGTTTCCTGTGCATCTGCAACCGGAACAAAAGCGTTCAAACTTTCAATGATCGCTTCTTTCGCTCCTACGTTCTGCTCAAGCGCAGCATTCTTCTCGGCAAACTGCAAACGTTTGGCTTCAAAGAAATGATTGCACTGCGCGCGGAAAGACTCATACAACCGATGTTCATCCTTAGGATGCGCATTCGGTATCTTCTTCCACTGCTGCTGTAAGTTCATCAGCTTCTCGCCGGTGCGCTGCCAGTCAGTGCTGTCCTTCAGTTCTGATGCTTCGTCAATAAGTTTTTGTTTTGCTTTTTTGGCCTCGTCGTATTTACCTTTGGCCTGCTCAAAGAATTCTTTCTTCTTGTCAAAAAAAGTATCGCAAACCCCACGGAACTCTTTCCAAACCTCATCGCCTGTTTTTTGTTCAGTGCGACCAGCTTCTTTATACTCGTTCTGGATGTCTAAAAGGGCTTTGGTCTTCTGCTCCCACTCTTTCTCAGTCTTTGGCCACATCACCACCAGGGTCCGGGCTTTCTCCACTAGTTTTTTTTTTGATTCCAGGTTCTGGCCCAGTTGCTCTTTCTGCTGACCATAGAACTCCGAGACCTTTTGGTTCACCTGGTCATTAAGCGCTTTGAACTCATCCTTAAGGGCCAGCCATTTTTCCTGCGGAACAGGGCCAATAGCCTCCCACTCGCCACGAAAAACTTTAATGGTACGCTCCACATCCTTCAGGTTCTCGGAGGTAAGCAGTCTTTTTATCTTTTCCAGTATCTCGGTCTTCGCTTCAAAGTTCTTTTTAAGGTCTACTTCCTGCGAGGCTTTATAGAGGTTGAGGCCAAAATAGAATTGATCAACCACCTTATTATACTCCGCCAGCACATCTTTGTGCTTATCAGATGGTACGGGGCCGGTCTCTTTGAACTTAGCCTGTAATTCGTGTAATTTTTTTATGGCTCCGCTTATGTTCACCTCCAGTTTAGAGAGATCGCCGATATCGCGGATGATGGACATCTTTACTTCGTAGTTCTTGTCGTGCTCGTTACCCGCTTTCTCCTTTTTGTTCTTTTGCAGGCGGGCAAACTTACCAAACAGAAAGATCAGCTTTTCATCTTCAGTTGTACGGGCGTAAACGAATTCGTTCGCTTTACCGCCACCGGCTACAAAAGCTTCCCTTGCCTTTTCCATGTCGGCGGCAAAAGCAGCTTCATAATCCTTCTGAATATTTTTGATCTCCGAAGCCACGGTATTCACGTCTTCGGTCTTCAAAAGTGCCTCCAGCTTAGAGATGATCTCGCTCTTCATGTCCGAAAAATAAGAAAAATTTTATTTACGGCTGTAATTTGGCGCCTCACGGGTTATGAACACGTCGTGTGGATGGCTCTCGGTAACCCCCGCCGTAGTAATGCGTATGAACTTGGCCTGCTGCAGGGATTTGATGTCTTTTGAACCGCAATAGCCCATACCGGCACGTAAACCTCCCATTAGTTGATAAAATATTTCGGAAAGCTGCCCTTTGAAGGGTACACGGCCCGAAATTCCTTCGGGTACCAGCTTTTTAATGTCGTCTTCCACGTCCTGGAAATAGCGGTCCTTAGATCCCATCTGCATAGCCTCTATGGAACCCATGCCGCGGTAAGATTTAAACCTTCTTCCTTCGTAAATGATGGTCTCGCCCGGCGATTCATCCAAACCGGCAAACAAAGATCCCAGCATCACCGAACCGGCGCCGGCCGCCAAAGCCTTTACAATATCACCACTAAAGCGTATACCGCCGTCAGCAATAAGAGGGACATTTTTTCCTTTTAAAGCGTGTGCTACTTCCAGCACAGCCGATAATTGGGGAACACCCACACCGGCAATAACACGCGTAGTACAAATAGAACCCGGACCGATCCCCACTTTCACCGCGTCTGCTCCTGCTTTTACAAGATCCAGGGCAGCCTGACCGGTGGCAATGTTACCGGCAATGATCTGCGTGTCTTTGAATTTCTTTTTAACCAGTTTCAACATATCGATCACACCTTTTGAGTGGCCGTGCGCTGTATCGATGATCATAGCATCTACGCCGGCTTTCACAAGCGCTTCCGCCCTCTCCATAGTATCGGCAGTAACACCTAAGGCGGCTGCCACGCGCAGGCGACCCATACTGTCTTTGCAGGCATTAGGACGAACTTTGATCTTGATGATGTCTTTGTAGGTGATGAGCCCGATGAGCTTATCATTCTTATCTACTATAGGTAACTTTTCAATTTTATATTCCTGTAAAATATCTTCGGCTTTTTTCAAGGTAATACCATGATGCGCAAGGATGATATTCTTGCGTATGGTCATGATCTCACGTACCGGGCGTTTATGGTTCTTTTCAAAACGAAGATCCCGATTGGTAACGATGCCAATTAACGATCCTTTCTTATCAATTACGGGTATGCCGCCTATCTTATTGTTGGCCATCAAGGCCAAAGCATCGGCAATGGTAGCGGTTTCAGAAAGTGTCACAGGGTCCATGATCATCCCGCTTTCCGATCGTTTTACTCTCCTTACCTCTTCGGCCTGGGCCGCAATGCTCATGTTCTTGTGTAATACACCAATTCCGCCTTCCTGGGCCATGGCAATGGCCATACGATGCTCCGTTACGGTGTCCATAGCCGCCGAAACGATGGGCGCGTTAAGCATGATCTCGCGGGTGAACCAGGATTTGGTCTCTACTTCGCGGGGTAATACTTCCGAATAGGCCGGAACCAGCAGCACATCATCATACGTAAGACCTTCGGTAACAAATTTGTTGGCGTAGGGAGCGTTCATTGGGGAAAAATTTGTCAAAGATACGCAAATAATGCCGTCCCCGAATTGGAAATATTAACCTTTCATGAAGATTTGACTTAACGCACCAGGTTCACGATGCCTTTTTGCTCGCGGATCTCACCAATGGAGGTTTTGTACTGGACCAGGTAGCCGTAAACGCCTTCGCCGTACTTGCCGCCGTCCCAACCTTCTGTTACGTCCGTAGTCTCCCAAACCTTATCGCCCCAGCGGTCGTAAATGCTAAGGCGGTAATCGGTCTTTTCTATGTAATTGGCCACCGGAATGAAGATCTTGTTGTGCCCCTTGGGCACAAATGCGTTAGGGATGTAAAGATTGGCATCAATGTATACCTCAGCGTAATTACTTTCGCTTTTTTCGGTAAAGCCGTAAGGATTACCGGTTCCTTCCAAAGCTTCCACGTAATAAGTGAACTTTCCGCTGTAGGTTGCATAAGGAGAAACATCATCTACAAAGGTATTGGTGCCCGCGCTCACGTTGGCAACGAAGGTGAAAACACCATCCAGGCTGCGGTAAATATTGTACCCCGTTACATTACCCAGCCAAACGTTGTAATAGGTCCAGTTGAGCGTAGCCGTGAGGTTGCCGCTTGAGTAAGCCGTGAGATGAATTGTATTGCTGGTATCCGAACGTTTGATCTCGTTCATGCAGGTATCGAGCACATGAACCTTGTAGTAGTAAGAACGCAGGGAAGCATTCACGTAATTGTCCACAAAACTATAATTGCTTCCTCCATGCGTATAAACGACACCCGCGCTCGAGTAAGGTCCGTTTGGATTGGCAGCTCGTAATATTTGAAAGCCACCCACCGGAATGGTATTATCCACCTGCCATTGTACATTCACTTCTTCAGATGGATTGATGACAGTGACTTTGCTCAGGTAAACGTAAGAAGGTGTGCTGGCAGAG
>JANWKZ010000008.1 GCA_025451115.1 Bacteroidia bacterium | reverse complement strand
GTAATGGTAGAATTGCTTTTCAAATTGTAAAGTATCCCGTCATACACTTTCAAAGATGCGATCTTTTCCCACAACGCGTCAAGTTCCTCCTGCGTTTCCGGTTTTTTCGATATCAAAGGTACAAGGTCGAACTTCGCAAGACTGTCGTTCAGCACCAGCTCTTTCAGGCGCCCGATGGAAGCCACGTTCTCAATTCCTTTAATGTTTTTCAGCTGATCGCCAAGGTCGTACCAGGCATTAAACGCCTTTAATTTTTTAAGCGGCGTAATATCGCTGCCGATCAGGAGGGCGGCACCATCCTGCCCAAACTTACTTTTGTAATATTCGTAATCAATACTGGCCGAATCGCTGTCGGGCAACAGTTTAGCAAACTGGTATGTGATCTCAATGTCTTTGGCCTTGTATCCAAAAAAAACGGTAATAAGGGCCACCGCCAGCAACATATATACACGGTACCTTAAGATAAACCGGGCTAAAAATCTCCACATAGGCTTCTAAAATACACAAAATTATTGTTTTAGCACAGTGATAGGCCTTTTAGGTTTTACGGCCTTTTTACTTGCGTTCAGGCACTTAAATTTGTATCTTTGTAAGAGTGAAAAAGGCCTTCATCATATCCTTCTGTTTCTTCTACCTCATCACGGTTTCGGGCTTTTCTTTGCACCTGCATTATTGTGGCAACAAAGTAAAAAGCATTTCCCTCTCCCATTCAGATTCTGAAGAAAGTAACTGCTGCGGCAAAATGGAAAAAAAGGGCTGCTGCGATGAAAAAGAGGCTTTTGTGAAAGTGGAAGACAGCCAGTTCTCTGCTTCTACGCTCCAGATACCCGCCGTAAAATCGGTCGATATATGCCAGGTTCTGCCAATAAAAATGGCCCCCATTACCCAACGTACCGTTTCGTCTGATTCTTTGATCGAATCCCCGCCTATACCTACCGATCCCGTCTATCTTTCCAAGCGGGTCCTCCTCATCTGATCTTTTTCTTTCCGGTAACCGGTTCTAACGATCCTCATTTTTTGAGAGTCAATTTTTAATTAATTCAAACAAGGAAAATGAAAAAGATAATTTTATTCATCCTGCTTGTAACAGCGGGATATACATACGGACAACAAAAACAGGTAGTCACCAAAGTATTTAAAGTAGCGGGCAATTGCGAACAATGCAAGAAGCGCATTGAGAACGCGGCCGACATAAAAGGCGTGAAGAACAGTAAGTGGGACGAAGAAAAACAATCGCTCACCGTTATTTACCGCAGTGACAAGGTTACGGAACAGCAAATAAAGGACGCGGTGGCCAAATCCGGACATGACGCGGAAGAGGTCAAGGCTCCCAATTCGAAATATGCCGAACTACCGGATTGCTGCAAGTACCGCGACAAAAAATGCGAAGTGAAGAAATGAGGGCGTTCACTCTCCTTATTGCGCTCTTGATCCTTCCGTTTGTAAGTACAGCCCAGAAATATTTGAGCGGTAAGATCTTCGAGGTTTCCGGTAAAGGCGATACAAGTGCCTTAACGGGAGCAACCTTGCATTGGTTGCACACCACGCTTGCCACTACCAGTGACGAAGTGGGAAGTTTCCAATTGAAAAAAACAAGTGTCACGGATACCTTGGTGATCTCTTTTGTGGGTTTAAAAAGCGACACAAATATCATTGATAGCTCGCAATACTACGTGGATTTTATTTTGTCGAATGTGAAAACACTTCAGGTGGTGGAAGTGATCTACCATTCTGCTTCTTCGCAATTCTCGTTCATGGACCCTATCAAAACGGAAACACTGGGGCAGCGTGAGCTTGCAAAGGCCGCCTGCTGTAATCTGTCGGAAAGCTTCGAGACCAATCCTTCTGTTGATGTGAGTTTTGCCGACGCAGTTACCGGTACCAAGCAGATACAGATGCTGGGGCTCTCAGGTCAGTATTCGCTCATCACAAAAGAGAACATGCCTTACCTCAGGGGTTTGGCTACAATCTATGGCCTGAGTTTCATTCCCGGTTCCTGGATACATTCTATTCAATTAAGTAAGGGAGCGGGAAGTGTAATAAACGGTTACGAAAGTTTCACCGGCCAGATCAATACAGAATTGCAAAGGCCTGAAACAAGCGAAAAACTTTTTTTCAATGCTTATGTAAATGCCAATGCGCGAAATGAATATAACCTCAATCTTGCACGTAAACTTAATGACACCTGGAGTACGGTGCTTCTATCACACTATAGTTTAAATCCTTTGAAGCAGGATATGAACATGGATGGCTTTCTGGATATCCCCACCGGTTCACAGGCCAATTTTATGAATAAATGGAATTACCAAACAAGAAAAGGATTTGAGGGGCAGTTTGGCGGAAGTTACCTGAATGATGTGCGACAGGGCGGACAAATGGATTATTATATGCAACATGATTCGGCCATGCCGCATTATGGTATTGGCATACATTCCGAAAAATGGGATGCCTTTGCAAAGAATGGCTATGTATTTAAAAAACCGGAGACCAGCATGGGCCTGCAATTAAGTTTCCTGCAGCACCGTCAGAATAATTTTTACGGACTGAGTAACTATACGGGTTTTCAGCAAACTTTTTATGCCAATTACATTTTCCAGGGGATCATCGGGAATACGAATCATAAATTCAAAACAGGGGCGAGTTTTTTATGGGACGATATGAGAGAGAATTATTTACTCTCGAAATACAGCCGGCTGGAATCTGTGCCAGGCGCATTCGTTGAATATGCCTATAATTATTTAACGAAATTCAACCTGGTGGCGGGCTTACGCGCCGATCAAAGTAATTATTACGGGCTCTTTTTCACTCCCCGTTTACACATGCGTTATGCTTTTAATAATGATCATACCGTTGTACGGGCTTCTGCGGGCCGTGCTTTAAAAACGGCGAATATACTTGCCGAAAATTCGTTTCTTATGGCCTCATCAAGGAGTTTACTTGTAGAAGTGTCCGACTCGATGAAACCATACGGACTGAACCCGGAGATCGCATGGAATTATGGATTGAACTTCCTTCACAAATTCAAGCTTGATTACCGTGATGCGCAGATCTCGCTGGATGTATACCGAACTGATTTTGTGAACCAGGTTGTGATAGACCTGGATCATGATCCGCAAATGGCTTTGATATATAACCTCAATGGCGCGTCTTTTTCAAACACCCTGCAAACCGAATTTGCCTGGGAAGTAAAAAAACGATTTGATATGCGGATGGCTTACCGTTATGTGGATACACGCACGCAATACAGCAGTGGCCTTCTTCCCAAATATCTTGTCTCTGTTCATCGTGCCTTTATCAACCTGGCTTACGAAACAAAGAACGAGCACTGGCAATTTGACCTTACCACACAATGGAACGGCCCAAAACGGTTACCGAATACAAGTAGTAATCCGATCGAGCACCGGAGGGATCCCTATTCCCCGGCCTTTTTCAATCTCAACTCACAGATCACCTGGAAGACGGGAACAAAGGTGCTTTTTGACATCTATTTAGGAGTGGAGAATGCGCTCAATATGAGGCAGTCGAACCCTATCGTTTCAGCCTCCGATCCTTTCGGTAAATACTTCGACGCGAGCATGATCTGGGGGCCTATCTATGGTAGAATGATATATGGCGGCATCCGGTACAAGATCAAATAGATTAACAAGGATGATGCTTTTTTTAATTGATATATCAAGGGATCTTTCTTATTTTTGTGTTTGTCACTATGTCACCAACGCCACGCATTGAGGTACAGGCCACCGAGCAAACTCCGGCTGTACTCCTGGATAAAGAAAAGGGGATACTTAAAATTGAAGGTTTTTCCTTTCCTGATAGTCCACACGTTTTTTATACGAATATCGTTAGCTGGTTCTCCGGCTACTGCAAATCTCCTAATGAAGAAACGAATTTGACCTTCGCTTTTTTGTATGTTAACTCAACTTCTATCAAGTTCATTAACGATATTCTTAAAAAAATGGATTCGTTGGCAGCTGCCGGGAAAAAAGTAAGTGTGACCTGGATCGTGAATCCTGATGATGAGGATATAGAGCAATTGGGACAGGAGTTAAAAGGACTTCATACAGTTCCATTCAGGATAATTCCTAAAGAGCCAGAAAAACCATCTACCCCGCCTAAAAAATTCTTTTGATCTTTAGCGCTTAGCTCCTCCGAGATTTTATTTAAATCGATTTTTCAACACACGCCTTATAAAGTGCAGGATTTCGTGAGGGGCTGACGAACAACAGGTTAGAAAACACAACTTGCCTGGTTAATTTTTCGGCTTCGATAAATTGGCCTTTTCCTCTTACGAAAAGTTGCAAAATCCTTCTGTTTCGTTCCGACTTTTAAGAATCACAGGTGGGCCTGATTTTTGCCTTCTATTCTAAATGATAATTTTGCGTTTGATTTAACAACAGCCCAGGCTTGCCATGGAAACCCAACTGATGAAACCCGAATACAAGATCATAGAGACCAAGGCCACAGGAAACATAAAGGTCAATGGAAATTCGCAGTACAATCACCTCAACGCGGATACCGTAACGGTTGAAGAAAATGTGATCGCTCGTCTTTTTGGTACAATAAACACAAAGCTCATCATTAAAAAAGGCGCACGTGTATACCTACACGGCACGCTGCGTGGCGAACTGCAGAATGAAGGTGGCGAGCTGTTTAAATATTGACCATAAAAAAACCTCCATTAATATGGAGGTCTTACTATTGATGTGCTCCCACTTGGGCTCGAACCAAGGACCCTCAGATTATGAGTCTGATGCTCTAACCGACTGAGCTATAGGAGCGGCTCCCGGTAACTATCGGGAAGGGGGCAAAAATACAATAAAGCCTCTGTTTTTCAAATTTTACCCGTAGTTTTGTTAGGTATGCTCATCGATAAAAAACCGTTTCATACTATTTGGACAGAACCCGGGAAGGCAGCCGTTTGGGTAATAGACCAACGGAAATTGCCACACCAATTATCTGTTATTGAATTGAAAAACCCGGAGGATGCCTGTTCTGCCATTAAGGACATGATTATCAGGGGAGCTCCTTTAATTGGTGTAACAGCTGCTTTCGGGGTCTATTTGGCTACACTGAATTCCAATAAAGATAACTACAAGGCGGTGTTGGAAAAGGCCATCAATTCCCTCTCAAAAACAAGGCCTACTGCCGTTAACCTTCACTGGGCGCTGGGTAGAATGAAAGAAAAACTGGCCCCTTGCCCCTTCGAAAAATTAACCCGAACCGCCTTAGAAGAAGCCGAAAAAATAAAACAGGAAGATATTGTCATGTGCAAACGAATAGGCGAGCACGGATTGAAACTCATTGAAGAGATCAGCAAAAAGAAAAAAGGCGAACCTGTAAACATACTTACCCATTGCAACGCCGGGTGGCTTGCCTGCGTAGATTGGGGAACAGCCACCTCTCCTATTTACCAGGCTCATAAAAAAGGCATCAAGCTTCATGTTTGGATAGATGAAACAAGGCCCCGCAACCAAGGCGCTAATCTTACTGCTTTCGAGTTACTAAATGAAAATGTTCCACACACGCTTATTGCTGATAATACAGGCGGACACCTGATGCAACATGGTATGGTGGATATGGCGATCGTGGGCGCCGACCGCATCACTTCAAACGGCGACGCCGCCAATAAGATCGGTACGTATCTAAAAGCGTTGGCTGCAAATGATAATAAGATCCCTTTTTACGTAGCTGCGCCCTCCTCAACCATCGATTGGGATCTAACAGACGGTCTCAAACAGATACCCATTGAGCAAAGAAATGAAGAGGAAGTGAAATACGTGCATGGCCTGAATGGAAAAGAAATACAGAAGGTGCTGATCTGCCCCGAAAAAACTCCGGCGGCCAATTATGGCTTTGATGTAACTCCCGCCCGCTTAATAACCGGTATCATCACGGAAAGGGGAATTGCCGAGACAAACTCTCTCCGCGCTTTATTCACATGATCGACGAAGGTTATATAAAGTTCATTTGCAACTGGCAAGAAGAACCCCTTCCCAAAACCGGCAATGTATCCGATCTTTTGGATGCCCGTAATTTACTTTTTCAAAAAAAACTGATCGGATTTGACACTGTCCATAATGTTGGTTACGGAAATATCAGTAAGCGTATAAAAGCAGAACAATTCCTTATTTCCGCCACGCAAACCGGGCATATAGAAGAGCTTTCTATCGAAGGTTACTCCTATGTAGAATCATTCAGCATAGAGAACAATACTGTGAATTGCGTAGGTCCGGCCAAAGCCTCTTCTGAATCACTCACACATGCCGCCGTCTATCTTCTCGATCCGAAGATCAGCGGGATCGTGCATGTACATCATAAAAAACTCTGGGAATCGCTGCTGCATAAAATGCCAACTACTAAAGAGTCGGTTAGCTACGGAACACCGGCTATGGCCAAAGAAGTGAAACGACTTGCCGAGGAGGAAAATCTACTTCAACACCGCATCTTTTCAATGGCGGGGCACGAAGATGGTGTTGTTTCTTTCGGAGGAACCCTAGATGAGGCCATGAAGATCATGCTACAGCACTTTACGGCTTTATAAATCTGATCACGCTCTCGTAGAACGCATCGGGTTTTTCGGCGTGCAGCCAATGTCCTGCACCGGGAATGGTTTCTAGCGCACTATTTGGAAAGCGCTTTTTTATTTCGGATGTTTCACTCTCTGTAACGTAGTTCGATCTTTCTCCCCGAATAAAAAGTGAATTGGTCTGGCACGAATCATTTGGAACCTCAGCTAATATTTCATCATAATTCTTCGAAATAGCCGCGAGATCAAAGCGCCAATCCATGATATTGTTGATTGTGTCTTTCCAATAGATATTTTTTAGCAGGAATTGCTTCGTTCCGAAATCAGAAATATACTCGTTCAAAATAGCTTCCGCCTCCTTTCGGTTAGTGATCTTTTTAAAATCCACCGAGTGCAGCGCTTTCATAACTTCATTATGATGCGGCTTGTATTGAATGGGCGCCATGTCTGCCACGATCAGTTTATCCAGCACACCTTTATATTTCAGAGCAAAGAACATCGCTGTTTTCCCTCCCATGCTGTGACCCAACAGAAC
Organism: Bacteroidia bacterium; assembly: GCA_025451115.1. Taxonomy (GTDB): domain Bacteria; phylum Bacteroidota; class Bacteroidia; order B-17B0; family Aurantibacillaceae; genus PALSA-968. The sequence continues at coordinate 10,867 of JANWKZ010000008.1, read as the reverse complement.
CGGGTTTTTCAGTTTATGTTCTTCGATAAATTCTTTAATGTCGCCCGCCATCAGCTCATAACTGAATTCATCGCTGTGCGGAGAAAGACCATGATTCCTCTGGTCTATTGTATAAACCTCAAAGCCATTGTCGCCAAAACGTTTGGCTAGCGTGTTCCAGTTATCGCTTTGACCAAAAAGTCCGTGCAGGATAAGAAGTGGTTGACCTGTACCATATTTTCTGAAAGCGAGTTGCATTACTGTAATTGCCTTCTGTACATCATGATGGTATTCTCCAACCCGTAATAAAGCGCGTCTGTTACCAGGGCGTGCCCGATGGAAACTTCCAAAAGGTTAGGAAGATGTTCCTTAAAATATTTCAGGTTCGCCAGGCTCAGATCGTGCCCGGCGTTCAACCCTATTTGTAATTGCTCTGCTGTTTTAGCCGCTACAATAAAATCCTTGATGGCGCCCTCTTTGTTCGCGGGATAATGCTTGGCATAGCTTTCTGTGTACAGCTCTATACGATCTGTACCTGTCTCCTTTGCACCGGTTACCATTTTCATATCCGCGTCAACAAAGATCGATGTGCGTATGCCCGCCTTTTTTAAAACGGCGATCGTTTCTTTTAAATAATCCCTGTTCTTTATTGTGTCCCACCCATGATCAGAAGTTAATTGTCCCTCTACATCCGGAACCAGCGTGACCTGCGTGGGTTTCACCGCCAACACAAGATCCATGAATTTCTGTTCGCGGCAATTTCCTTCTATGTTGAACTCCGTAGTAACGATCTTCTTCAGGTCATGCACGTCCGCGTAGCGAATATGTCTTTCATCCGGCCGTGGGTGTACCGTTATTCCCTGCGCGCCAAAACGCTCGCAATCCTTCGCTACCTGTATAAGATCCGGAACATTTCCTCCACGCGAATTACGGAGCGTAGCAATTTTATTGATGTTTACACTTAGCTTGGTCATTTAGGATTAAGCTGGTCACTTTCTATAACACCGTCCTTCAAACGCACAATACGGTGCGCGTATTTTGCAATCTCTTCTTCGTGAGTTACAAGAATGATCGTATTTCCTAATTTGTGAATGTCTTCCAGAAGTCCCATGATCTCAACAGAAGTTTTACTATCCAGGTTTCCTGTAGGCTCATCGGCGAGAATAATAGCGGGCTTATTTACTAAAGCGCGGGCTATAGCAACACGCTGACGCTGTCCACCCGAAAGTTCATTGGGCTTATGGCTCATTCGGTTCCCGAGTCCAACCTGCTCAAGCACTTCTTTTGCACGGGCGTCGCGCACTTCTTTCTTAGAACCCGAATAGACCATAGGCAAAGCCACATTCTCAAGCGTGCTTGAGCGAGGCAATAAATTGAAGGTTTGAAAGACGAAGCCTATTTCTTTGTTTCGTACTTCAGCCAATTGATTATCGCTCATTTTTGCCACCGGGATACCATTGAGGATGTATTCGCCGGAAGTTGGAGAATCAAGACAACCCAGCATGTTCATAAGTGTGGACTTTCCGCTGCCTGAAGGGCCCATGAGGGCCACGTATTCGTTTTTTTTCACTTCAAGCGAAACGCCGTTGAGCGCATTGATCTCTTCCGTGCCAATGACGTATTTCTTGGTGATGTCTGTTACTTTGATGATCGGTTCGCTCATGATAAATACCCTAACAAAGGTAGCAACTAATTGTGATAATTTTTTAGTTTTGATGAATGGCTTTGGGCGGCAATATTGCAGGTTTTATATCCCGTATTCTTCAAAAGCTTAAAGAAAGCTATGCCCTCGATACGCGGGCGCTGAGCCTCATGCGGGTAGCTACCGCGCTGATCCTGCTTGCCGATCTTGCCATTCGCAGCACTTCCTTAACCGCGCATTATACCGCCGAAGGGGTCGTTCCTTTCAAAGAAGTGGGGGTTTCTTTCTGGAGAAGCGGGTATTTCTCCTTGTTCCAGTTCAACGACTCATTCGGGTACGTGGCCTTTCTTTTCGCTTTGGCAGCGTTGATCTTTTTCTGCCTGCTCATAGGTTACCGTACCCGCATCTTCTCGGTATTGGCCTGGCTCATGCTGCTTTCCATACAGAATCGTAACCATGGAATATTGCAATGCGGGGATGATGTGTTACGCCTGCTGCTTTTTTGGGGGATCTTCCTTCCCTGGGGTAATTTCTACTCCATCGATGCAAAACGCTATCCCGGTATGCAGCGTGAGAAGAAATACTTCGACGTTCCGGTTATCGCTTATTTGTTACTGATCTTCTCGGTTTACTTTTTCACCGGTATCCTGAAAGATTCTTCCGAATGGGACTGGAGCGAAGGCACCGGGTATTATTACGCGCTGAGTCTCGACCAAATGGTTTTGCCACTCGGTAAGGCCCTTCTGCCGCATACCGAACTTTTAAAATTTCTGACGGTTTCTGCCAAGTGGCTCGAGATCCTTACTCCCTTTCTGCTTTTCATCCCGTTCCGCAAGTCCCGGTTCCGCATGTTGGCGTTCTTTGCCTTCCTCACTTTCCAGATCTCGATCGGGCTTACACTTTTTGTAGGTTTGTTCTATCTCATCAATATCGCTTCTACCCTTGGCTTGCTCTCAGAAAAAGCGATGGATAAACTGGAAAAGCTATTCAGAATAAACCGGAAACAATTATCGGAAGAAGATGTAGGCCATCCTTTTGCACAACTAATGAAGAACTATTATCTCCGTGTAGCGCGTAATTGCTTTGTGTTCTTTTGCATGGCACTTTGTTTTATCTGGAACCTGGGAAATGTGGAAGGTGCCGGGCTTGGCGTTTCAGGCAATGCAACCTTTAAGTTTGGTTTTATGTTGCGACTCGATCAGCGTTGGAACATGTTTGCGCCCCGCGTTTTTAAAGAAGACGGCTGGCTGGTAATGGAAGGCATCACAAGCAAAGGCGAACACATCGATATTAACCGTGATGGAAAACCGGTTAACTTCACCAAACCGGAATATGCGTTGGACTACATTAAAGACGATCGCTGGCGCAAATACCAGGAGAACTTTGTTATTCCCGACAACCTTTTCATGCAGCATTACTATTGCGAATACCTTATAAAGGATTGGAACAGAGGCAATTCCACGAATCCCATAGACACACTTAACGTGGTGTATATGAAAGAATTTACCCTCCCACCCGGAGAGCCGCAAAAGATCGAGAAAGTGGTTTTTTGCAAATGCTGGAAATAGTCATACATTTGTATTCGATGAACAAACACCTGCACACACAAACTTATTATTACTCCCCAAAAACGCGGGAGCGCAGGGTTTTTAATTAAGTAAAAGATAAATTAAACATAAACCAGGTCCCGCCCACAAAGCGGGACCTTTTATTTTATAGCTATGAGAACAAAACCAAACGAACAGGTTTACAAACACTACACCGAAGAGGATTTCGAGGTATGGAAGATCCTTTTCGACAGGCAGATGAAGAACCTGGAGAACCATGTGTCACTCGACTTCCTGGAAGCGCTTGAGAAAGTGAAGTTCAGGGCCGACCGCATTCCGGATTTTACGGAAGTGAACTCCATTTTGCAAAAGCATACCGGCTGGGGGTTGCATACTGTGCCTAATATCAGCGAGCAACCTGAATTCTTTAACCTGCTTTCGCAGAAGAAATTCACAGCTACCTGCTGGATACGTACAAAGGAACAGCTCGACTACCTGGAAGAACCCGATATGTTTCACGATGTATTTGCGCACACGCCTTTGCTGAGCAACCAGGCTTACTGCGATTTTTTCAAGAGCATGGGCGATCTTGCTATGAAGCATATTCATAATAAAGCCGTGATAGAAAAACTGGGGCGTTTGTACTGGTTCACCATTGAGTTCGGTATGATCTACGAAAACCGTAATATGAAAGCTTACGGAGCCGGTATCATTTCTTCTTCAGGGGAAACGAAGAACGCTTTAGGCAACAAGGTGAAAAAATTTGATTTCGCTATAGAGAAGGTTTTTACTACTGATTTCAGAACAGACATTTTGCAGGACAAATACTTTGTGATCGATTCTTTCGAGCAATTGCTGGCATCGGTGCCAAAGATCGAAGAGGCGGTAAATGAGCTGGTTTTAGTTTCCTGATTTTATCTTAAGGACAACGGTTTTGGAAGCATAGGCATCGAGCGATTTTATCTCCTCCGCAATTTTTTTCTCCCACTTACGCTGGCCGTCGCCATCCATCGATCCGTCGGTTTCCTTGTCATATAGGTCCTGGTAAACGTCCATCTCCTTGTTGAGGCCCTGGTAGAGTGATTCCACTTTTTCTTCAGCTTCCTTTAAACTCCCGAAGGTCATACTATCAATTTTCTTCCGGATCTTTCGGGCGAAGAGTTCAACAATGTCAAAGTGTTTCTGCTCGTGAGCTAATACTTCGTCGTTTATCCAATCGTCTTTTTTCCAGGAATCGTTACAATAGAAATAAGCCTCGATAACGGCGGTTGCCTTTCCTCCGCTCCCGTCCACATATCTTCCCAGACTGTAAACAGTAGATGCGGCGGCAAAACGCGGTTTAGGTTTACCTCGGTAATCTTTCCACGTAAGTTTGCGGTCCTTGCTCCAGGTAATAACATCCTTATCACCCCCCACAAATGAAGAGAGAAGGAACAGGCCAAGAAATAGGAGAATAAGCTTTCGCATTACACAGGCAATTTACAAATAACAGGCCAAATACTATTTGATCAACGCTTTAAGGCTTGCTTTTATTTTGTTGGGGCTCGTTCTTTCCACCACGATCTTTTCGCAATTGTTAAAAGCTGCAAATCTTTTAATTGCATTTGCAAGTCGTGTAAGGAAAGCATCCATTTTGGCGGGAGGATGTTCTATATGCAAACTTTTAACAAAAAAAGTCCCTGTCTCCCTGTCAGCTTTGGGGTCTAGTCGTCCCACAAATTGATCTCCGTCTAAAATTGGCAGGCAAAAATAGCCGTACGTGCGTTTGTGTTCGGGTAAATAGCATTCTATTCCGTAATTGTATTCAAATACGTTCTTAACCCGATTGCGCATGATCACTGCATTATCGAAAGGAGACACTAAAACAGCCGTTGTAGCGTTTCTGAGTTCCACGTTCCGGGTTTCGGGCAAAATGTAAAAAACCTCTTTCACGTTTTCAACATGAGCTTCGATCAGCGCGCCTTCCTTCAACATTTTTTTTAACACTTTCAGAGTGATCGGGCTCATTCCTCTTCGTAAATGCGTTATTTCCTTTATAGATGCGAAGCCATGCGCCGTGAGGGTTCTTTCTATCAAATAACGGGCATATTCTTCTTTGGTTGGAGTTTGTGTCTTTATATCAGATGGCAAAACACGTTCGGCAAGGTCATACACCTTCTGAAAACCTCTTCTCTCAGTTACCATCAGGGTTCCATCATGAAAGAGTTGCTCGAGCGCGTTCTTGGCCGGTTTCCAATCGAACCAGGAAGCGCGTTTCTCCGGGTTCTCAAAATCGCGTGAAGCAAGTGGTCCTTCAGACTTAATACGGTCGAGCACATACTTCATCACTTTTTTGTCCTTGCCAAACCAATGCGACCTTCCTTTGCGGAAAGTTTCTTTGCGCGGCAGACTGAAACGGAAATCATCGATGTGCATATAGGCCGCAGCGTGACTCCAGTACTCGAACACTTTTCTTTCTTTAACGAGTTCGTCGAGATGTTTTTCGGAATAATTTTCGGAGCGCGTCCAGAGCGTGTGGTGATGCGCGCGGGCTACGACTGAAAGTGTATCGAGCTGGATGTACCCTAAATGTTTGATGGCGTTGAGGGCGCCTTCTTTGCCTTTTCCGAAGGTTTGTGAGCCCGAGAGGCCTTGGGCCTCGAGGGCGAGTGTACGCGCTTCGGGTTTGCTTATTTTTAACAGACTTTTGGCCACTCCAAACGTACTTTTTATTGACAGATTCCTCATGAACCACACCCCGCAAGCGGGGACTCGGAATGACGAACTAAATAAAATTACACCACGATATTCACGATCTTCTTAGGGACGATGATGACCTTTTTAGGCGTTTTTCCTTCGAGGTATTTCTGGGTTTGCTCATCCTGCATCACGATCTTTTCTATCTCCGAGACAGACAAGGTCAGGGATAAGTTAATATTGAATCGCATTTTTCCGTTGAAGGAAACAGGATACGCGAAATTATCTTCTACCAAATGCTTTTCATCGAAGATAGGAAAAGGCGCATAGGCAATACTTTCCTTGTGCCCTAATTGACTCCAAAGTTCTTCTGTGATATGTGGTGCATAAGGAGACAGAATGATCAATAAGGGCTCAAGGATCGTGCGTTTATTACATTTTTGCTCCGTAAGTTCGTTCACACAGATCATGAAATTGCTCACCGAAGTATTGAATGAGAATTTCTCAATGTCCTCAGTGATCTTTTTGATCGATTTATGCAGTGACTTCAATTCTCCTTTGGTAGGTTCAGTATCCACTACCCCGTTCTCGAACAAACGCCACAATTTTTTCAAGAAGCCGTAAACGCCCGTAATTCCATTGGTGTTCCAGGGCTTGCTTAATTCAAGAGGGCCCAGGAACATTTCGTAGAGGCGGAGGGTATCAGCTCCAAAATTATTGCATATGTCATCAGGAGTAACAACATTATATTTGGACTTTGACATTTTCTCTACTTCCCTTCCAACAAAGAACTTTCCTTTTTCATCCTTCACAAATGGCAAATTTCTTGTTTCTTCTCTCCAATTCTTGAACTTTTCCAAGTCCAATTCGTCTGACGAATTAACAAATGAAACATCTGCATGAATGGGATGGGTAGAGAAGCTAATAAAAATCGAAACGTCTTCCTTCTTATTAATTCCTTTATATTCTTTGACAGCATCTGACTCAACGCTATTTATAATATTCAATAGATATTCTGGGTGATTTTTTTCCTCTGCATACTGTGTCGTCGCTATTAAGCTAAAATCATCCTTTATGGACTTGGAAACGAAAAAATTCTTTTCATTAAGTAATACACTTTCATGTCCGCCAGGAAAATCAATATTTAAAATCGGTGTCACTCTATAAGCAAATGCGCTCATGCCCTGTATCATCCCTTGGTTGATTAGTTTCTTTGCCGGCTCATCAAAATTGATATACCCAAAATCCTTCAGGAACATGGTCCAGAAACGCACATACAATAAATGTCCGGTTGCGTGCTCGCTTCCGCCTAAATACAAGTCTACATTCTGCCAATAGTCAATTGCTTTTTTATCGGCAAAGACTTTATCATTCTTAGGATCTTCGTAGCGCAGGAAATACCAGGAACTTCCCGCCCAGCCGGGCATAGTGGTTAATTCATACTCGTACTGATCTTTGTATTTCCAGTCTTTTGCACGGGCCAAAGGCGGTTCTCCGTCTTCGGTGGGTAAATATTTTTCTATCTCCGGTAAAACAAGCGGCAATTCATTTTCCGGCATGGCATGAGGAATTCCATCTTTGTAGAAAATAGGAATTGGCTCTCCCCAATAGCGCTGGCGACCAAAAACCGCGTCACGCAATCTGAAATTTATTTTTCCTTTTCCTAAATTCTTCTTTTCTATTTCTTCAATGGCTTTCTTGATCGCGGCTTTTACTTCCAATCCATTCAAAAAATCTGAGTTGATGCATTTTCCTTCCTTCGCGTCGTTCGATTCTTCCTCCACATCCGGACCATCAACAACTTTCAATATCGGCAAACCAAAATGCTTAGCAAAACGATGGTCGCGCTCATCATGGCCGGGAACGGCCATCACGGCGCCGGTTCCATAACCTGCTAGCACATAATCTCCAACGTAAATAGGAATATCTTTCCCACTGAAGGGATGAATTACATAAGCACCGGTAAATTCACCGCTAACCTTTTTAACATCAGCCTGTCTTTCTCTCTCACTCCTGTTTTTAGATGCAGTAACGTACGCGTCTACTTTTGCCTTGTTCTCCGGTGCAGTAATCTGCGAGACTAAGTCGTGTTCGGGCGCTAGTGTTACGAAACTAACTCCAAATATTGTATCGGGCCTCGTAGTAAATACTTCAATTTCTTCTGACTTTTGACTTCTGACTTTAAACTTCAAACTGGTTCCTTCGCTCTTACCGATCCAGTACCGCTGCGATTCTTTCAGAGGCTCCGGCCAGTCCACTTTATCCAAACCATCAAGCAATCGCTGAGCATAAGCGGTAATGCGCATGCTCCACTGCTTCATCAGTTTACGCTCTACGGGATAACCGCCCCGTTCGCTCACTCCGTCTTTTACTTCGTCGTTCGCTAAAACAGTTCCTAATGCAGGGCACCAGTTCACATAAGCCTCGCCCAAATAGGCAATTCGGTAATTCATCAGCAAGTCACTCTTTTCTTTTTCAGAAAAAGCTTTCCACTCAGCCGCATTGAATTTTTTAGTCTCTTCGCAAACCGCATTTACGGATGCGTTTCCGTTCTTTTCAAATTCTGCGATCAGCGTTTCTATTTTCTCTGCTTTATCCGAAGTTTTGTTGTACCATGAATTAAAAAGCTGGATGAAGATCCACTGGGTCCATTTGTAATACCTCGGATCAGAAGTTTGCACCTCGCTGTCCCAATCAAAAGAAAAACCAATTTTATCTAATTGCTCGCGATAACGCGCGATATTTTGCTCAGTAGTAATTTTAGGATGCTGGCCGGTTTGAATGGCGTATTGCTCAGCAGGCAACCCAAAAGAATCGTAACCCATAGGATGGAGCACGTTGAAACCTTTGTGTCTCTTGTAGCGGGCCACGATATCGGAAGCGATGTACCCTAAAGGATGTCCGACGTGAAGTCCGGCTCCCGATGGATAGGGGAACATATCGAGTACGTAGTATTTTGGCTTAGAGCTGTCGTTCTTTGAAGCAAAAGTTTTTTCCTTAGCCCAGCGCTCCTGCCAGCGCTTTTCTATATCTTTGAAATTGTATTCCATACCTACGAATTACGAATAGCTGGCATACGAATATACGAATGAACAGCCTGTTTTTGAGGGTACGAATATACGAATTTGAAAGGTTTATTGATGGAACCATATAGTGATGAATATTTTATGAAAGAGGCCTTGAAAGAGGCTCAAAAAGCCTATGACCTGGATGAAGTTCCCATTGGCGCCGTCATCGTACACGATAACAAGATCATAGCCCGCGCCCATAACCTCACCGAGCGCTTAAACGATGTTACGGCCCACGCCGAAATGCAGGCCATTACCTCTGCCGCCAACTACATTGGCGGCAAATACCTGAACGAATGCGTGCTTTATGTAACCATTGAGCCCTGTCCCATGTGCGCCGGCGCCCTGGGTTGGAGCCAGATCAGCAAGGTTGTTTATGGGGCAAAAGACGAGAAAAAGGGTTTTTCTAAAATAGACTACAACATGCTGCATCCAAAAACACGCGTTTTTGATGGAGTAATGGCCGAGCCTTGTGGCGAGATCATGAAGAAATTTTTCAGGGAGAAGAGAAAATGAAGAAGATCATAGTTCCAATACTGCTTCTCACACTATTACTTTCCGGTTGCAACGCGATTAAAACCGTTAAGGTCTTGAAGAAAGGTGAAGTGGTTCAAAAGAAATTTAGAGAGGAGATCTCCTTCGAATCACGCGCCGGACTTATAGTCATGAAAGTAAAGGTGAATGGCAAAGATTACAATTTCATTTTCGATTCGGGCGCTGTGAATTGTGTTACCAAAGAAGTATCGGATGAGTTAAAATTAAAACCCGTGCTCGACCAAACTGCGGTAGACGCGGAAGGAAAGTCAGGCGGGATAAAATTTGTGATGCTGGATGAGCTGAAGATCGGAGCAATTTCTTTTAAGAATACCTCGGCCGCCGTTATTGATCTAAGAGCCGTACCCGAACTTGCCTGCCTGAAAGTAGATGGATTGATAGGTGCCAACCTGATGCGTAAGGCTTTCTGGCAGTTAGATTATGTAAAACAAACGATAACTGTTTCTGATGTTCTGGATTCACTTCATATTCCCAAAAACGCTTCTTCTTTTCCTTTCACACCCGAAATTTCGGGTACTCCAATAGTTGAAGTTGAATTAGAGGGTATGAAAAGCAAAGGAAATATTTTTGACACGGGTTCAACGGGTGCCATCACGCTGGCCGGGCCCGCCTTCAAAAAAGCGCTTGCAAAAAATCCTTCCATAAAATACGTGCGCGGTGTAGGAAGCAATTCGGCAGGTTTGTATGGAGCCGGATTTGACACCTCTTACGCGGCGAAAGTCAACCTTAAAATGGGCACCTTATCACTGCCCAATCAGCCAATAGAAGCCAAAAGGGAAAAAGGGAACTTAGGCAGCGCCTTCTTTAAGAATTATGTGGTTACCATGGACTGGAAACATAGCAGGATCTATTTTGTGCCACAGGATAACCGCACTTCGGGTTGGGAGACATTTGGTTTTGCTGTTACCAGGAAAAATAACGGGCTGGCAATATCTTTTCTCTATGAGAATTCCCCAGCGGCTATTGCCGGCATCCAGCGCGGCGACGAGATCGTCTCGATCAATGGTAAAAAGTATACCGACCTTACAGGCGAAGAATATTGTGAAACAATTACAAAACCTGCCCCCTGGAAAAAAGAAAAAACAATTGAACTGGCCTATAGATCAGCAGGCGGCGTTTTAAAAACCGTGAAACTGGAGCAAAAGGCTATGCTGGATTGATCTTGCAGAGATCACAGATAGTTTGTTGGTGAAAAATTTATGTCTAATTTTATTTTTATGAAAAAACTGATAGTTCTTATTCTCCTGTTTGTTTCGGCAGAGAATTTTGCGCAAATGTCATGCTGCAGCAAGCCTAACTCCACCGAAACCTTCGCCATGCTCACACACGACAAAAAATTCGTAGCCTCACACCTTGAGCCGCTCCCTTTCACTTTGGAGAATCCAATGGGAAAAGACATC
>JANWKZ010000007.1 GCA_025451115.1 Bacteroidia bacterium | reverse complement strand
GTTAGCAAAACCGGCCGTGCTCAGCGTAAGGGTGTTATCTCCTGCCGACATTACTTTGCTATTGCTGTAAACCAACGAACCTACGCTGTTGTAAACGTTTACGGTAACATTTTCGGTTTTCACCAAGCTCACATGGATGTTAGCCTCTGTAGAAGCAGGGTTAGGATAGACAGAAAGGTTCGCCACATTGGCGAAAGTATTCGTTACACCAGTAGTTCCCGAAAGGTTGATGTTATCCAGGAAGATATTCTGTGAGTAAGCGCTGATAGCAACAAACTTCACCAATACGCTTGATTGACCCGCAAAAGCGTTCATACTCACGTTATCGGTTCTCCACTGACTTGAAGCTGTAGGGAAATAAGCCGCAGTTGAATAAGTGGTTGTAGAAAGGCCTGTGTTATCATCCTTATCGTAAAGGGTTGTCCAGTTAACACCGCAATCAGAAGACGCGATGATCTGCAAACGATCGGCCTGGCCGGGTATCTTTCCTTTTGCGATATCGAAAGTTAATTGCGCCGTAGAGAATGAAGAAAGATCCATCGCAGGCATCAATAATTCGTCAATATCTCCATTCGGTGAGTTCCACAGATCAAGGTAAGCTCCTTTTGTAGAAGCCTGGAAACCTCCGTAGTTACCGCTTACCCATTTATAAGTCTGCGTTCCACCGTTCACTACACCCCAATTGGTTGGAGGGAAGGTACCGCCCTGAAAAGCTTCCACGATGGGAGCCACTACAGCCGGACTGAAAACGAAGAAATAAGAGGTTGCCATCGCGTCGTTACCTGCAAACATATCTGCAGATCCGTTAGGCATGCTTGTATTGGCAGTAACGGTATGGTTACCCACCGCGTAAGTACCTGAAGGAAGTGTTACGATGGTTGTAGCGCCGGCAGCTAATGGAGTTCCGGTACCTGAAATGGTAGTGGTAGCGGCCGCATCAATTTTGTAAGTAAGCGAGTAGCTTGTGATGGTGTTGGTACCGTGGTTCTTTACGGTGATGGTAGGAGCGAAAGTAGTACCGCAGCTTGCAGTAGCACCCAAACCTATTGTACCCATATCCACGTTCAATTTACCATAAGCTGCCTGGTGAACACGCTTAGTGGTTGTATTCTGGATCCATCCTACAAAACAAAGTTGGTTCTTGTTCTTGATATAAGTTGGGATCTTTGCTTTGAGTGTAACCACTTGCTGCTGACCATTGGTCCAGGTAGTATTAATGGTTGTACCGCTTGCATTAGGCACCATTTTGCGCATGATGTCAGCGAAATCCTTTTCTCCATTTGTACCGGGAGCTACAGTGAACTTAATGACAGCTTCTTCCATTGCCATGTGCAGTACCAACGGACTGCTTGCCATTGCCATTGCGGCGGTGATGGTAGCGGTGATGGTAACAGAATCCTGGGCTGTGTTGAAACCGTAAACGATACCCAACGAGAAAGGAGATGTTACTCCTGAACTGTCGTTGATATGGCTTTGCGTGAGTAAACCCGCATGACCGTCGTTAGCACCGCCACCGGCGATGTCTGGTAATTCAAAACCGTTGAAACGTGCATAAGGTGCAAAAGGCACACTGTAATACGTTTGTCTTGTGCCTACTTCACTGGTGTTATCCTGGTACAAAGAACCTGCGCCCGGGGCGCTTGGTATGTTACACTGGTAACGAACCATCAGGATCTTATCGGGATAATTTCCGTTAGCGTGCATCAGGGAGGTTAATCCCGGATTGGTTGAAGCACAAGGAGGGCAATTCTCACCGGTAAATTCTTCGTAAAGAATCGTACGCTGAGTCTGGGCCGTTAACGTGCTTATCGCTAAGCCGGCAACGAATAAAAAAGTAGTAATTTTTTTCATGTTAATTGGGTTAGGTGTTATTGGCAAATGTATTTCAATTATAACACGCTAATATAATCAAAAAAAACATCCCATTAGGTTTCGGTTAATTTTAACAAATAAAAAATCCCCCCTCTTTTGAGAGGGGGGATCGAAAAATACCGTAAACGGCAGTTTTTAATTATTAACGGTAAGTTTATGGATAATGTTGCCTTTTTCAGTGGCTATCACAACATTGTATAAACCGTTGGCCAGAGCCGAAGTAGTAAGGCTTACGTGGTTATCGCCGGCGGTCATGGCTTTTGTTTCAGCAGAAACAACAGCGCCAAGAACGTTCAAAACAGAAACCTTTACGTTCTCTGCAGAAACCAGGTTCACCAGAACAGTAGCTGAAGCCTGTGCAGGATTAGGATAAACAGTTGAGAAGGCTACATTAGCAGGCTGTGTGTTGATACCTACCGTGCTGGTCAGGTTCACATCGTCAACAAAAACGTTGTTTCCATAATCAGATGTACCAACAAATTTCATGAGGATGTTATTGGTATTATTATACGCAGTGAGAGGAACAGTTTCCATTCTCCACTGGCCTGCGCTGGCCGGAGCGAAATTACTTGTTACAGCTGCATTCGTATAAAGGGTAGTACCCGATTTAGAATATACAGTCGACCAGTTTTGTCCGCAATCGGTTGACACCATTAATTCAAGTTTATCATTCTCCGGAGTGCTTGCAGTATAAGGAGCACCGGCTACATAGAACGTGATCTGTGCGCTTCCGCCTAAGTTGTTATAAGGCAGGTACAGCTCATCTATGTTGCCGGGAGGGCTATTATAGAAATAAATACGTGAAGCTCCGCCACCCGAAGATGAACCTGCAGCTGCGATACGGCTCCAACCGATAGCGTCGCCATCCAGGTCAATACGAGTCCAGTTTGCAGGAGGATAAGTGGTGCTTGTAAATGGTTCTACGATCGGTGTATTGATAGCGGTACCGATAATAGTGAAGGTGGTTTTCTTTGTATCGTTATTTGGATTTACGTCGCTTCCGCCGTTAGGAGCAGATGTTGATACAGTAAGTGTATGGCTTCCCGCAGTAGCAGTGATGGCAGGAATTGAAACCGTGCCGGTTGCACCAGGAGCTATAGAACCATTGAAGGTTGTATTTAAAGGAGCCTGAGCATCCACCTGGTAGTTAATGGTGCAGGAAGTGATAGGGTTGTTACCGGTATTGGTGATAGTAACCACAGGATTCAGTGTTGTAGAGCACTGAAGTACGTTCACGCTGCCAATAGCAGTAGCAGCTGCATCGTTCGCGAAAGCCTGGGGAGCACCGTAAGCCGCGTTGTGTACACGACGTTAAGTAGCACCAGTTCTTTGCTCTTCTACGAAAGCTACGATCTCGATCTGCGATTTATCATGGATGTAGGTAGGCACTTTTGCTTTCAGTACAAATGACTGTTGACCGCCATTGGTCCATGCAGTTTGCAGGGTTGTACCGCTTGCGTTAGGGATCATTTTACGCATTACGTGGTAAAAATCCTTCTCGCCATTAGATCCGGTAGGAGCCGCGAAGTGAATTTCAGCTTCGCTCATAGAAACCTGCAGCTTAAGTGTGCTGGAGTTATAAGCCATAGCAGCTGTAACAGTTGCATTGATAGTAACCGAATCGGCAGCCGCATTGAACGAATAAGTAAGCGAAAGACCGAAAGGAGCGTTCACAATAGCACTATCGTTAATGATGTTCGGATAATACTGGGGATCAATAAAAACAGCGTGCCCATCATTTCCTCCGCTTTGCGGATCGGGTAAATGCTGACCGTTGAAACGCGCGTAGGGCGCGAAAGGAACAGCATAATAAGTTTGACGTGTACCTACTTCACTGCTGTTATCCGCGTAAAGCGATCCTGCGCCGGGTGCCGAAGGAATGTTACACTGGTAACGAAGCAGAATGATCTTAGCAGGAAAGTTAGGATTGATGGCCGCGTCTACATACGGATTTGTTCCTGCACATGGAGGGCAATTCTCTCCTGTGAATTCTTCGTACAGGATCGTACGCTGCGTTTGTGCCGTAAGTGCGTTTATTCCTAAACACAGTACGGCTGCAAGGGTAGTTATTTTCTTCATTTCTAAAAGGGTTTATTGTTTTTACAAATGTATGATAGGAATCCTTGCAAATGTAAGAAGAAGGGGTTAAAAAATTAGGTTTCGGGATTTACATAATTCCCGTCTTTTTCCGACAATCAATTGATTTTCAGATTTAAAAAGGCCACCAGTTAAATTCCTCGACTCCTAAGAATACACCCGATTCTGTTATTTTTATGGGATATGTTTCAACACGCGCGCCAATGCCGCTCACCGCTCTTCCGGTCTTAAGATCGAAATGATACCGATGTACCGGGCACACAATACTATTTACATCACTGCAAAAACCGGCACTTAAAGGAAATCCGTTGTGCGGACATTTATCGCGCACCGCGTAAAAACCGTCCAGGCCATGCACAAGACAAATGCCCTTACCGTCTACCTGTATCGTATACGTTCTGCGGGGGGGAATATTATTGGACATCTCTTCGGCCGAGGAGAAAATTTTGAACCAGTGGTATTTTTTTTCTGAAGCCATTACTTCTGGTAAACCAGTCCGTTTAGAATAACGGTATCGATCATCGGGCTACCGAAAGAATAAGGCATGAACTCTACAGAAGGAATTTCTTTTGTAATGAAGATATTCGCGGTTTTGCCGGTCGTGATGCTTCCCAATTCCTTTGCCACATTCATGGCGTAAGCCGTATTGATCGTAGAAGCGTTGATCACTTCGTTAGGAGTAAGCTTATACTGTATGCAGGAAATGCTTTGCATCAAATTCATGTTCCCGCTAGGGCTACTTCCCGGATTAAAATCACTGGCTATGGCAAGAGGAAGTCCGGCATCTATCATTTTGCGCGCCGGCGGATCGGGCAGGCTTAAGAAATAAGCGGCGCCTGGTAAAATGGTTGGCATGGTAATAGAATCAGTAAGTAATTTAATGTCGTCATCATTCACATACTCCAAATGATCTACGCTTATCGCTTCGCAATGCACCCCCGCCTCTACTCCACCGTGATGTGAAAGTTGCTCGGCATGCACTTTTGGTATAAGGCCGTATTTTTTTCCGGCTTCCAATATCTCAACTGTTTCATCAAACGAAAAGTAATTACGTTCGCAGAAAACATCTATAAAGTCAGCCAGCTTTTCCTGCGCCACAGCAGGGATCATCTCCTTAATTATAAGATCTATATATCCGCGTTTGTTCTCTTTATATTTAGAAGGGTAAGCATGCGCTCCCAAAAAGGTTGACCTTATAGTAAGCGGCGTTAGTTCTTTCAGTTTTTTGATCACGCGCAGCATTTTCAGCTCACTCTCCAAACTCAATCCATACCCACTTTTGATCTCAACAGCTCCGGTTCCCTGCAAAATAATTTCT
>JANWKZ010000006.1 GCA_025451115.1 Bacteroidia bacterium | reverse complement strand
TTCTATATAAACAGTGGCCGAATCGAGCAATTGACCGGCTTCGGGATAAGGCAATACTTTGTAAAAGAGCTTTAAGCGTGCCGAATAGTAATTATTGGTGTCGGTTTTTTTATAGAGCAGTTGACTGTTATCGATCTTATAGTACAAAAAAGAAGTGCTCTCATTTTCATGGAACAAGAAGATGTTCATCTTTAGTTCGTTGTCCTCGCGATGATAGGGTTTATTATAGCTTCGTTCGCGGTCTCTCCCTTTACGGCCGCTGTAACAGGAAAATAAAAGGAGGGAAGAAATGAAAATGACGAACTTTAACTTACTCATTGGTCAACTGCTGGTTTTCCTTATCAAGTAAGTTTTCGGGAAGAGTCTTGCTAACCTTGGCACCAAGGTCTTTTATTTTTTCAGCACGGGAGATCAGGTTTCCTTTACCTTCCTCCAGTTTATTGCGGGCATCGGCGTATGCTTTTTGGGTGCTATCAATTCGTTTCCCGATATTATCGAGGTCTTCTACAAAGGCAACGAATTTATCATACAGAGCCCCGCTCTGCCTGGCGATCTCCATAGCATTCTTGGTTTGCAGTTCCTGTTTCCAGATGGCCGCTATGGTTCGCAAAGTTGCCAGCAAAGTACTCGGAGAAACGATCACGATCTTTCTATCCCACGCGTAAGAGAATATTTCCTGGTCGGATTGCACGGCAAGGCCAAAAGAAGATTCTATAGGAAGGAACATTAGAACAAAGTCGGGCGTATTCAGGGCATGTGAACTGGAATACAATTTATCACTCAGTAAAGTAACGTGATTCTTCAGTGATTTGATGTGTTCCTTTAGGAAAACTTGGCGCAACTCATCCGTGTCGGCCGCTACAAAATTCTGGTATGCTATAAGCGAAACCTTTGAGTCGACAACAATATGCTTATTATCAGGCAAGAATATGACCGCGTCCGGACGTATCACTTCTCCGTTGGCATTTTCGAGTGTTTCCTGTGTTTTATATTCACCGCGTTCTTTGCTGAGGCCGCTACGTTCGAGTATTTTTTCAAGGATCACCTCGCCCCAATTCCCTTGCGTTTTATTGTCACCTTTCAGCGCCCTTGTAAGATTGTTGGCTTCGTCGCTCACCTGTTTGTTCAGCTCTACCAATTGCTTGATCTCCGCTTTCAAAGTGATCCGTTCCGTAGATTCGGCCTTGTAGGTGCTCTCTACTTTCTTTTCGAAGTCCTCGATCTTTGTTTTGAGCGGATTCAGAATAGAATCCATATTGGTTTTGTTCTGTTCCGTGAATTTCTTCGACTTTTCTTCGAGTATCTCGTTGGCGATATTCTTGAATTCAGTGGTTAAGCGTTTTTGAAGATCTTCTATTTCAGTTTTTTGCGTCCTAAGTTTTTCATCCTGGTTCTTAAAAGCTTCTTCTGCTTTCGCCAACCGGGTATTGGCGGCGCTTAACTTTTCACGTTCCGCGTTTAATTCCGAATTCAATTCGGCTTTTTGTTTTTCAAGGTCTTTTTTCTGCTCTTCTTTCTCATTTTTCAGAAATGAAGCTTCGGTCTCCAGCGCGGTGATCTTCTTCTCGAAATTACTTGTGTCGAGCTCGCTCTTTGGCTTTTGTGACTTACTGATCAAAAAACCAATGGCCCCACCCACAATAATTCCTACTATCAAAAACACGATTTCCATGATTTAAAGGTACGATTTTCTTCGGCAGGTGGGGTCGAAAAAGGAGCGGAAATTTCTTAATTTCCCTTAAGGGAGCGGTCTATAATGGCACACAGCTCGTTATAAAGGTTCATTTGGCCGGCGGGGTCGGTATCACCCGAATTAATGATATGCAGGATCTTGCCTTGCCTGTCAATAAGCAGTGTAAAGGGAAGCCCGCTTCCCAGGGAATAGTTTTTCACAAAACTTTCGGCCTCCGGAATTATCTCAACTTCAAATTTCTTTTTCTTCAAAAAGCCTGCAATGTCTTTCCGCGAATCCAGCGTAAAGGCCAGCACGGTCAGGTTCCTGTATTTTTTCTTTAAGCCATGAAAAGAAGGGATCTCGTTGACACAGGGAGGACAGTGTACGGACCAAAAATTCAGAACCAAGAATTTTCCTTTTAATTTGTCTATCGAAAGCTGTTTCCCCTTGAAAGTGGTGAAAGTGTCGTTGGGAAATTGACAACCAACGAGCATATTATAGCCTTTTTCCATATGATGCATCAACGAATCGAAGGAAATGGACGTTCGCTCTAGGTAAGGCCTCCTGTATTCGTTAGCAGCATCAAAACAGCTTTTTTGCGCGTATGTGTCCTCTAGAAGGAGGGAGAGAGTAATAAAAATTATTGTTCTTTTCATCAGAGCGTCTCCGAAATAATATCCGCTAGTTTTTCCTTGGCTTCGGGGGTAAAAGTCAATTTGTTACAAACTACCCAAAGCACCAGTTTTTCGGTGAACACAGCGCGCTCGTGCTTATTGAGGCGCGACATTTCTATGGGATAGACCTTGTTTCGGTTTGTTTTGAGATAAAAGATCTCGTAACGGTATTCGATCAGTTCGATCTCGGAGGCAAAGATCTTTGTTTCGTTTTCAAGTGCGAAGAGGATGTAATTAGCGAAAAGACTCACATAATATACCTTTTTGGTTAGTCGAAGTGTAAACACCAAAAGATCAGCGATCAGTATGATCAACAGCAAGATGCCCAGGTAAATAAGTATTGACTCAGAAAGAAAAAGCACAACGCCAATGATCACGGCCCCTCCAAGTTTTATTGCTTTTATAGCGATCACGCTGAACGGTAAATAAAAGAAGCGATCATAGGGTAATTGACTTTTCTCGAGTGTATTTGAAAACTCTGAAATAGAGAGAAAAATGTAAAGTGCCAGGAAGACGATGAGGAAGATCTGTAAAAACCCGGTTGTGGGTATTTTGAAAAGAAAATTCCCAACCGTTACCAGGATGGCAATGAAAAGAACAATGTATTTTATGAGCGAAACTGCTTTTTTCATTTTATCTTTCGTTGTAAATGACCTCTAACAATGTTTGGCCTGCTGCTTTCAGTGCGTTCTTGTCTATCACGCTCATATCATCACCTATGGTATGATGCTGAGGAAAGAAACTTTTCCCGTCTTCCGTATACCCGATAATATCCACGCAGGGAATGTTTGCCCATTTGTTTATGTATAAATGATCGTCAATAATCTCACCTACGGTTTTGTTGGAAAAATAATTCGCGTATCCCGTGTTTTGGCCCGTTGCCCAGATATCCTTTTGGATGGCTCCCGCGTAATAGGCGGAAGTGAGTTCGATAGGGAAGTTAGTGCCTTTTCCGCCAACCATGTCTAAAAGAATTCCGTATTTGGCCGAATAGCCCGGTTTGTGCATGCTTTTGCTCCAGTATTGTGATCCTAAGGCCCAATCGTCTTCAATTCCTTCATCGGCAAGCCCGGTTTGCCCGGCTCCGTAATCTTCAAGGTCCCACAAAATAATATCTATACCGACTTTCGTTTTTTGCTTAGCGAGTGCCCTTGCCACTTCAATTAATACACCTACTCCGCTAGCGCCGTCGTTCACTCCCGGACAGGCTTTTTTCTGATTTGTTTTAATAGTATCGCGGTCGCAATACGGACGCGAATCCCAATGAGCGCACAAAAGTATTCTTGTACCTGCATCGGGGTTGAATGAAGCAATGATATTTTTGCCGAGCCATTTTTTCTGATCGAAGGTTGTAGCCGTAAATTTTTGTACGATAACATCAGCTCCAAACTCTTTGAATTTTTTCTCGAAATAAACGGCAGCTTGTTCGTGCGCTTTGGTTCCGGGAACGCGCGGACCCATATCAGCCTGGACTTTTACAAAACTGTAAGCAGAATCAGCATTGAAATCAGGTGGATTTATGTGTGGTTTGCTTTCTACCGGCTTCGTTTTTACTTCTACAGGCTTTTCAGTAGCGGGATCACAGGAATAGAGCAGAATAAAACATGATCCGATAAGTAACGCCGTAAGATTTTTCATGTTCCGATCAATTAAATGCTCCACGAAGTCCCTTCTTTGCCGTCCTTCACTTGTATTCCGGTTTTCAATAATTGGTCGCGGATGAGATCGGAAGTAGCGTAGTCTTTGTTCTCTTTAGCTTTTTTGCGGATATCGAGTACCAGTTGCATCACTCCGTCTAAAGCTTCAGC
Source organism: Bacteroidia bacterium (assembly GCA_025451115.1). Classification (GTDB taxonomy): domain Bacteria; phylum Bacteroidota; class Bacteroidia; order B-17B0; family Aurantibacillaceae; genus PALSA-968. The sequence goes on along the minus strand of JANWKZ010000006.1, from coordinate 2,055 downwards.
GCTTTTGCCGCTTTCACCTTCGCGTTTCAGGCCTAATACATCGACAATGAAGTTCTGGTAGATCTTTTTCAGAAGGTCTATATCTGCCTGGGAAAGCGATTCTTTTTTATCGTTGGCCGAGTTGATGATGCGTGCGCATTCAAACAGATGCGAAAGTAAAATGGGTGTATTGAAATCATCGCTCATCGCCACGTAGCAATCAGTCTCGATCTTTTTAATATCTACGCTTGAATTTCCAGCAGCAGTAAGTTTTTCTAGTGTAGAGTAACTTTCCATCAAACGATTGAAGCCTTTTTCGGAAGCTTGCAACGCTTCATTAGAGAAATCAAGCGTACTCGAATAATGCGTCTGCATCATAAAGAAACGAACGCACATGGGCGAGTAAGCTTTTTCGAACAAAGGATGCTTACCCTCCAGCTTTGCCTGGGAAGGCGTGGCGCTCGGAGAATCCGCAGCCATTTTCTTTCCCGTAAATAATTCTACCGGTAAAAATACATTTCCTAATGAACGCGACATCTTTTGTCCGTTCAGCGTAAGCATGTTGGTGTGTACCCAGTATTTCACCGGCGCATTCCCGCAGCAACCAACACTTTGTGCCACTTCGTTAGTATGGTGTGTAGGAATAAGATCCATTCCGCCGCCGTGTATATCGAAAGTTTCTCCTAAATATTTCTGACTCATGGCCGAGCACTCAATGTGCCAGCCCGGAAATCCAACACCCCAGGGAGAGTTCCAGCGCATAATATGCTCAGGCTTGGCTTTTTTCCAAAGCGCGAAATCAAGTCTTCCTTTTTTCTCTTGCTGCCCATCGAGGTCGCGGGTATTGTTCAGTTGGTCTTCTAAAGAACGACCTGAAAGTATTCCGTAATTATGTGATTTGGCAAATTTCTCTACATCAAAATAAACGCTTCCATCTTCTACATAAGCGTAACCCTGGTCAATGATCTTTTGGGTCATTTCGATCTGCTCTATGATATGGCCGGATGCTAATGGTTCAACCGAAGGAGGAAGTAAATTCAATAATCCCATTACCTCACGGAAACCGAAAGCGTAACGCTGCACGATCTCCATAGGCTCCAGTTTTTTCAGGCGTGCCTGTTTGCCAATACGATCTTCGCCGGTCTCTGCCACTTCATCTTCCATGTGACCAACGTCAGTAATGTTGCGAATGTAGCGAACCTTGTATCCCAAATGCAGGAGATAGCGGTACATGATATCGAAAGAAGTAAAAGTGCGACAATTGCCGATGTGTACATCGCTGTATAGGGTAGGGCCGCAAACATACAGGCCCACGTGTTCCTCGTTGATAGGCTTGAAAAGTTCTTTTTTGCGACTAAGGGTATTATGGATATAGAGGTCCTGCATAGAGGGGGTAAAAATACCAAATTTCCCCTATAAAACGGCCTTATTTTAAGCGCTTTTTGAGGAAGGAAATGGACTTTTTGAAGGCATCCTCGGCAAATTCCTTATTGTATTTGGGATTGCTGGGATTGGCGAAGGCGTGATCGGCCTCGTAGCTGAGCACTTTCAGGTCTTTTTTGGAATTAGCCATATTGGCCTGCAGTTTGGTCACAACATCTTTATTGACCCATTTGTCCTGTTTAGGCCAGATGAAAAGTATAGGAGCAAACAGATCGCGTATTTTTTCAACGTCATCTTCAGGAATACCGTAATACATCACGCAACCGCGGGCACTTGCACCGGCCAACAAACTCGCACGCATACTGTAGCCGCCGCCCAAACACCATCCAACAGTTGCGATCTCGGCTTTTTCACCGGCGTAATTAAGCGCCCCTTTGATAATTGCCTCACCCCGTTCGGCCTTTAGTGAACCGGCGTATTTAGAAGCACTGTCGCGGGTAGTGGCTACCCGCTTATCGTATATATCGATTGCGATCACGTTCACATTGCCTAAAGTGGAATAGTACTTCTCGGCTTCCTGCTTGATATGGTCGTTGAGCCCCCACCACTCATGAAAAACGAAAAGGTATGCGTTCGTAGGTTTTTTGGCTTTTATTTCATAACCGTAGCCTTCTTTGCCATCGGGTGTTTTAA
>JANWKZ010000005.1 GCA_025451115.1 Bacteroidia bacterium | reverse complement strand
GTCCATCTTAACAAATACCGATTTGATCTTTTTATTGATCCAGGTATCCAGGATCTCCCTTTGCCTGGCTGTCTGCGTCATATTCTGTAGGCGCTGGTAATCATCCTTTAAATTGATCTTATGAGGTTCTGTGCGTGTTTTCAGGTAGATGATGCGGTATGACTTCTTTCCGCTGGCAGGGTCTGTTTGAATGAGCGGCTTACTGATATCGCCCATTTGCATCTTATCAAGCATAAAAACGAGGTTCTGATCGAATTGACCCAGTTCCTCGATCTCGAAGCGGGTGCTGCCCGCCGCGTTGTTCACCATTATACCGCAATTGTTCTTGGTTTCCTTATCATCGCTGTATTTGGCGGCAGCTTCGCAGAAGGTCATTTTCCCGCTCTTGATATTGTCATAGACGCTGTCGAGCTGCAACTTGGCGTTGTATTCGTCCTGTATACTCACCTTCGCGTTCACGAGAATATGGCGCACGTCTACTACTTCCCCCCTGCGTGCTTTAAGCTGGATGAAGTGATACCCGAAAGATGATAAAAAGATCTCCGAAACCTCGCCCGGTTTCAGACGAAAAGCCACAGCCTCGAACTCAGGCACAAAAGTACCACGGGCTATCCCTTCGTAAAGTCCGCCGGTCTTGGCTGAACCCGGATCTTCTGTATACAGCGTTGCTATCACGCTCATACTTTCGCCGTTCAGAACACGCTGACGGTATCCTTCCAGTTTTTCACGTGCTATCTTTTTCGCTTCCTCAGATACAACTGGTTTCTTTACTAACTGCCCGATCTCCACTTCCGTATTTACATTCGGAAGGCTATCTACAGGTAAAGACTTATAATAAGTGCGGATATCAGCCGGCGAAACCTTTACATCACCCACTATTTTGCTCTGCATTTGCTGGCCCACCAAAATATCATGGATGTCTTCCCTCAACTCCTCTTTATAATCCTTCACGCTCTTACCGTAAAAATTCTCGAAAGCTTCCTCCGAGCCCATTTGCTTTATGAAGAAATTCATCCGGAGGACAAACTCATAATCAACAGCCGCGACAATTACGGTAACACTGTCCTTATCCGCCTGGGCCAGCAATAGTTTCTGGTACATAAGTTCCTCGTACATGGCGCAACGCACCGAATCGGTGATAACAATGTTCTCAGCCCTGAGTGTTTTTAATTCGCGCTCAAGGTCAGAACGCAGCAAAATATATTTTCCCACCACACCAATGGTCTTGTCTATGTTCTGCCCGGGTTGCGCAACAACACCCAGGGTGAGAAAAGGAAGCAGGAAACAAAAGAAATTCTTCATCCGTTATTTACTTGTTTTTAATTAAAATATGTCTTACGTCCATGGCCTCGCCACGCAGGGCGATCAGTTGTACAAAATGAAAACCATAAGCGGTCTCGAATACCTCCGATACTTCACCCGGCTTTAATTTAAAAGCGGCATTCTCAAATTCAGGAACAAACTGGCCCCGGCCCATATTGTAATACGCGCCGCCGGTCTTGGCCGACCCAGGGTCCTCCGTATACAGCGAAGCCAGCACAGCCATGTTTTCGCCCTTTATAACGCGCTGCCTGTAGCCCTCCACCTTCCTGTAAGCGATCCTTTTATCGTCAGACATGGCTGTAGTATCCAGCGGCTGTGCCTGTACCACCAGGATCGAAAAGAAAAAAGCTATAGAGAAAAAACGTTTCATTTATATACTTCAAAATTACCACTTTCTTTGGCTTGCGAGTACACCGATTGCTTCATTTCTTCAATAAGCTGTAGTTTGCGTTTGTTAATAATTACCTGCCTGATATTATCCTTCTCAAAGCTCAACGGCGAAGGCATGTTCTTTATTTTAAAGTCTTTAATAAAAAGGAGATAGTTAAAAAGGCTGTCGCTCATCTCGATCCTGCGGGTGGTTTTTAACATTAATTCAGGATTATACTCGCGCAGGGGGATCTCGCGCATCACGTCCTCCAGCAAAAGCCAGGTATTATCATCCAGAAAGAAGTTGTCGGCATACTGGATACAATACTTCTTCAGATTGTCCTTATCCTTTACATCCTGGCTCAGATACCATTTGCGCACCTTCTCGGGCGTAGGAGCTTTGACCCCAAACTTCACATAGGTAACTTTTACAATATTATCCTTTAGCATGAAGTTCTGACTATGTGAATTGTAATATTCCTCTATTTCCTGTTGACTCACGGAAGTATCGAGCTTTTGCTTTACCAGTTCGGTTTCGTAACGGTATACCAAAAGATTCTTGCGGTATTCATCGATCTGCTTCTCTATTTCCTTATCATCTTTGCCGATGTTATTCTCGGCCTGGCGCCTCAGTAATTCGCCAAATATCCATTGCTCTATATAAGTCTCTACAAAAACAACGCTATCCTTTGGGTTTAGTTGATCCGGGATGCCGCTTGCAAAGTCACTCAAAAAAAGTTTCTTTTCGAACACGCGCGCCAAAGGCTGTTCACCGGTATCCACGTTGCTTTCCGTTTCGTTCGTACAAGCGAACAGAACGAGAAACAGCAGGATGAAAAGGGAAATAGTACGCATGTTCTTAAAAAGAAAAGTTCTGCCTTGAACGACAGAACTTTTCCCATAAATTTATTATCAATTCTTACTTAATGGTTGACAGCACATCTTCCTTCACTTCGATCTTGTGGTTGTTGCGCAGGTTGCCGATCCAATCCTTCTCCAGGTAGTTCTGGTAATCAGCCGTAACCAATCCGCGGCATTCCGCCAGTTTCTTGGGCGATTTGGGCATCAGTTTATTCACGTACAATACCCAAACTTTTCCATCCTGCGCCACATCGGGGCTGATCCCTTCTTTCCAGTTAGAATCGATCACTTTGCTCTCGCCTTTCAGATACGTAACCGTTTCGGCACTCACATCCAGCTGCGATTTTTTGTTCAGTTTCTCAAGGATCTCTTTCTCTCCTTTTTTCTTCTCAAGCATTTTACGAACTTCCTTCGCGATGTCGGTATTAGCGCATTTGTAAGTGGTTACATCCGCGCGCTCATCCCACAGGTAATTGTTCTTGTTCTTCTCGTAGAAGGCCTGTAAACCGGCACTATCCTTCACGGCCTTGCTCCATACTTTGCGGTCGGTAAGGTCGAATAACAGGATACCATCGCGGTATTCCTGCATCAGGTTGCGGTAATCAGGATATTTTTTTTCAAGTTGCGACTCTTCGTAACCGATCAGTGATTCCTCCACATAAGTTTTGTATTGCGAGTTGATCACCGAAGCCGCGTCGATCCTGGCGCGACGTGTTTGGTGGCTCTCGAGATATTTTGCGAAATCTTTTTGCGTGTATTTTTTATCAGCCACGGTAAACATGTCTTTGCTCAGTTTATCGGCTACGCTTGCTTTCCAGGTACCTTTAAAGAAATTGGTGTCGATGAGTGCGTAAAAATCATCTTTTGCTTTTGGCGTTTCTTTAAACCCGTATTCCTTCTTGATCTTCGAGATAAAAGAAGTTTTGCTGAGGAAAGAGCGCGAATCGCGCGATACCTTGTTCTTCAATTCGATCTTCATCGCATCGAAGGTTGGCAGGTCGCGACGGTCGAGACGTGAGACGATATGCCATCCGTATTTTGTCTGGAAAGGCTGCGAGTAATCGCCATTGTTCTTTAAGGCAAACGCCTGTTTAGCGTATTCTGCTACCGGAAATTTACGTTCAAAGAACCAACTCAGTTCACCACCGTTGGTCGCTGTTTGTTTGTCCTCTGAATAATTCTTAGCGAGGTCGGCAAATTTTTCGCCGGCTTTCAGCTTACCGTAGATCTCGTCGATCTTCTGTTTTGCTTTCAAAGAATCTTCCTTCTTCATTTCCTTGGTAAGGCGCAGCATGATGTGCGCGGAAAGTATCTCACCCGAGTTGGGACGCTTATCGATCACTTTTAAAACGTGGTAACCGTAACGGGTACGAACGATCTGGCTTAATTCGCCGGGCTTGGTTGCAAAAGCAGCCACCTCGAAAGGATACACCATCTCTAAAGCTGTAAAGTAACCGAGGTTACCGCCGCTTTCTTTAGCAGAAGGTTCTTCGCTGGTAAGCCTTGCTACCTGCGTGAAAACATCTTTCTTTTTATCGATGTTCTTTCCGGCCGCAAGGTCTTTCAGGGTGGAGATATAACGCATCACTTCCTGGCTGTCCTGCGCGCTTACGATAACTTTATCAAAATGATTTTTCTTTACGTTCGCTTCGTATTCGGCCATCTGGGCTTTGTTAACGGGTTTACCCGAAACAATGGCCTTGATGATATTGATGCGCTGCCATGCTTCGATGGTATCCTTAGGCAAAGCATCCTCGCCGCATTTGATGAGAATGTGGCTGGCGTTAACTTCCGTCTTGCCGCGCTCATAGGCTTCTTTCACTAAATTCTCAGTTACATCCTTATCAGTAAGGTAAGGTGCCGACAATTGTTTTTTATACCCTCCCAGCTCCTGTTTAAAAGCGGTGGCTGTATCGAGACCCATTTGCTCGGCCTCTTTTACTTTCAGTTTAAAGTTTATGAACAGGTCGAGGTACTCGCGCACGGTTTTTTTCTCGGCGCTCATGTCTTTTCCGTTATTCTTTTTATAAACCGCCTCAAACTCAGATTTGGTGATGGGCTTCCCGTCGATCATCAGAAGTACCGGATCTGCGGGGGGAGCTGAGGTTTGTGCGGACAGGCCTGTTGTAAGAAGTACAGCGCCTAAAGCAATTGCATATTTGTTCATAGAGCTAATTTTTTAGAGCCCCAAATTTAACAAAATCCTACGAAATACGAATAGTACCGTGCGAATATACGAATGGTAACATGTGTTAAATTTCGTTAATTATCAGCATGTTAGCTCATAATGCGTTTTGCCGACTCTGCAACCTACCTATCTCTTTACTATTCGTATATTCGTAACAAATTCGTAATTCGTAGTTAGTATATTCGTATCGAATTCGTAATTCGTATTTAATGAGTCATCTGGTAGCCCCTTCTATACTTTCGGCCGATTTTGGCAACCTTCAGCGTGATGTTGAGATGGTTAATGCCAGCAAGGCGCAATGGTTCCATGTAGATATCATGGACGGCGTTTTTGTGCCGAACATCTCTTTCGGTTTCCCGGTTCTTAAAGCGATCCAAAAGCACGCGAAGAAACCTTTAGACGTGCATTTGATGATCGTTGAGCCGGACAAATACATCACGGAGTTCAAGAACGCGGGCGCTCATGTGCTCACTGTACATTACGAAACCTGTCCGCATTTGCACCGCACTATCCAGGCTATCAAAGCGGCCGGCATGAAAGCGGGAGTTGCCTTAAATCCGCACACGCCCGTAGAAGTGCTGAACGAATTACTGCTCGATATCGACCTGGTTTGCCTCATGAGCGTGAACCCCGGCTTTGGGGGACAAAAATTCATTGAGAACACCTACCGGAAAGTTACGCGACTGAAAGAGATGATCACCGCGCATACGGCTAATACGCTTATTGAAATTGACGGCGGTGTGGATTTGAATAATTACGCTAAGCTGATACATACCGGCGCCAATGTTTTGGTAGCGGGCAATACGGTTTTCTCATCTGCTAACCCGACGCAAACGATCGAACAATTGGTTATAGGTTAAACTCAACCGTAATGAAAAAACCTTTCCTCTCCTTACTCCTTATACTTATTGCTTATACTGCTGCAGCGCAGAAGAAAGTAAAGGTGCACGTTACCTTCACGAATCAGTACTGCGGTGGTGCGCGGCCCACACCCGAAATAGAGAAAGAGGTGAACACACCACACAACCTGCACGATGTGCATCTCATTATAAAAGGAAAAAAGCACTGCAAAGCAGCTACAGACAGCCTGGGCAATTTCAGCCTGCCGCTAAAACCAGGCAAGTATAAATTCTATCTTAGCTACCACAAGAACGACGCGCATGAGGCCAATTACGATCCTACCTGCAAGAAAATGAAAGATATGAGCTTTGGCGAACTTACCGTTGAAAAAGGCAAGATGGAGTACGAGACCAACCTGCATTTTCCCTGCAACCCCTGCGAGCTGCCGAAGCCTTAAATTTGCTCTCTTTTTTGTATATTTGAGTATGAGATTTCTTCCTTTTTGTGAGCTCCATTCACACGTCATTCTATATACAATTCTATTGTCTTTTCTCTATTCAAACAAGGCAACAGGGCAATGGAATCAAATGACACAACCCTCCACAGGAACATTCCGAACCATTGACTTTCCGGGAGCACAAACCGGATTTACCGGAAGACTAAATAATGGAGTTGTTTATAAAACCATTGATGGCGGTGGCTCCTGGAATAGCGTATTTTCAACAAGCGCCAATATCACTACAATTTGTTTTGTAAATATAGATACTGGTTATGTCGGAGCTTATTTCGGATCTATTTATAATATGATATTACGGACCTTTGATGGAGGACAAACCTGGGATACTTCTTATTATGCCAACGATGCTAAAGACCCCGAAGATATATAGTTTATTGACCAAGATACCGGCTTTTGCGTGGGGAATAATAGCATTCTTAAAACAAGTGACGGGGGAAATACCTGGGTTAATCAAAATCCAGGTGTGAATAGTATACTTAGATCCGTGTATTTCATTGACCCCAATCTTGGATTCTCCGTTGGATCAAATGGTGCAATTATCAAGACTATAGATGGCGGCACCAATTGGGTTGGAAGTGCTCCAGGCTGGCCTGAATATCGTGCAGTGTGGTTTATAAATAAGGATACAGGTTTCGTGGCAGGATTGGGACAAACTGGTCCTAATACCATTCCTATTCTATATAAATCAGTCAATGGCGGAGCAAATTGGACTTCCCTTAACGCTACGATATCAGGTCCAGTATACGATGTTCTGTTCATTAATGATTCAACGGGATTCATTGTAGGTGTGTTTGGTGCCATTAGGAAAACAACTGATGGAGGCAACACATGGACAACTCAATCTTCCGGAACAACTAAGACGTTATATGATATTTTCTTTTCTGACTCGTTAAACGGTTACATTTCCGGAATTGACATTCTATTTCGTACCACAAATGGTGGAGTTTCATGGATCGAACAACAGAAAGAAAAAGAAAAAATCTGCTTTTTTCCTAATCCCTGCAGTTATTACATAGAAGGTGATTTTTCTTTTTTAAAAAATGAAGTTGGGGTTTTACAGATTTACGATCTTTTAGGGCAATTAATATGGTCTGAGAAAGTTGAAAGCACATCAAAAAAATTGTCTCTTAGTTCTCTGAAGAATGGCACTTATTATTACTCTTGTAGTTGGGCCGAGGGTAATTTATGTGGAAAAATCACCGTCCTGCGTGACTAGCATTATTCATCGCCTAAAGTTTTAAAAAAAATGTTAGATTTGTCTGAATCGTGGCCTCACGCAAAAAAATAATTGTATTTACCGGCGCCGGAATGAGCGCCGAGAGCGGCATTAAGACCTTTAGGGACAGCGGAGGCATGTGGGAAGAATTCCGCATAGAAGATGTGGCCACTCCCGAAGCATGGGCCCGCAACCCAACTCTGGTTCTGGACTTTTATAATAAGCGCCGCAAGCAGGTAATGGACTCGCAGCCCAATGAAGGGCACAAAATACTGGCCGCACTCGAAAAGCATTTTGATGTACACATCATCACCCAAAACATAGACGATCTGCACGAGCGGGCCGGCAGCAAAAAAGTACTGCACCTGCACGGCGAGATCATGAAAGCGCGTTCATCTGTGGATCCCGTACTTATTTATCCTCTCAAAAAGTCAGATATAAAGTCGGGCGAGAAATGCGAAAAAGGATCACAGTTAAGACCGCACATTGTTTGGTTTGGCGAGATGGTGCCTGAGATGGATCGCGCCATAGACCTGGCCACCGAAGCCGAGATCTTCATTACGGTGGGCACTTCGCTGGTAGTTTATCCTGCTGCCGGACTCATCCATTACGCCCCTGCCAAGTCACTTAAGTATTTGGTAGACCCCGGCGACTTCGAACTTTCACTTGTAAAGGATGTTCGGCACATTCGCCAAAAAGCCTCCGAGGGGCTTAAACAGCTTGAGAAAGAGCTGCTTACCATTAAATAGTATCTTATTGATATACAACATGTTGATGATGTCAAAATAGGTGTCTTGCTTCCCCAATGGGGGTAAAAATGTAATTAGTTCTTGCTGGACAAATTATTTACTATATATTGCGAGCAAAATACCCCATTACCCAATTTTACGTGTATGTCGAAGAAAAAGAACAAGAAGTCGGCTAAAAAGAAGGTTTCCCCGAAGCGTGCCAAAAAGCCCGCAAAGAAAAAATCTGCCCCTAAAGCAAAGAAAAAAGTTATAAAGAAGTCGCCCAAAAAGGTGATCAAAAAGAAAACCGCTCCGAAAAAAGTTAAGAAAGCGGTTAAGAAAAAAGCGATCAAAAAAGTTGCGCCAAAAAAAGCAGCTAAGAAGGTCGCTCCTAAAAAAGCGATCAAAAAGCCGGTTAAAAAGGCAATTGCAAAACCGACGAAGAAAATTGCAACGGCACCTAAAAAAGAAGCCGTTAAAATAGTAAAACCCGCTCCCGTTTCAGAGAAACCCGTAACAACAACACCTTCTGCCGAAAAACCGGTGGCAAGAAAAGTAGTGAAGGTGATCAAAGCCGAAACTCCCCGCAAGAGTGTGATCATTGATATCAAAACGGGCCCTGAGCCTGCAGGAAGATTTGAACTCGAGTACGTAGTGCATGCCTCCGCGCAAATTCTTTTTGAATTCCTTACAACCCCCAGCGGACTATCTGAATGGTTCTGCGACGACGTAAACATACGCAACGGCATTTATTCCTTTAAATGGGAGGAGAACGAACAGAACGCGCGCGTAGTGAAACTTGTAGAAGAAAAACAGGTGCGTTTCCAGTGGGTAGACAAACTCGACAACAGCTATTTTGAGTTCCGCATAGAGCGTGATGACCTCACAAATGATATCTCGCTGATCATTGTAGATTTTGCTGAAACACCCGAAGAGAAGGCATCTTCTACGCTGTTATGGAATAGTCAAATAGATAAATTGCTACACGTTTTAGGCGCATATTTTTAATTTGGGCGTTTCCCCGCGTTAGTAATTGGTCTTCGGTATATCATCCCGAGCGGGGTCAGGCTGCTGCGGGGTTCCGCTTTTGCCCACACTATTTCACATAATTTTCCCCGAAAGAACGTTTTCTACCAAAATTTTTGGGCAAAGAGCCCTTCGGCCCGCTGCATCCTTAACGCAAATACAAGCCGCCCATTTCGCAAATTCAAAACTTAGCAATACGGTTCTTTGAAATCGCGCGCTGGCCCGGCCGGCCGCTAAGCCGAGTGGCCTTGTGCGGCAGCGATCGGTTGGCCTTGATTTCTTTTGTTTCTTTTCTTCATCAAGGAAGAAAGTGTACGGCTGTTCACAACGAAATATCTCTTTGGAAATGGATAACCTCATTAAGTAGAGGCCGCGGTACAGCTACCACTCCGAAGGCCCGAACTTCTTCTGTACCTTTTCGTTCTTCGGAAAGGCCATTAAAGCCAATTCATTCCACCCAATAAAAACACCCACCGAGATCAGTGGCGAATTAAATGTATTCTTAATGGTTTTATTTCCTTTGAAGAGAAAGCGGTATCCCACGTCACCTTCCACTCCCAGCCACCGCGTTACTTTAAATTTCACATCCACTTCGGGTTCATACAAAAAACAAAAACCCTGGTCGTTCAAACGTTCTACTCCCTTGTAATTGTATTTGAAACCGAGCTTACCAATTCCCGCCTGCAGCGGAATGCTGAACTCCCATCGGCGCGATTTGTAGTAAATATAATTTACGTAAAACCGAAAGTAAGAGAACGTGAGCCGCTGCATTACAAAAGTATCATGCGTGAGGTCCGGGTCGTAAAAATGATAGGTATCGTAAACCGGTGTTCGGCTGTTCAGCCAGGCGTAACCGGCCCCAATGGAGATCTTCTTTCCGAAGTTAACGCCCAGCTTTATGCTCTGTATGTTCACCCGGTCGTTGCTCACAAAAGAATTCCTGGAATCATAGCCTATATCAAGGCTTTTCTTGCCGTTAAAAGCGCGGCGCAGGGTATCCATATACTGGCTTTTACCCAGTATAAAACAGCCCATAAAAAGCAGCAAAATATGGTATTTGAACACCCGCATAACCCGTATAACGCAAAGTTCAGGAAAATAGGGTCTTTTACGCCTTAAAAGCCGCCGATTCAATTAACAATTAATGGCTTAAAAGTTGCTGTTTTAGAGCCGAAACTTTATGTAATTAAAGCGTACTTAGCATCTTAGGTATATAATGCGTAAATTGGCTAAAGCCATTATGAGATATTATTGGATCATGTGTAGTAAGAAGGCTCTTCTATTGTTTCTACTTTTGTGTGTTGCGGGCACGCCCGTTTTTTCGCAGGGAAAGAACGAAGAAGAGCTTAAGAAGGAGGCGGCCAAAGCATTTGAGGACGAGGAATACGCGGCGGGTTTTAAACTTTACTCTACGCTCGTTGCCAATTACCCAAAAGATCCCGAGTTCAATTACCGCCTGGGCGTTTGCGCCGTTTACTCGGAAGCCGACAAAAAGAAACCGCTTCTCTATCTGCAGATAGCGGCCAAGAGCCCTAAGGAGGTAGAGAAGGAAGTTTATTTCTATCTCGGCAAAGTATATCATCTCAATTACCAGTTTGATGAAGCGATAAAATACTACACACAATACAAGGGAGTGGGCTCATCCTCCATGCAGAAAAAACTGCAGGTAGACCGCGAGATACAATGTTGCAAGAACGGAAAACGATTGCTCTCCAACGTGCAGGAGCTCGTTATTCTTGATAAAAAACAATTGAACCAGGCCGACTATTTCCGAAGCTACAAGCTGGATGATATACGCGGAAAACTTTTAGCGAAGCCCGCAGAATTTATTTCCGAGAAGGATAAAAAGAAAAAAGACCGCTCTATCATTTACCTTCCGCCGGATAAGGAACAGCTTTACTATGCGAGCTACGGCAACGGCGAGAACAAAGATCTTTTCGTGGTGCGCCGCATAGCGGGGGGCGCCTGGAGCAAACCCGAAGCTGTGCCCGGCGGAGTGAACACCGAGTTTGATGAGGATTATCCCTTTCTGCATCCCAACGGAAACGTTCTTTATTTTGCCTCGAAGGGACACAACAGTATGGGCGGCTACGACATCTTTAAATCGGAGTTCGACGAAGGCACGCGCAAATGGAAAGCGCCCGTGAACATGGACTTTCCCATCAACTCACCCAACGACGATTATTTGTTTGTGACCGACTCATTGGAGAAGATCGCATTCCTGGCCAGTACGAGACAAAGCCCGGCAAACAAAGTAGACATCTACAGGATCCTTACCGAGCGCCGGCCCGCCGAGTACGCTTTTATCAAAGGAACTGTGATAAAAAAGGAAGGGACCGACAATGTGCAGTCGAAGATCAAAGTAAAGAACATTGAGACCGGCGAAGATGAATCTTTCAGTGCCGACGCCAACGGCGAATACAATATCAAGATCGCTAACGGAGGGAAATTCATTTTTACCGTGGAGACACCCGGCAAAAACACCCAATCGGAAGGTGTGAACATTCCCACTGCTTACGACTACAAACCCTATCGGCAAACCATCGAGTATGATAACGGAAAACTTTTGATCACCAATTTCTTCAGCACCGACGACAAGGATGAGGGCAATTACCTGAAATACCTGGCACTGATCGAAGAGAAATCGAAGATGAACGTGAACGCTTCAGATTTTGAGATCAACCCGGATAATCCTATTACCAATACAACCGCGAGCAATACGGTTGCAACAACCAATACAAACACTACCGTTACTACGAACACCACCGCCGCCACAAATACAACAACAGTCGCGACCAATACCGCTTCCACAAATGTCAGCAACAAACAACTCGTTGAGATCGCGTACAGCGATGCCAAGGAAATGGAAAAAGAGGCTGCTGAGTTGAAGCAGGATGCCACCAACGCGTTCAGCGCGGCCAATACAAAAAAAGACCAGCTAAATGAAACCAAACAGGACCTGCAGGAAGTGCAGAACAAGATAAATGTAGAAACAGATCCAACAAAAAAACAGGAACTGATCAACCAGGCCGAGAAATTAAAGGATGATGTGAGCCTCTATGATAAGCAGGCGAAGACCGCCAATACGATCGCGCAACAACTGGAAGTAGACGCGAATAACAAAAAGAAAGAGGCGGACCTGAACCTGCAATACGCAAAAGCATTGGAAGAAGCTGATAAAACCAAGAACAACAAACAGGCTATTGCGAAACTCGAGGAATTACAAAAACAACTGGAGGACCTGAGCAAACAAAAGAGCCAGTCGAACGCATTGGTTGAATCCATTAAGGCCGACGCTCAGAATAAAGAACAGGAGCTGAACAGCGCAGAGAAAAAACAGGATAAGATCACTAAGGAAGAAGGCGAGATCAAAATACAGATCGCCGATGTTGACAAACAGTTAGAGAAAACGAAAGACAAAGGCTTGATCGAAAATCTGAAGGCTCAGAAAGATGAATTGAACAGTGACCTGGCGGATAAACAAAAAGAATCGAAAGTGAACCAGGATAAGATCAGCACGCTGAAGGAAGAGTCTGAAGCTTTGAAGAGCCAGGCCGAATACGCGGCGAATGTGGCAGCGGGTAAGACAGACGTAGAGCCTGTGAACACAAACACAGTTGCCGCCACAAACACCAATACGGTTTCTACAACCAACACCAATACAGTGGCCGCTACAAACACCAATACAGTTGCCACCACGAACACAAATACAGTTTCAACAACCAATACAAATACAGTAGCCGCAACCAACACTACTTCAGTAGCTGCAACCAATACGGTAATTGGAACAAATACCGTAGCAGCAACCAATACCGCTACAGCCACGCAAACCAACGCTTTTGAAGAGAAAGCGAAACTGTTCGACGAAGGCATGTCGGACCTGAACGCGAAAGAAAATAATCTTGCCAACAATAAAAAGAAATCGGAACTGCTTACGCAATATGTGCAGGTGACAGATTCCGAGTTAAAGGACAAGAAGCAGCAGTTAAGTAAAACCAAGAACACGGACGAGAAGGCCACGCTTAACAACCAGATCAAGGAGCTTACCGAGAAAAAGAACGGATTGGTGAATGAGCAGAAGCTGGTTAACAACCAGGTGAAGGAACAGGAAAAACAAGCCGCTATAGCTGCCAAGGAAAATGCTAAAGACAGTGTAAACAAAACAAATACAACAACCGCCCTTGCCAACATCAAAGATACTGCGCAAACCCAGATCATTACCGACAACAGCGATCCCCGCATTCAGAATATCAATACACTCATAGCGCAGTCGCAGAACAACTTTAAAGATGAGAAAAAAGTATTCAGCAATTTTGAATATACCGATCCGAAGGCAATGGCGCTGAAGAAACAGGCAGATGATAAACTCGCCGAGCTTTACAAGAACAATACCTTACTTGAACAACAATTGGAACAATTGAAAATGGAGGTCGCCAAGGAGAACGCCGGCAAGAACGATAAGCAGATACAGGATCTGAACAAAAAGGCCGATGACCTGAACAACCAGGCCTTCCAGTTGCGTAAGGACGCGAAGACCATGAGCGGATCTGACAAACAGAACGCCTTGAGCAAAATACTTGCCCTGGAAAAAGAAGCTTCCGGCTTTAAATACCAGGCTGCCCGCTTGCAATACCAGAGCGACGACAATAATTACGAGACCAATAAGCAGGCGATAAATCAATGGCTGGCAGAATCGGATAAAAATAATACAGACGTGCAGCAGGCGCAGCAATTGATGCAGGAAGCCGAAAAAAGCAAAACGGAGGCCGCTAAATTAAGGAAGGAAGCCGAATCTCTGAATGAAGTAGAAGCGAAGATCGGAGCCCTGGGCAACGCCGACGAAAAAGAGAAAGAAGCCTTGAAAAAACAGGATGAGGCCCTTGCCCTATTGAAGAAAGCGAACCCGAAAGCAGGAACAGCTACAGCCAGCAAAGAAAAGCAGATCGAAGACATCAAAGGAAAACTTACAAAGGAAACAGGTGTTTCTGTGAGCGCGCTAAGATTGCTTTATGAC
>JANWKZ010000004.1 GCA_025451115.1 Bacteroidia bacterium | reverse complement strand
TGGCCCGTTCGTCTAGGGGTTAGGACGCGTCCCTTTCACGGATGAAACACGAGTTCGATTCTCGTACGGGCTACAGATAAGAGCAATATCCCCCACCTTTGGTGGGGGTTTTTGTTTGTATACGGTCAGCCCGAATTTATTCGAGGATGGGCGCATGCAAACAAAAACCGACCGCAGGTCGGATATTGCTATTTCAAAATGACACCGAAGAGAACTGGCGCAGCCGAATCTCGTACTACGAAAGCCCATAAAAAAAACCGCGGGGGTTAGCCAACGGTTTTCTTTTTTCACAAAGCCTTACGGGGCTCCATGCGCAGTATGTTATTTCAAATTCTTACAAGCGTCCTTCCACTGTTTTTTGTGGCTCTCAAGCATCGTAACCTTAGAAGAAGCCCAGCTCTTTAATTCGGCGTCATCGCCTTTTTTTGCTTGTTCTTTATAGATCCCAATTGCCTTTTCGTGGCTCTTCACCATGGATTTTGCATATTTTTTGTCAAAGTCCTTTCCCCGGAGACGGGTAAGTTCATCGTATTTTTTTTGATCCTTTGAAGACAGCATGGCGGGTATGCAGGTGATCTTCTTTTTATCCGCCAGTACCTTTAGTTCCTGATTCATTTTGTCGTGCTCGCCTGCCATTAGCCGTCCCAATGACTTTATTTCTTCGTTCGCCCCGTTCAGTTGGGCAAGCTTACCGGCCCTTGCTTCAAATTGCGCCAGCTCGGAGGCACAGACAGCAAACTTCGTGTCTTTTTTAGAGACCTGCGCGAAAGAAATACAACAACCCAGCAGGAATGCAAAAGCCAATCTTCCTTTCATACACTTAATTTTTCAGGTTCGTCTTTTTCTTTTCCTTTACAGGCTCTTCGTTGTTCCTTCCCTCCACGTTCACGCACTCACCTTCTTTCAAAACGTATTGGGTGCCGTCCTTTCTTATAATGGTGCCGTCGACTTTTATTTTGGTGCCGTTCTCGAGTATAACATCCTGGGTTAGAACCTGGCCATCGTGTACTACACGAAGTAAGCCGTCCTTCATTTGGGCGCAATATTTATCGGCGGCTTTCTTTTTAGGATCACGGGGCTCATCTATGGCGGCAAAAATGGCGATGCCTGCGCATAAGCAAAAGGATAAGAGAGTAATGATCTTTTTCATGTGAATTTATTTATAAAGTAAAATTAGGCCGCGGTAAAAGGGTTTCACCCGTGGTTTCGTTCACTCCCTTTTTCGAGGTGCTGAAAATGGAAAAATAATGGTTGTAAAAACGTTAAAGGGGCCTTACAGGGCCCCTTTTTCGTTTCACCGCCGTAGCTCAACTCTCTACCTGGTAGAAGAAGGCCGGACGTGGCCCCGCATCGTAGCTGCGGGGGCTTATACTAAAACTTTTTCTTGGGATCGAACTTCTCCGGGCTTTTTTGCTCGGAACCAGGATCTAAGGGATCCTTGCTCTTTTTGTTTCTTTTGAAGCCCTTATCTGCAGGCGTATCTCCTTCGAGGCTTCCGTCCACATTCACACACTCATCAGGCTTCATAACGGTTACGGTACCATCCTTTTTATGGATGGTTGCGTCGGTGTGAATGATCGTTCCGTTCTCCAGGGTAACGTCGGCCACCAAAGGCTCTCCGTTGTGCACCACGTGTAATACGCCGTCTTTGAACTCAGCGCAATATTTATCGGGATCAACATTTTTCTTTTTGTCGTCTGTGTTTCCCGCAAGACCGCTCAAAGCGAGACTGGCCGTAGCGAGTATTAAAAGGATCTTTTTCATGGTTCTGTATTTTATAATTTAGTATTTGTTATAAGCCTTTTAAATAGTAGAGTGGCTTATTTCTAAATCAAAATTACACTCAACATAAGGGGTTGTGCTCCGGCATTCGTTCATGCGGCCTTTAGTTCCACTAAAAAAGAAAATAAAATAGCCCGAACCCTGTTAAATAATAGCAAGACTTTGATTTCTGTTGTATTTTCTTACTTTTACTTATAATTTCATTTTCTGTCAAAGTTTTTCAGATACATATTTGTTTGCTTCCTATTTTTGTTTGGAGGCGAAAACCTATATGCTCAATCCAAAAAAGCAGATTCGCTGAAGAACATTTTACGCGGCACCTTGCATGACACAACACGTTGCGACGTGCTCAACCGCCTCTCTTCGATCGTCTATGCTTCCAACCCCGATACAAGCCTCGAGTTGGCCCGCCAGGCGCTCGACCTCTCCGAAAAAATAGATTACCTCAAGGGCGTTGCCTCCGCCAATAACAATATCGGTATCGGCCACTACGTAAAAGGCAATTACAAACTGGCCATCGATTTTAATTTTAAGTCGCTCGAACTTTTTGAAAACGGCCTGCGTGACGGGAAAATAAATTCTGCAGATGCCAAGCTGGGAATGGGCGACGCCTACAATAATATCGGGAATATTTATTATCGGCAGGGAGACGCTTCCACGGCGCTGGAAAATTATACGAAGTCGCTGAAGATCTGGTTCGAGACCGGCAACAAAAAAGGAATTGCCTCGGCATCCAATAATATCGGGAACATTCATGCCGGTAATGGAGAATATGATAAAGCCATCGATTTCTATTTCAAAGCAGCCGACATTAACAGCCAGATCGGAAATACAGGCTGGCAATCGAACAACCTGATGAACGTTGGCGAGATCTATTTTATGAAGGGCGACATGGCACACGCGCACGAGTTTTACGGGAAATCGATGAAACTGAAAGAAACTATAAACGATAAAAGCGGGATGGCCATGCTGCATGTAAATATCAGCGGGCTATTTTTGCGTGAGAAAAAAGCAGCAGAGGCAAGAAAAGAAGCTTTAAATGGTCTGTCACTGGCACGGTCGGTATCGGCCAAGCCGCAGCTACGGGATGCCTACAAGCAATTAGCTGTTATTGATTCAACCACCGGCGACTACAAAAGTGCCTTCCGTTATCATGAGCTTTACTCGGTTTACAAAGACAGTGTGATGAATGACCAGACCAACCAGGCCATTTTGAAGAAACAGCTGCAGCACGATTACGAAAAGAAAGAAGCGCAGAACAAGGCTGAGCAGGAAAAACAGCTGGCGGTTGCCGAGGTGGAAAAAAAACAGCAACGCCTGGTGCTCATACTCATTTCCTGCGTGCTGGGGCTTGTAGCTGTCTTCGCGGTATTCGTTGCACGCTCGCTCAGTCTTACACGAAAACAAAAAAAGATAATAGAAGGAAAGCAAAAAGAGATATTAGATTCAATTCATTATGCGAAGCGAATTCAAACAGCACTCATCACCTCCGAAAAGGACATTTCTAAAGCTTTACAGAAACGCGCAAAACAAAGCATATCATCTTAAAGGATATGAGGCCCGCCCAAGCCTGTAATTTGCTATATTTGTGTCTATCACTAAATCAAACTTCAGCACTGTGCGCACCCTGGTTTTACTATTGCTTTTTGTTACCTGTTTAGCGGGAAGGGCGCAATCTGTAGACTCGCTGCTGACCGAATTTAAGAAAGCCAGTACCGATACCGGTCGCATACGCCAACTGAACCAGCTCACCGACTTCTACACCGGCGACAAGAACGACTCGGCCAAATATTTCAATCAAAAAGCGCTGGACATCGTCACCAAAAATCATTTGGAGAAATACGCTTTTGAAGTATATTATTACAAAGCGCAGATAGAACGGCTTGAAAGTAAATACGACCGGGCGCATGTTACACTGCTTTATGCTTCGCGTATTGCAAGGCTTAATGGGAATGACACACAGGAAGCCAAAGTGCTTCGCCTGGCCGGCACCGTTTACGATGCGCAGAACATGGAAAAAGAGGCCATTGAGAGTTATCTGAAAGCGCTGCAGATGTGCACGCTCAACAAGAATAAAAAAGGATTGCTGGCATCGAATATGGCGCTCGGGCTTTATTTCAAAAAACACAATGAAGCTACGAACGGATTGAAGTATTTCCTGGCTGCGAACAAGCTGGCCGAAGAATTAAAAGATTCATCCGATCTTTTTACCTGCATCATTAACCTTGGTACGCTGTATGAGGTTACCAACGACAAACAAAAGGCTTTGGGTTTTTACAAAAGGGCTTTGTTGCTCAATGAAAAAGACAACGACGATAACGGAACAGCCATCAGTACTTTTAAACTGGGCAGGCTCTATTACGCTTTGGGAAAAAGAGACAGCGCGCGGTATTACCTGAACCAAACGCTTCAGCTGCACATGAAAAATAAGCAGGAGCGCGGGCTCATCTTTGACTACGCTTACCTGGGCACGAATTACGACGAGGAAGGCAACCTTCAAAAAGCTTATGAGAACTGGAACATGGCGCTCATGCTCGGTAAAAAATACAGCGATTCGGGCCGCGTGCACATGGTGTATTCCTACATGGCAAGCGCGGAATTGAAACGCGAAAAATACCAGAGAGCCATGGAGCTTTACCAGTTAAGCATGGATTGGGCCCCCGTCACCATCTCCAATGAAACGATGGCCGTACTTTATAAAAAAATGGCTGCCGCATCAGCAAAACTGGGACAATACAAGCAGGCTTACGAATATATGAGCCTGTGCAAATTGTTCTCCGACTCATCGCGCAACGTAAGCGATATTAAGAAGCAGACGGAGATGAAAATGAGCTACGAGTTCAACGAAGTGCAGGAAAAACTGATGGCCGAGGCTGAGGCAAAGGAGAATGAGAGCCGTGCCAAAATAGAAAAGCAGCACCAGCAAAGAAATCTTTTAATTATCGGGCTTATCATCCTGGGGCTTTTCTTTGCATTGGCCGTTCGCAGTTACCGCATAAAGCGTAAGGCCCATGCCTTGCTGGAACTGCAAAAACAGGAAATAGAGCGACAGAGAAGAATGATGGAGGAAAAGAACAACGAGATACTCGACAGCATACGCTACGCCAAAAAGATCCAGCAATCGCTTTTGCCCACCGACAAATACATCGGAAAATTCATTAAGAGAAGTTAAAGCAACAGTCGCCCAAAATCATCCCGCATCATTTCTTTCCGCCTTTTTGCAGATCCTTCCACATTTGCAGGTGCTGTTTAAGGGCCACCAGCGTGGTAGAAGCCCAGGTCTTCAACTCTGCATCCTTTCCTTTTTTTACCTCCATGGCGAAAAGGGTCACCAGCCTTGCGTGCACTTCTATCATGTAATTTACATAACGCGTGTCGAATTTCGTTCCCTGCAGATGCGTCATCTTATCATAACGACTTTGTTCACTTTCGCTGAGGGTTATGGGTAACAAGATGTTTTTTTTACGGGCGAGTTGGCGCAGCGTATCCATTGCCTGTTTATGGTATGCGGCTGTGAGAAGGCCGCCGTTTGCCACCTCCGGCGTATTGGTGTTTTGGCCCGAGAGCAGACCAAACTTCACTTCCATCAGGCTGTTCTCGGCCGCCTTGCGCACAAACCTACGGTCTGTTTTAGAGAGCGTCTGCGCCACTGAAACGCAAAAGCATCCCATGCAAAATAAAAAAAATAGTTTTTTCATTTCCTTGTTTTTTACCCGTTAAGCAGCGGGTGGCAACATTGTGTCTAACTGACCGTTGTCATCCGGGGCGGTTTTGGGCTCGGGAAGTTGAATGTTTGGTTTTGTTCTTTTTCTGCGGATCCCGTCCGCGTCGCCGGGAGCTCCCGAAAAGCAGAAGCTCCCGTTTTCCAGCTGTACCAAGAATATCTTTCTCATCAATCCGTTTCTTAAGACAAAATTACGCTCAACAGACCCACCTCTTAAAACGATTCGTTCATGACGCATTTACCGGGCACATAAGCAAAAATGAAATCGCCTGAAATCTGCAAACCGCGATAAACCGCGCACAAAGCCTTCTTACTGCCGCAAAAACAGAGTACAGCTACAGGAGTCTCTTGGCCGACGCTGATTCTCAATGATTTCGGCGACCCGATGGTGGTAAAATAATGTGCATTTGTATGCAAAAAATGCTATTTTTGATGCTATTCAAATTTTTTGGACTTAATCAATTGTAGCTTATGAAGCCTACCGATTTTAAAGACCCCGAGTATTATCACAAAGTAGTAGATTGTCAGCATGCATGTCCCGCGCACACTCCCGTGCCCGAGTACATCCGCCAGATAGCCGCCGGAGATTATACCTCCGCCTACATGATCAACTGGGACAGCAACGTATTTCCCGGTGTGTTGGGAAGAACCTGCGACCGTCCCTGTGAGCCGGCTTGCCGCCGCGGACGCGTAGAAGAAGAGCCTGTTGCTATCTGCCGGTTAAAACGTGTAGCCGCGGATAATAAAAATGCCGACGATGTAAAAGCCTTAATGCCCAAAGGACCGTTCAAATCCAATGGAAAAAAAGTGGCTTTGGTTGGCGCCGGTCCCGCTTCACTTACCGTGGCGCGTGACCTGGCTCCTATTGGCTACGAGATCCATTTGTTTGACGAATTAAAAGCAGGCGGCGGATTCATGCGCAGCCAGATACCTTCCTTCCGTTTGCCCGAGCAGGTGCTGAACGATGAAGTGAATTATATCTTAGACCTGGGTATCAAACAGCATTTCAATCATTACGTAAAAAGTTTAAAGGATCTGCTTGCACAGGATTATGACGCTGTGTTTGTAGGATCGGGCGCCCCGCTGGGCCGCGATCTTCCTGATCTTCCGGGCCGCAAAGAAGGTGGTGCCAATATTCACATCGGTATCAACTGGCTGGCCAGTGTAGCTTTTGAGCACACCAGCAAGATCGGTAAAAAAGTAATTGTATTGGGTGGTGGTAACACCGCGATGGACTGTTGCCGCACTTCGCGCCGTTTGGGCGGCGAAGAAGTAAAAGTAATTGTACGTTCTCCTTTCGCGGAAATGAAGGCTTCTCCCTGGGAGAAAGAAGACGCCATCCACGAAGATATTCCTATCATCGATAACCACGTTCCTAAATCTTTTGTTGTTGAGAACGGCAAACTGAAAGGAATGATGTTTGAAAAAGTGCAGGCCGTTTACGAGAACGGAAAACGCAAACTCGTTCCTGTTGGCGGACCCGATGTTTTCTTTGAGGCCGATGATGTGCTTTGCGCCATAGGTCAGGAAAATTCATTCCCCTGGATAGAGCGCGACATTGCTATTGAATTCGACAAGTGGAACATGCCCGTAGTGAACGAAACCACTTTCCAATCTACCAACAAAAAAGTTTTCTTTGGTGGCGACGCCGCCTTTGGCCCCAAGAACGTAATTACCGCTGTGGCTCATGGTCACCAGGCCGCCATCTCTATGCACTTATTCTGCATGGGAATGGATCTTGTTGCTGATCGTCCGGCTCCGCACGTGAACCTCATGCACATGAAAATGGGAATACACGAGTGGGCTTACGACAGTGAAGTGGAACCGGACCTGCGCTATGCAGTGCCGCAAGCTGATAAAAAATTAACGCTCAGCAACCGGATGAAGGAAGTGGAACTTGGTTTTAACCTTGAGACGGGCTTCAAAGAAGCGCAGCGTTGTTTGAACTGCGATGTGCAAACTGTTTTCACCGAAAGTAAATGTATTGAGTGCGATGCCTGTATGGATATTTGTCCTACGGCTTGTATCACTTTTACGGAGAATGTTGAGACCGAAGAAGAAATGCGCAAGACACTGAAGGCTCCGGCAACGAACCTTACGCAGGATATTCTTGTTTCAGACCTTTTGCCCGGCACCAAACGCGTGATGGTGAAGGATGAGAACGTTTGTCTTCATTGCGGTTTATGCGCAGAGCGTTGCCCAACGAGCGCGTGGGATATGCAGAAATTTTTCTATAATGTAACAAAAGCAGGTAAGATATGTCAGGAACCGGTTCTAAAATAAACGACTTTGTTGTAAGGCTGGCCAACGTGAATGGAACGGGCTCAGCGAGTGCGAATTTTTTGTTTGCAAAATCAATTTTCCGCAGCGGTGTCTTTATGACGCCCAAGAACATTTTCCCTTCCAACATCCAGGGATTGCCCACGTGGTACGAGATCCGTGTGAGCGAGAAGGGCTATTTGGGAAGAAGAGAAGGCATCGATATGATGGTGGCCATGAACCCGCAGAGCATGATGCAGGATGTAATGAGCGTGCGTCCCGGTGGCTATTTCTTTTACGATAGCACCAAGCCGCTGCACCCGCAGTTCAAGCGTAGTGATATTCATTACATCGGCGTGCCGCTGATGCAGATGTGTAATGATAATTATACCGACGCGCGCCAGAGGCAGCTTTTCAAAAATATTATTTACGTGGGCGCTTTCTCGGCGCTGCTCAACATTGATCTGCAGATCATGATCGACCTGCTGGCCGAACAGTTCAAAGGAAAAGAAAAACTGATAGAGCCCAACGTGAAAGCTTTGAACATGGGTGTTGATTATATCAAGGCCAATTACAAATATCCATTGGAGTTTCACGTAGAGAAGCGTGATCTTACGAAAGACAAAATTGTTATTGAAGGAAACAACGCCTGCGGCCTTGGGGCTGTGTATGGCGGAGCTACCGTGCTTTCCTGGTACCCAATTACGCCTTCCACTTCGGTGGCTGAGGCTTTTGCTGATTGGTGCCACCAGTTCCGCGTGGATAAGGACGGGAAAAATAATTTCGCTATTGTGCAGGCTGAAGATGAGCTCGCCGCCATTGGAATGGTAATTGGCGCCAACTGGAACGGAGCGCGGGCCTTTACTTCCACCAGCGGCCCGGGTGTGAGCTTAATGAACGAATTTTTGGGTCTCGCCTATTACGCCGAGGTTCCGGCTGTGTTAATTGATGTGCAACGTACAGGCCCTTCTACCGGAATGCCCACACGCACGCAGCAATCCGACGTGATGGAAGCGGCTTACGCGGGTCATGGCGATACCAAACATATTTTATTGTTCCCAAGCACACCGAAAGAGTGTTTTGAGATGACCGCTGAGTCGTTTGACCTGGCTGAAGAATTCCAGACGCCGATCATTTTGATGACCGACCTCGATCTGGGGATGAACGACCACGTTTCTGATCCGCTGGTATGGGACGACAAGCGCAAATACAAGCGCGGAAAAGTTTTAACCGCCGAGCAATTAGAGAAGATGGAGCGTTTTGGAAGGTATTACGATGTAGATGGAGACGGAATTCCGTATCGCACCATTCCTGGCACGCACCCAACCAAAGGAAGTTATTTCACCCGTGGTAGCTCGCGCGATGAGTACGCCGTTTATACGGAGGACAGCGCCGCTTACAAACGCAACGTTGACAGGCTGGCGAAGAAATTCGAAACCGCGAAGTCAAAAGTTCCTGCGCCGCATATCTATAACGCGAAGAATACTTCGAAGAACGCTATGTTGTTCTTCGGAACCAGCACTTACTCAAGCGAAGAAGCCTGCGACCTGATGAAAGAAGAAGGCATTGCACTGGACATGATCCGCCTGCGATCTTTCCCTTTCAGCAAGGAAGTGCATGATTTCATTAACTCGCACGACAAGGTTTTTGTAATAGAGCAGAACCGCGATGCACAGATGAGAAGCTGTTTGATGATAGAGCTGGGAATTCATCCGGACAAACTGATCTCTATTTTGAATTACGATGGGATGCCTATTACGGCAGACTTTATTCAACGTAGTGTGAAGAAGGTGTTGGCTCCGGGGAAAGTAGTAGCAGCGAATTAAATAAAATATCTGTCACACCGAGCGTAGTCGAGGTGCTTGTACAAAGCCGATCTAGGCGCAATGTGGCAGGAGAATAAAGTTAAAAGAGAGTAATATGACATACGTAAGACCCAAATTTCGTCACCCTGAATTACCTAAGAACAAATTAGGTTATACATTAAGCTATTACGAAGGAGCACTTTCTACGCTTTGCGCGGGTTGCGGGCATGATTCTATCAGTGCCGCTATTGTGCAATCTTGCTACGAGATGGATATAGAGCCGCACAAAGTAGCCAAACTTTCGGGCATTGGCTGCAGCAGCAAAACACCGGCGTATTTCTTAAGCAACTCGCACGGTTTTAACTCTGTGCACGGACGTATGCCTTCTGTTGCTACAGGAGCTTACATGGCTAACCGCGACCTCATTTACTTTGGTGTGAGCGGAGACGGCGATACAGCCTCTATCGGTATGGGACAATTTGTACATGCCGTGCGCAGAAATTTGAAAATGGTTTACGTGGTGATGAACAACGGTTGCTACGGTTTAACCAAAGGACAGGACAGCGCCACCGCCGACCTTGGCTCAAAGAGCAAAGCAGGCAGCGTAAACCCATTTGAAGGCATTGATC
The DNA here is from genome assembly GCA_025451115.1 of Bacteroidia bacterium. GTDB lineage: Bacteria > Bacteroidota > Bacteroidia > B-17B0 > Aurantibacillaceae > PALSA-968. The sequence continues at coordinate 4,635 of JANWKZ010000004.1, read as the reverse complement.
TTTGCGGTTTGGCACTGGAACTCGGCGCTAATTTTGTGGCCCAGAGTTTCAGCGGCGACAAGCACCAGTTGACTCCTTTAATTAAAGCGGCCATTAACCACAACGGTTTTGCTTTGATAAACGTGATCTCTCCCTGCGTAACCTTCAATAACAACCCTGGCTCAACAAAAAGCTACGACTACGTGCGCCAGCACATACAAACCACCGGCATGGCCGATTTTGTGCCCATTGCCGAGACCATCGAGGCCAATTACAACGAAGGCACGCACAAAAAGATCCAGATGCACGACGGCTCTTTCCTTACCCTTAACAAACTGGCCCAGGACTGGGACCCCACCGACCGCATGAGCGCCGTGAACGCCCTGCACGCCAGCCGCGCCAAACACGAAGTGCTAACCGGCCTCATTTACCTGAACGCCCAGGGCAAAGACCTGCACAACGTGCTCAACTCCGCCGCCACTCCGCTCAACACCCTGAAAGAAGACGTGCTCTGCCCCGGCAATGACGCGCTGAAGGGGATCAATGAAGAGATGAGGTAATTTGTTTATACTTCTTTGTTTTCAAAGAATTTTTTCTATTTTTATATTACGAATTCTATTCGAAAGAGACACCTGACTATTGATCATGCATTGCGATATCGCAATGTCAATACTTAAGTGAGAAATTTGATGACTAATGATCCGACTTAATCATTTAAAGTTATATTTTTAATCGACTTTATGATATAAAATCAACACGTCTAATCGAGAAATATCAAATCTTACTTTTCGTTTTCTTAATTTTTTATGGTTCGAAGAAAGGTTATTAAAATAACCCTTTACACAAGAGAATATGTCAGGTGTCTTTTTAAACGAAAAATTTTCCAAGATTGTTATACTTAAGTATAATAAGCTACAATCATTTCAAGATTTGGTAGATATTTTGAATATTATAGAAAAGAATGACCAAAACTCTAAACCAATTCCTCGGCCTATAACCCCTCAACATCTCTTTACTCTTGCAAGAACCAAAGAATATAGATATTCTCACTTTCAAATTACAAAAAAGTCAGGGTCATCAAGAGAAATTAAAACGCCCGATGAGCGACTTAAGCGAATACAAAGATTACTTAATTGTATGTTGCAAATTATTTTCGAACCAAAAGCTCACTATTGTGCCAATGGGTTTATTTATGGGAGAGATATTATTCGAAATGCAAAACCACATGTAAATAAAGCGTTTGTTTTAAATTGTGATATAAAAGATTTCTTTCCATCCATCAATTTTCGGCGAGTAAAAACAGTTCTCGAATTACAACCATTTGATTTACGAGATAAAAAAGAAAGAATTGGATTTCTGATTGCAAATCTCTGTGTTTACCAAAATTCCTTACCACAAGGAGCCCCAACATCTCCTTTACTCTCCAATATAGTAACTCAGAATTTAGATCGAAAGCTTAATACCTACAGCTTATCTCGGAAAGTTAAATATTCAAGATACGCTGATGATCTTTCTTTTTCCAGTAATCGCTATCAATTCGATAATAAGTTCATTAAAAAAATAAAGAACTTTCTCACAGAAGAAAATTTCGAAATAAATTCTAAGAAAACTCGTGTTAAATCAGACATGGAAAGACAGCAGGTAACTGGTCTAGTTGTAAATGAAAAAATAAACGTAAAAAGAGAGTATATTCAAAAAGTACGTGCAATGCTGAACAATTGGGAAAAAGTTGGGATAGAATTTGCGCGTAAAGAATTTAGAAGGCATCAACCACCCAACAAGAGAAACTACGATTTTGTTGATACAATAAGTGGCCATGTTTCATTTATCGGAAACATACGAGGCAAAGAAGACAGACTATTTAAAGTATTACACTTAAAATTAAATAATCTGAAAAACAGAATAGATTATTCTTTTATTGATGATGAAAGAGTGAAGAAGGTACTAATTCGAGATAATTTAAAGATGGAGAATATTCTGCATGATAATATTCATTCGGAAGAGAGTAAGTTTATTTCGTTCTGCGCTTCAGCTTTCCACCAGGTAGAGAACTTATTGAAATATTACTACCACTTAAGGTTTCCCGATTTCAATGATCTTCTTAGATACCTACTAGAAAATAATCCACTGTTTGGAAATAGTTACAGAAGTTTTAATCATGCGTCAAAAAAAATTAAGAAGATTAAGGGCCTGAGTATTTACTACCTTGTGTACATGTTTGAAAAAGATTTCTACCTTGGTAATCCCGAAAAATTCTACGACAGAAGGTTGTCTAAACTAAGGGAAATCAGAAATGAAGATTCCCATAGGCACCCAGCAATTGAGCCTGATAAGGAAAAATTAATATCAGATTTTAAAACTTTGCAAGTTAAAAAGAATAAACATTTCATTGAAAATTCAGAATATTTGGAATTAAGTAATGAAGAAAGGGATACTGAATTTAAGCATGGTTTAATTGAGTATTTGGAAAAAAAGGATTATACTTTTGTCAGGAAAACTCTCAAAGAGTTAGGGCAGAAAGTAAAAAAAGGCTTACAAGATATACCCTCCTATTCTGTTCCCTCAGATTTCTAACCTCATTTAATCTAATATATGGATTTTCAAACCAAAATAATATACTGTTTCTTATTCACGCTCACAGCCTGCACCTCCCCAGAGACCAAACAAGATTCGGCCTCCACCCCAACCCCCTCGATCAGCCTTAGCAACAAGGTCTTCATCACCAGCGCGGGGATGGATTCGGCCTGTGAGTTTAAAGAGCTGCCCACTGATTTTTACCAGGAGCTGGTGTTTGTAAACGATAGCGAGTTCGTGCGCACCATCCATACCTGCTGCGGCGGCCCGGGCGAGGATTTTGTGTTTGCCACTTATTGTCCGGGCACCTACAAACTGGATGAGAAATACCTGGAGCTTACCTTCAACGGCGTTTACGTAGAGCATATAGAACACTCCCTTACCCGGCCGGGAGAGATAGAACCCCAAACCACCACCCGCCTCCACGACCAGGTGGTCAATCTACCACCTTTAAAATTCAAACGCCTCAGCTGCGGCAGAGAAATTTACTTTCAAGAGATCGGCGAAACCTTCGCCGATGGCTTTGTTTCCTACAAAGGCGATCCGGCCACCACTTCGGTCACCTATTTCAAAGCAGCGGGCATCTGGGGGAAATTGTTTTAGCAGACACAAACCAACGGTCACACACCTGCCTTTCGCAAATTCAAAACTTAGCAATACAGTTCATCGAAACCCGAGCGCTGGCCCGGCGGTGCGCGATGGCGTGGTGCCATGTGCGGAAGGGATCGCTCCGCCTTGACCTTTTGGTTCTTTTGGGTCAAGCCAAAAGAACGAAGAAGGGCTGTTTACAACGGGTGATCCTCTGAAAGAAAATGCGAGCCCAGATCGACTCGCGTCCTGCTGTATTTCAAAGCAGCCGGTATCTGGGGGATTTGTTTTCTAAGTAAGGCCCCCACGTTAACATTCTGCTTCGCAGAATTGTAATGAAATCCCGGACCAGCCGAAATAATTCCCAAAACTGGATATTTCCTTTATATTTACCGTTGAGAAATAATGCAACCGTAACTATATGAGAACAATAAAACTAATCCTTTTGCTAAGCCCCCTGCTTTTCATCCGGCAGGTAATCCGGGCGCAAAACTGTCCGCAGAACTGCAACATGGGCGGCCCCATGTATAGTTTCACCAACTCTGCGATGTCAGGCATTACCGACAGCACGGCATTGCTCATCTGCAATAGCCAGATAACATCGGCGGCTGTTAATACCATAGGGCCGGATCCCATCGGAGTATGCACGCAGGTTATCTGGAGTACCGACTGCGACGCGGTTTGCTCCGTGAGTGATCTTTCGCAACTTGATACCAGTTCGAGACAACCTGTAAGTTATCCGCCGGGGTATATGACGCTCAATTTTCTTAATTGGGCCATGAGTGTTTCGAATTATTCATTTAATACCCAGATCAGCCTGTTGCTATTCGATCTTGCGCCGGGCCAGGTGTATTATGCACGCATGATGGCTATTGTATATGATTTTACTACGCAGCAAAGCTATATCACCTATGGAAATGTGCACACCTTTACAACCACGGGCACTTCAAAGGCAGCGCGTCTTTCTAATAATAAAATGATCAGCCGGCCCCTGATGATCTGTGCCAAAGACAGTTCCGTAAAGATCTATAAAACCCCTCAGCTTAACGCCACACAACCCAAAGGTGGCGTGGGCCGGTATTCTTACCAATGGGAAGTGATGCAAACACCCGGGGGAAACTGGACCAAATGCCCGGGAGGCAACCAAAAGAGCTTTACACCACCGCCTATTGTGAACCCCAATATGCCTTATACCCAATACTTATATCGCAGAACCGTAAAATGCGGCGGAGAAAAAAGCATAAGCGATACTTTGAAGATAAACTACCTGCCGGTAGGCTACCAGCCTCTGCTGAATCTCGAACAGGTGGCAGCGCCCAATCAAAACATCCGCCTGCAACTGGTGGCAGACAATGCTTCCATCCTCAACTCTATCGTATGGACAAATTACATTGGGCAGCAAAGTGTTTCCACCCAAACCATCTCACCGGTGATCCGCATCCTGGACATTTACAATACGCCCGATGCGCCCCAACACAATTACCAGGCAACCGT
>JANWKZ010000003.1 GCA_025451115.1 Bacteroidia bacterium | reverse complement strand
TCGCCTTTAATGAATCCAAAACCTTTGGCTTCGTTAAAAAATTTCACTGTTCCTTTATTCATTGTGTTTTTTGTTTTTTGCCCTCCCCTATAAGGTCAGGCGGTTACTAATTGTGTTATGAGCCATACAGATCAAAAAATGAGCTGCTTAACCCGTTTTACTACTAAGAAAAATGTAAGCTGATCGTGATTGTAAAGGAGGACTACAAAATGATTTAAATACAATCTTCAAAAGAAGTACGCAAATATAGGCATATTATACGATCCTGCCAAATAAAGTTTTTGCGTGATTCAGAAGTAAAAAGCCCCTCCCGCCAAGGCGGAAAGGGCTCTTTTTGAAAATTATATAAGCTTATTGAGCTAATGTAACATTCACGGCGTTCTCGCCTTTTCTACCCATTTGAAGGTCGTAAGTTACTACGTCGTTCTCGCGAATCTCGTCATTCAAGCCAGATACGTGTACAAATACTTCCACGTCGTTGTCGCCTTTAATGAATCCAAAACCTTTGGCTTCGTTAAAAAATTTCACTGTTCCTTTATTCATTGTGTTTTTTGTTTTTTGCCCTCCCCTATAAGGTTGGACGGTTACTAATTATGTAATGAGCCGTGCACATCAAAAGAATGAGCCGCAAACCCGTTTTAAACCGCTAAGAAAATGTAAGCTGATCGTGATTGTAAAAGAGGACTACAAAATGATTTAAATACAATCTTCAAAAGAAGTAGACAAATATACGTATAATACTTCGCGTAGCGAAATAAAGTTTTATATCATTAAAGAGGACTTAGTGCTGGATGATGAGTTTTTGGGTGTGGATCCCAAAATGAGTCTTCAATCTAAGATAATACATGCCATTATTGATCTTTAAGTTTTCGATGTTTAATTCCTCATTTGCTGCATTAAGAACATAACTTGCCAGTAATTTACCTGCAATATCTGTGACCTCTAAATTTGCATCTTGAGCTATTTTATAGCGTACGAAAAGATTACCGTTACTTGGATTAGGAGAGGCCGCAAACTTAATTTCAGTTAATTCTGAAATCCCTGTACAAGGAACTGATGTAACTACAGCTGTATCCTTGATCGTACATATCAAATTTCCAAAGTCATCCTTAACAAATATTGTGAGCACGTAGGTTCCAGGGCCAACAACACTTTTATTTGGACCAATCTGCCCCCCTGACCATGCAAAAAAATTGTTAGGCCCTCCTCCATTATAACCATTGAGAACAAATGGAAATTGATTAACACATACGATGGTATCGTTTATAATATCGTCCTTGTTTATCCAGAGATGAACCGTATCTGTAGAAAAACAACCGGGCCCAGATGTGATCTTTACCCAGTAATTATTAGAACTCAAGACCTGAACATTTTGGGTTGTATCTCCTGTTGACCAAAGATAAGAGCCATTATTTATAGGTGCATTTAAGATATATGGCTGATTTGATGTAAGACAGACAGTCCGATTCGGCCCAAGACCTGCTACTGGTTTAGTATAAATCGTTAAGAAAAAGCTATCTCGTATAACGCAACCTCCACTAACCGTATAATCAACCCAATGCGATCCTGCGGTAGAATAATAACAAGAAGGGCTCGTCGTTCCATTCTCCCAACTGTAGTTAAGCACGCCGCTTAAATTAGGATTCAGAAAGCAGTTTCCTGTTGCAGAACATACCATGGTATCCTTAACAATATCAAGACCACTTGAAACAACAGCGTACGCTCTTAAAGTGTCTGTGATAACACAACCGTTCGCATTAGTGACTTGGACCCAATAGATACCCGGGCTTCCTATCCAGGCTTTCTGTGTGGTGTCTCCTGTGGACCAATAATACGTAGCCCCTGTACCCGCATTAGCTGTATCACCCACAAAAGTGCCGCACTGAATTATATCATGCACACCATCGATTTTAGAAAAGATGCCCCCATCGATAAAATTAGGAAGTCCTTCCCTACAATAACTACCGCTTAACAATGTTACGGCTCGTGACTGAAAACCACAAGCCGGTCCCGCAGAGTCCGGATAATTAATAACAGCAAGGCTATCACAACCATCACAACCAACATATATCTTCCCATCTGGCCCCAGTTGCAAAGCAAACGAAGATACCGTTCCATTAATAATTGTTCGAGGGGTACCACTAACGCTTAGGTCAAATTGTTCTACCAAATGAAAGTAACTCCCTGCTCTCGTAATATAAAGTTTAGACCCATCAGGTGAAAAACTACATCCATATGCTCCATTCCAATTAGGACTAGTACCAGCTCCAGGACAAACAAAATATTGAGGGTTTGTCACCATACCTGTTGCATTATCAAAATCAAACAATTCCATAAATGGACTTGGAGAAAAAGCATAGGTACATGAGGCTAGTTTCCTCCCATTTGGTGAAGCTCTTAAATAGCCTATAGCACTAAAACCTCCACAGCATACATCCTGAAGAACAGTCCCCACACTGGACACGACAGGTGTTGGGTTTATCCCCATATTGGTTAAAAGATAAGCGTTAAATGTGTTGGAATTCCATGAATGAGTCAATATCCAATAATCTATTCCATTACAATGCTTTACTCCTGTTACTTTTTCTGTGGTTGAGGGCGGGGTAAGTGGTACATTTTTCACCGTAACGTCACCCAAGCCACTATTCAAATTCATATCAACAATGGAATAAAATACACCCTGATTAGGATACCCGGCGTAATCTGCAGTAATAACATAAAATAAATTTTGGCTACCCGGCTTCCGAATTATGGTCGCTGCTTGCGTAGTCGTCCCCTGTATACCATTGATCAACCCTATTCCATTAGGCATTCTTATCTGGTTTCTATCCCATACCGTATCGCCGTCGGTATAAAATAACAATTGTCCTGTATTCGGATCACTTATCGATGCAGATCCTTCCAAAACGTTTAATTTACTGTATCCTGCAACTGGTATACCGGAAGAAAAATCTAAAGCAGCATTAACTCCAAAATGCCAATGCCAAGCTTCTTTTCCAGGTTGAGCCTGACAAAACGCACAGAAACTAAAAAATGAAATTGTAAGAAAAAGTTTTTTCATTTACCTTAATCAATCTAAGATACAAAAAAAGCCCCTGTTTTGCAACAGGGGCTTTTTCTCAATTAAAAACTAGAATTCAACTATGCTTCCTCTTCTACACTTTCTTCTTTAGAAGCCATCAGTTGCTCGTATTCTTCTTTAGAACCCACGATCAGCTTGTCGTACTGGCGGATACCGGTACCTGCAGGAATTAAGTGACCTACGATAACGTTCTCTTTCAAACCTTTCAGATGGTCTACTTTTCCGTTCACCGCTGCTTCGTTCAGAACCTTTGTAGTTTCCTGGAACGATGCTGCAGAGATCCAGCTTGAAGTCTGTAAAGACGCGCGTGTGATACCCTGCAACACAGGATTAGCTGTAGCCGGAACCGCTTCGCGTGCTTCCACTTGTTTTTGGTCTTTACGCTTTAAGGATGAATTGATGTCGCGCAATTTGCGGGCAGAAACAATTTGTCCTGCTTTCACCTCGACGCTGTCGCCGGGCTCGATCACCACTTTCATACCAAACATACCATCGTTCTCGTGCATGAAGTCGATCTTGTTGATCATCTGACGCTCAAGGAAGATAGTATCTCCTGGATCTTCGATCTCAACTTTACGCATCATCTGGCGCACGATCGTTTCAAAGTGTTTATCGTTCAGTTTCTGACCCTGTAAGCGGTAAACCTCCTGGATCTCGTTAACGATATACTCCTGTACAGCAGTCGGGCCTTTTATAGAGAGGATATCGCCGGGGCTGATAGAGCCATCCGATAACGAATCACCTGCGCGAACAAAGTCGTTCTCCTGTACTAAGATGTGTTTAGATAATGGAACCAGGTACGTGCGACGATCGCCGGTACGTGATTCAACGATAACCTCGCGGTTACCGCGTTTAATTTTTCCGAAGGAAACGATACCGTCGATCTCAGATACAACAGCAGGGTTACTTGGGTTACGTGCCTCGAATAACTCGGTTACGCGTGGCAGACCACCTGTGATATCCCCTACTTTACCGGTTACGCGTGGTATTTTTACCAGTACTTTACCCGGTTCGATCTTCTCACCACCGTCAACCACAACGTGTGCGCCAACAGGGATGTTGTATGATTTCAGTATCTCACCTTTCTTATCAGTGATCTTGATCATCGGGCTCTTCGTTTTATCACGAGAGTCGATAATTACTTTTTCTTTAAAGCCTGTTTGCTCGTCGGCCTCTTCGCGGAAGGTAGAGCCTTCTTCGATAGCCTCGTATTCAACAGTTCCACCAAACTCAGAAACGATAACGGCGTTGTAAGCATCCCAATCGCAGATCAGTTCGCCTTTTTTCACCTTCGCACCCGGTTTGATATATAATTGCGCACCGTAAGGAATGTTACCTGTTGTTAAGGTAATTCCGGTGTTCGAGTCAACGATACGGATCTCAGTTGAACGGCCGATCACCACGGTAACTTTCGCTCCGTCGGGATTCACACGTCCTACTGTACGTAACTCATCGATCTCAGCGATACCGTCGTACTTAGCTTCTAATTTAGAAGAAGCTGCGATGTTACTTGCAGTACCACCCACGTGGAAGGTACGAAGTGTAAGCTGTGTACCCGGCTCACCAATTGACTGCGCCGCGATAACTCCAACTGCTTCACCTAACTGAACGAATTTACCGTTACCCAGGTTGCGGCCATAACATTTGGCGCAGATACCCTGGCGGCTTTCGCAGGTAAGTACAGAACGGATCTCAACTGTTTCCAATGGAGATTTAGAAACCGAGTCAGCAATTTTCTCATCGATCAGCTCACCACCGTTAGCGATCAATTCGCCTGTGATAGGATGATAGATATCAGCTAAAGCCACACGTCCTAAGATACGGTCGTATAAAGATTCAACGATCTCGTCGTTATTTTTCAGAGCGAGTGCAGTTAAACCACGCAGGGTTCCGCAATCGGCTTCTGTAACGATAACGTCTTGTGCTACGTCAACCAGACGACGCGTTAAGTAACCGGCATCGGCTGTTTTCAGGGCCGTATCGGCAAGACCTTTACGCGCACCGTGGGTTGAAATAAAGTACTCAAGGATCGACAGACCTTCACGGAAGTTACTCAGTACAGGGTTCTCGATGATCTCAGCTCCGGCACTGCCTGCTTTCTGAGGCTTAGCCATCAGACCGCGCATACCGCTCAGCTGTTTGATCTGTTCTTTAGAACCACGGGCACCCGAATCAAGCATCATGTAAACAGAGTTGAAACCTTGCTTATCGCTGCTCAGCGCATCGAGTACTTTTTTGGTAACCTTCGAGTTGGTGTGTGTCCAGATATCAATGATCTGGTTGTAACGCTCGTTATTGGTGATG
>JANWKZ010000002.1 GCA_025451115.1 Bacteroidia bacterium | reverse complement strand
TCAGGTATCAAACCAATTTTACTGAAAGCTTGTATAAAGGAAGCTGAGTTAGCCGCCATCACTACATCACAAGCCAGGGCAATGTTCGCTCCGGCACCTGCCGCCACGCCGTTCACCGCGCAGATCACGGGTTTTTCGAGGTTGCGTAATTTTAAAATGATAGGGTTATAGTGTTCCTCTACAATGGTTTTAATGCCCGGACCTTTATCATCCATCGCTTCGGCGAGATCCTGGCCGGCGCAAAAAGCCTTTCCTTCGCCTGTAAGATAGATCGCACGGATATTGTCATCTTTGGCCGCTGCATCCAGGTGTTTTTGCAATTCGAGCGCCATAGCGCGGTTAAAACTATTGAATTTGTCGGGACGATTAAGGCTTAGTTTTAAGACCTGTCCTTCTGTTTGTACGAGGATTAAACTCATTTTAAAAAATTTAAATTACGTCGGCAAAATCTTTTTCCATACGGCGGAATGTGATGATACCGATCACCACCATGCTGATGCTTACCGTACAGGAAATAATGAATTTAACAGGTTCGATAGGCATACTTTCTCCAAACATACACCAGCGAAATCCGTCGATCACAGAAACCATAGGATTACACGCATAAATGTTAGAAACCCATTCGGGAGCTTTAGCATAGAATTGCGCACTGGTATACATCACCGGAGAGGCAAACATGCCAAACTGTACAATGAATGGGATCACATATTTGAAATCGCGGTATTTAACGTTCAAAGAAGCTATGTAAAGTCCGCAACCTGCCGCAGTAACAATAGCCAGTAAAAGAAACAGCGGCAGGAACACGATCTGGATCCCGGGAAATACCTGGTAATAGATCATGATGGCAATAACGATCACGAGCGAAACAAAGAAATCGATAAGACAAACGATGATAGCGCTTGCAGGGACAATAATGCGTGGAAAATAAACCTTAGAGACCAGATTGGAGTTTGACACCAGTGAATTAGCTGCGTCACTGAAAGCCGAAGCAAAAAAAGTCCACGGCAAAGTACCCGCAGCTATCTCTAAGGGGACAGGAATAATACTTTGCTCCCCATTGCTAAACAGGAAACGAATGAAACTCAGGATAAAAATAGTAAGCAAAGGCCGTATAAGCGCCCACAAAACGCCGATGGCGGTTTGTTTGTAGCGCACTCTTACATCACGCCAGGCCAGGAAATAGAAAAGACCTTTGAACTGCCAAACGTCCTTAAAATACCTTGCGTTCTGGTTCTTAGGGTCGATGATGATCTTTTGGGCCGGCATATACCCCAAAGTTAATTTATTTTTTCGAGCAGGGCCACATTTTCTATGTGGAGGGTCTGGGGGAACATATCCACAGCCCGCATCTTAACAACCCGGTACTTCTCTGAAAGAATGGCCAGGTCGCGGGCTTGTGAAGATGGATTACAGCTAACATACACGATACGGGCTGGTCCTATTTCCAGAAGTTTACGAACCACTTTCTCGTCCATGCCAATGCGGGGAGGGTCGGTAATTACCAGGTCAGGGTTTCCATTCTCATTTACGAATTCATGGCTCAGGATCTCTTTCATGTCACCGGCAAAGAAAGAACAATTAGTAATATTATTGAGTTGCGCGTTCGCTTTAGCATCTTCGATGGCCTCAGGAACATACTCTACACCGATGACCTTTTTGGCGTTCTTAGAAACAAACTGGGCGATGGTACCGGTACCGGTATAAAGATCATAAACAACCTCATTCCCGATCAATCCCGCGAAGTCACGCGTTACTTTATAAAGCTCATACGCCTGCTTTGAGTTTGTCTGATAAAAGGATTTGGGTCCTACTTTGAACTTCAGTCCTTCCATTTCCTCAATGATCCAGGGGTTACCATGGAAAGTTTGAATGGGAAGATCAAAAATAGTATCATTCCCTTTAGGATTGATCACATACACCAGCGAAGTGATCTGCGGGAATTGCTTTTGAACGTGCGTTAGAAGCGTTTTTATCTTCTCTTCGTCATTCTCAAAGAATGAGAAAATGGTCATCAGCTCGCCGGTAGAACTTGTGCGAATGATCAGCGAACGTAAAAGGCCATTTTGCTCGCGGATATCGAAGAAAGCGTAATTATTTTCCAGCGCAAATCTCCGCACTTCATTGCGTATCTGGTTCGAAATATCAACCTGCAAATGGCATTTCTGCACATCCAATACTTTATCAAAAGCGCCGGAGATATGAAAACCAAGACCGTTACGATTATCAAACTGTTCTTTACTTTCTATCTGTTCTGTAGTTAGCCACTTTTTATTTGAGAAAGCGAAATCAAGTTTGTTGCGGTAAAAATACTGTTCATTACAACCAAGAATTGGAAGCATCTCCCCTACCTCTACTTTAGCTAAACGTTTCATCGCTTGTGTGACCTGGTTCTGCTTGAATTCAAGTTGCGAAGCATATTCAAGGTTTTGCCATTTGCAGCCGCCACAAGTGCCGAAATGCTGGCAGGGCGGAGCAACGCGACGCGGCGATGGTTTTTTTAACTGAGTGAGTTTAGCAAAGGCATAGGATTTCTTTTTTCTGTATACCAAAAAATCGCATATATCACCGGGAACCGCCCCCTCTACAAAGACAACGAGGTCGTTCACCCTGGCAACGCCCATTCCCTCACTCGAGATGTCTATGATCTCGGTGTTCTCTACGGTGTATCTTTTAATTGCTTTGCCCATCTTTTTCCAAATCGGCACAAAAGTAACCTTTATGACCTCTCCAAAGGGAAAAAACTATGGTATAGTCCGCAATTCACTAAAAAATTAGTATTTTTGCCGTCCTGATTTTCGGTTCAGGCCGATGATCGAAATAGTTCGGGCTGTAGCACAGTTGGTAGTGTACTAGCATGGGGTGCTAGGGGTCGCAAGTTCGAGTCTTGTCAGCCCGACAAAACCTTCGCAATCGCGAAGGTTTTTTATTGGTTGCTGTTTGGTGAATTTTAAGAAACTACTTTACCACCACTTTAAGGCTATAAAGCTGGTTATTAGACGAACCCACGATACGATAGATGCCTGGAGCCATTTCGGGGTACGCATGAGAGGCATATAAATGGTTGTCCTCTTGTTTGAGGTTTACCTTTGAAAAATAGTCATTACCATCCGCGTCCCTTAAAATGAACAATCCTTCCTTATCCTCGGCATTCTTCACATTATTGATCAGGTTGGGATCCTGTGGCAGCGAAGAATAAATGCGCTGGGTTTGCTCGTCGTTGAATTTAAAAGCTGTTACATCCGAATAATACACATTTCCTGCATCATCCGTTTGCCTGATCCTGTAATAAGAAACTCCCTTGTAGGGTTGGTAATCAGTCTCAAAATACTCTTCGAAAATATTTCCCTTAAGCGAAACAGGCAGGTCTATTACCTTGCTGAACACTTTGCCATCGTTGCTTTTCTCGATGGTAAAATAAGTCCCCAAAGGCTCGCGGTTCATGCTCCATTTAATGTCGGTCTTATTGCCGTTCTGTACCACAGAAAAATCGAGCACGGGCAGCTTACGCTCATCATTGTTGGAGAAACTACTAAAGGCTAGGATAAAAAAACAGAGAAATGGATAAAACGTATTCTTCATCTAAAAGGCTTTAAGGAAACGAATGTATAAATTGATCCCTTAAATCAAAAATTTGTTTATCAACAAGTTAGGCCTCAAAACGATTCCCGTGAATAGTGGCTGATTTCAGGGAAAAGTGGTTTATAGAACGGAAATGTGGCTCCGGTTGCCTTTTACACATTTTTGAACAGGCACAGAGATGCGACCCTTTTCATGCCAATTAACCTTTACCTTTGCGCTGTATGATAACCACCTCCATCATCATTGCCTGCGTAGTCTTTTCTCTCGTGGCCTTCAACAACCAAACTATTTTCGAGAAATACCTTTTCAGTCCCTACGCCTTTACGCACTACAAACAGTATTACCGCATTTTCACGCACGCGTTCTTGCATGGCGACTACATGCACCTTGCCTTTAATATGTTTGCGCTTTATTCTTTCGGTAAATTGGTGGAAGATGTTCTCTTCCCTATGTATTTCGGAGAGAAAGCTATTCTTTATTATATCATACTTTACGTGGGTGGCATCCTAGTTTCATCGGTACACGACCTGGCTGATCACCGAAACAATACAAGTTATCGCTCAGTGGGCGCCAGCGGAGCTGTTAACGCGGTTATCTTCAGCGCTATCCTGATGCACCCGCAGGGAGAGATCCTGCTCTTTTTCGTTCCAATACCCTCATGGATATTCGGCCCGTTATTCCTGGCCTACAGTTGGTATATGGCAAAACGAGGAACTGATAACATTGGGCATAACGCGCATTTCTGGGGAGCGATCTTCGGTGTGGCTTTTACGCTGCTCCTGCATCCGCCCTTTTTCAGCGCCTTCCTCGACGCTGTTTTTCACCGCAATTAATCTTTCCAGTCGGCTAAAAACAAATTGGTATCCCTTCCCCCGCCATTGTTACGGTTAGAGGAGAAAATGAGTTTCTTTCCGTCAGGAGAGAACATTGGGAAAGCATTAAATAAGCTTTGAGTAGTAATTTGTTCAAGCCCGGTTCCATCTAAATTGATCATGTACAATTGAAAATCGTATCCTTTTTGTGAATGATGATTGCTCGAAAAAATGATCTTCTTGCCCGAAGGATGAAAGAAGGGCGCCCAATTGGCTTTTCCTAATTTGGTTACCTGTTGTAAGTTCTTTCCATCTGCGTCGCAAACAAATAATTCCATATTAGTTGGGGCAACCAATCCCTGCGCGAGGAGTTCCTTGTACTCTTTTACTTCCTCTTCTGTTTTTGGTCTTGATGCGCGAAAAACGATCTTCTTTCCATCCGGCGAGAAAAAGGCTCCTCCGTCGTAACCCAATTCACTCGTAATTTGTTTCGGATTCTTTCCGTCAATGTCCATCACCCAAAGTTCAATATCCCCGCTGCGGGTGGATGTAAAAACGATCTTGTCGCCTTTGGGAGAAACAGTAGCCTCCGCGTCGTAACCGGGCGTATTAGTAAGCTGTTTCACAATTTTTCCTTTTCCATCCGCCACATAAATATCAAAACTGCTATAAATGGCCCAGATGTATTTTCCTTTCACGTGCGGCACAGGTGGACAACTATCATTAACCGCATGCGTGGAAGCGTACAGTATCTTTTTTCCGTCGGGCATAAAATACGAGCAGGTTGTTCTACCCTTGCCTGTGCTTATCAAGGCTGGTTTTGCGGTAGAATCTCTTAGTTGTTTCTGTATATCTAAAAGAAATATCTGGTCACAGGAAAGGCCCCACTTGCTGTTATTGCTCTGGAAAGTAAGCTGTTTGCTGTTGGGACTAAAGTACGCCTCGGCATTATCGCCGCCAAAAGTGAGCTGTTTGATGTTCTTTAGGTGTTTCTCATCCTGCGCAAGAACCGAAGCGGCTAAGAATAAAAAAGGTATAACAAGGGATCTCATAGATAACTTTTGCCAAAGATACAGGCAAATTCATGCAGTAATGTCATGGTAAAGTCATTCATTTCACGACGATTATTTAATACTTTTGCAGGGTACATGAGAAAGATCATCATAGGAACGAGGGGCAGCGACCTTGCTTTGTGGCAGGCCAATTACACCAAAGGTTTGCTGGAGAAGGAAGGTTGTGAAGTGGAATTGAAGATCATCTCTACCGAAGGCGACCGCAGTCAACAATGGAATACTTCTTTCGACAAACTTGAAGGAAAAGGTTTTTTCACCAAGGAAATTGAAGACGCACTTTTAAATAAAGAGATAGACCTCGCAGTTCATTCTCATAAAGATCTTCCTACGGATAGCCCGGCGGGGCTTGTTATTGCAGGAGTTTCTGAACGTGAAGACCCCAGTGAGTTATTACTGATACGAAAAGAAGCGGTTGATGAGAAACAAAAGTTCAACCTGAAGCAAAAAGCTGTTCTGGGAACCTCATCATCGCGTCGTAAAGCGCAGTTCCTTTCATTTCGGGATGATGTTGAATTGAAAGACCTGCGCGGAAATGTTCCAACACGCGTAAAAAAACTTCGCGACGGTGGATATGACGCCATTCTCATTGCAAACGCAGGCATTGAGCGCCTCGGACTTGATCTAAGCGGCTTACATATTGAAAAAATTAACCCGCAGGAATTCATTCCCGCCCCGGCACAAGGCGTACTGGCCTGGCAGATCCGTGAAGGCGACAAAGAACTGGAAAAGATCATCGGAAAAATAAATAACGAAGAAGTAGAAACACGTATCAATGTTGAGCGCCGTGTGTTGAATCTATTCGAAGGCGGCTGTCACATGCCATTGGGCGCTTATTGCATTGCAGATACAGACGAGAACGATAGACCTGTATTTAAAGTTTGGGTAAGCAAGGCGGATGAGTGGGATAAACAGCCCGTTCAATTATATTTCGAATCGCAACATCTTTCCGGTTTACCGGAAAGGATCGTTGAGCAAATAAAAGCCATTCAGCCGCAAAAAGTATTTGTAAGCAAAACATTCCGCGAACGCGATTATCTTCCAAAAGCTTTGTCGCGTTTAGGGTTTTCGGTTGAAGCAAAAAGTCTTATAGAGTTCAAAGAAATAAAAATTGAAAGGGTACCGGTATGCGATTGGATCTTTTTCAGCAGTAAACACGCCGTTAAATATTTCTTCCGGCAAAAGCCGGAGATCGGAAAAGTAAAATTCGGTTGCATCAGTAAACAAACCGCGGCTGAATTACGTCAATTTGGTCACCGTGCCGATTTCATAGGACAAAATACGGATACAAAATTCATAGGGAAACAATTCGCTTCTTTAGCCGGTAATGCAAAAGTTGTTTTTCCCATCGCTAAAGAAAGCATGCAGAGCATCCAGCAGCAGCTCACCAAAAAAGAGAACGCGATCAATCTGCCGGTTTACCAAACCATCAAACATCCACAGATCATCGATACTGCAACAAATATTGTTGTATTCACTTCGCCCAGCAATGTTGACGCCTTTTTTGAAAAGAATAAATGGCAAGCGCATTACAGTGCTGTGGCTATGGGCGATGCAACCGCCAGCGCCTTACTGAGAAAAGGCGTAAGAAAATGCGTGAAACCGATCTCTTTTGATGACCTTGGGCTATTCCAGGCCATTTTGGGGCTTAGTTAATAAAATTTTTTATTTGAGATTTTGAATGTAACTGAAATATAGTTACATTTGTGGTGTTTATGAGTAGATCTGAAAAATTACTCCAACGCTTACTGGCGCGGCCCAAAGACTTTACCTGGGATGAATTGGTTACAATCATGAGGAAATTGGGTTACGATGAGATAAGCGGGGCAGGTTCACGAAAGAAATTTGTAAATGAGAAAGGGGACGTCATTAGTTTACACCGGCCACACCCGGGGAAGATATTAAAAAGATATATGTTAGACCTGGTAATAGACCATTTAAAAGAGAAAGGAAAAATTTAAAAATTACAATATGGATGCGATGACCTATAAAGGCTATATAGCCACCGTTCATTACAGCGATGAAGACAAAGTGTTCTTTGGAAAAATTCATGGCATTAACGATCTCGTTACTTTTGAGGGAGACAGCGCGAAGTCACTTTCAGGTGAATTTCACAAGGCCGTGGATGATTATTTAAAGACCTGCAAAGCACTTGACAAAAGCCCGGACAAGACCTTTAACGGGGTTTTTAATATACGAACAGGCAAGGATCTTCACAGGAAAGCGGCCCTTCTTGCCGAAAAATACCATGTTTCACTGAATGATCTTGTTAAAACCGCTTTGTCTTATGGCTTAAATCATGAAAGCGACCTGGCTACTCAATTTGTTCATGAGCCTACATCTGATTACAAAAAAGCTAAACAGAAAAAATCAAAAAAATAAATATGAAAAGGTTTTTAATTATCAGCGGCGTTCTTTTAGTTGTGACTTTCACATTCGCCTTCATTAATAAAGGCGACCGTACGAAAAGAAAAGTAATTTTTACAGAGAACGCTCCGAAACCGGTTGGCCCCTACAGCCAGGCGATGCTGATAGGAAACACGTTGTATGTGGCCGGGCAAATTGGCCTCGATCCAAAAACGGGCAAGCTGGATTCTGCCGGCATACAAGGGCAAACGAGACAGGCACTACAGAACATCTATTCGGTGCTGCAGGCGGCCGACATGAACATGGCCCATATTGTAAAAACCACGGTCTACCTGAAGAACATTCGTGATTTTGACCTGATGAACAAGGAATACGCTACTTATTTTGATGCGGTAGGCCCACCGCCAAGGGAAACGGTTGGCGTGGCCGATCTTCCGAAGGGTGCCGGCATAGAAATATCGGTGATAGCGATCAAATAACATGACTTTTCGATGACAAAAAACCTCTCTTAAACCCCTACTTTTACTCCATGTTACACCGCCCCCGCCGCAATAGAAAAACACAGGTTGTTCGCAACCTGGTACAGGAAAATACCTTGTCTGTGAACGACTTTATCTTTCCCTTATTTCTCATCGATGGGAAGAACAAAAAAAGTGAAGTTAAGTCGATGCCCGGCATTTTCCGTTTCAGCGAAGATCTGTTGTTGAAGGAAATTGAATCATGCATGAAGTTAGGATTAAAGACCTTCGCGCTTTTTCCAAATATTGAAGAAAAACTGAAGGACAAGACTGCGAGCGAACGTTGGAACAAAAAAGGAATTTATTTAAAAGCGATCAGGGAAATAAAAAAGAAATTCCCAGAAGCTATTTTAATGACTGATGTGGCCATGGATCCTTACAGCAGCGATGGTCACGATGGTATTGTGAAGAATGGCGAGATAGTGAATGACCCTACTCTTTTGGTGCTCGCAAAGATGGCGCTAGCCCAGGCCGAAGCCGGAGCCGACATAGTAGGCCCTAGCGATATGATGGATGGACGCGTTGGTTTTATTCGCGAGTCTTTGGACGAAGCCGGATTTACCGATGTTTCTATCATGGCTTATACGGCAAAGTACGCGAGTGCTTTTTATGGTCCGTTCAGGGATGCTTTAGACAGCGCGCCGAAGTTCGGAGACAAAAAGACCTACCAGATGAACCCGGCCAACAGTAAAGAAGCTTTACTGGAAGCGGAACTCGATTTTTCGGAAGGTGCTGACTTTTTAATGGTGAAGCCTGCCCTCTCCTATCTTGATGTGATAAAACTATTGAACGATAGCTTTTCGCTGCCAATTGCGGCTTATAATGTGAGTGGTGAATACGCGATGGTGAAAGCCGCGGCACAAAAAGGCTGGATAGATGGCGACAGAACCCGCGATGAAATTCTTTTAAGCATTAAACGCGCCGGCGCAAAAGTGATCCTCACCTATTTCGCGAAAGAATGGGCGCAGAAAAATTCACCCAAATCCTGATCCTAAATTGGGAGCTTTTTTGTATAAGCATGTTTCATTGTTTATAACTCATTTATAAGCTTTAATCTTTTTTATCACCTTTTGGGGTTATTTACTTATAGTTTTGCAAAACCAATAACCACTTTTAAGAGACTCTCTTTCTATGAATCCTGAGATCAAGCTTATGCACAACGTTTGGGACGGTCTTGTCACCGTTAAGAGAAGCCAGACAGACCTTCCGGCCCTTGACTTTGATGAACTCATTTCATCGGTCTTTACAGCGGGGCCCTTTTATTTTTACATTATCGACTTTTTTGATATGAGCATTTCGAACATCAGTTCGGGCTTTAGAGAAGCACACGGCATTGATCCCTCGGAAGTGAAGAACATAAATGATATCCTCGCGCTTGTACACCCTGACGATATGCCTTTTGTGGCCAAAGCCGAAGAAAAAGTGTTTGCGTACATCTATAATTCGCTGGGCGTGGATAAGATCACGCGCTATAAAGAATCGTATAATTTCAGGTTCAAAACACCTGACGGTAGTTACCAGATGTACAACCACCAGTCGGTTATACTTACTGTTGACGAGAAAGGGAATTTCATTAAGTCGTTGAACATACATACCAATATCAGTCACATAACCAAAAAGAACAACCACAAGTGTTCGCTTATTGGTTTGGCGGGCGAGCCCTCTTACCTAAACCTGGAGGTTTTTGAAGGAGAGAGTAAAAAAACACCTGTTTCGGAGAGTGCTTTTTCGAGAAGGGAGATCGGTATCATTAAGCTTTTGGCGCATGGCAAAAGCACGAAGGACATCGCGACTGAATTGAGCATCTCTGAGGATACCGTAAAGACCCACCGGAAGAACATTCTGGCCAAGGCCGACTGCAAGAACGTTGCCGAGTTGATAGCCCGAAGCATGAGCGAGGGC
>JANWKZ010000001.1 GCA_025451115.1 Bacteroidia bacterium | reverse complement strand
GAAAAACAGAAGCGGTGAACCGCGATGAGATAGCGCGGCTCTGCAATGACCTTCGCTATTGGATGAACTATAACAAACGCCTTTATCATAAAACGGTGCTTGCTGATGCGGAGTTCTCCATCCTGCTCGAAGATGCCTCAACGGAAACCTATTTGAACATCACTTACTCCGATGAGCGCTTCCATGTAGGAGTGGATGCTTCTCCCCTGCCCGACCGTTCGCTCACCATAAAAACAACAGCAAAGAAATTAGCTTACGGCCTAAAGAAAGTATGGGGCGGCGATGTGCTCAGCATCGGTTATGGTTTGATAGTGGAAGTGTACGATCAGTTAACGCTGGAGAAGAACCTCGACATTGTTTGCGTGCGCCTCATCACCCGTTACCCCATTGCAAGGCAGGACCTGTTGAAGTTCCCCTTGCGGGCCTTGAAGTATTACAGTCAAAACCCAAGGATCACTTCGCTATGGCTGAAGCAAAAAGTGGCGCTGCGCCCGTATGTGAACAAATACCCGTATAACGAGCGCGACCACTGGATGCTATACAATAAATGCGCGCTTTGCGCGGTGTGTAAAATGCCGGAGATTGATCTTTCCGCTTATGCGAAGGCTGTGTAGCCGTGGGAAGGGTGGCTCATTTTATAGGAGGCTTCGACTCCGCTCAGCCTGACAGTCACCCTGAGCGGAGTCGAAGGGTGTTTAAAAGCTCAACGAGTGCACGCGGTGAATCGGTATCACCAGGTCCCGTTTGAGGAGCACCCGTTTATCGGTAAAGCCCCAAATGGTGGTCTCTATTTGTTTGCGGCCTTGTGAATCCTCAAAGAGGATCTTCACTTTTCCTTTATAATTATTTCCCAGCAGCATGCCCCTTTCAATGTCGCGGGCGCGCTGGCTTATGCTTTCGGGATTGTTGAGCACTTCTTTTTCAGGAAAGCGCAGGCTGGCTACGGTCTCTTTTTCGATCGTATCAAAAGGGATGTGGGTATCGGTCATGGCGGGGGAGGGATTTTCCAGAAAACGAAAATAAGGAATAACGGGGGAAATGTCAAGAGGCGGAGGCTCAATACGCCTTAACGAGCGATTCAAGTGGAATATTGAGTTTTTTGTTCAGGCTGCGGATCATTTCCAGGCTCAGTTTGCGCTTGCGGTTAAGCACTTCGCTCACACGGGCTTTGGTGCCAATGATCTTCACCAGGTCCTTTTGCTTATAGCCCATTTGCTCCATCCTGAACTTAATGGCCTCTATAGGATCAGGCGCTTCAATGGGGTAATGTTCCTCCTCGTACTTCTCAATAAGGAGCCCGAGGATATCGAGCTCATCCCCTTCCTTGGTGCCCGGCTTCGCGTCAAAGATCTGCTCCAGGCGCTTAAGGGCCCTTTGGTAGTCCCTCTCTGTTTTAATGGGTGTAATATTCATTGCTTATATCTTATTGGCGTTTATCTTGTCGTACTCCGCGTGTGTTCCTACAAACCTTATCCAAACCATTTGATACTTATAATTGATCCTTACGATAAGGCGGTATGCGTTGCCTTTTATATTGAACACCACTCTATTCTCCTCTAAAAAACTCGCGCTCGGGTATTCCTTCTTTATGTCTGCCGGCCTGCTCCATTTCGATTCTGCCGCTTCCTTATACCAGGTTTTGAGCTGCTGCTCACAATCCCTGTGCTTTTCCCAAAATACCCTCAATGTTCTTTTAGCAATTACTCTCACATTAACAGGACAAATATACGGAATAATTTATAGAAAGTTCCCAATTTGGGAACTTTATCTTTTGGTTATCACAATTATCGCAGAAATAATGAAGAAGAGAAATGACTTTGCTTAGGAAATAATTTGATTAAAGTCAAAGACAGGATAGCTCAAACGCTATTTCAAGTCGTTCGAAGACCCCTCCAGGTCAATCGAAGCCTCCTTCAGGTCGTTCGGACGCTTCTGACGCTTGTTCGGAAGGCCCTTCAGGTCGTTCGGACGATGCTCACGCTCGCTCGGAGAGCGCAAAATCTCAATCGGAAGGCTCTTCAGGTCGTTCGAACGCTGCTGACGCTTGTTCGGAAGGCACTTCAGATCGTTCGGACGCTGCTCAAGGTCGATCGGAGAGCACAAAATCCCGATCGGAAGGTTCTTCAAGTCGTTCGGAGAGCAAAAAATCTAAATCGGAAGGCTCTTCCGGTCAATCGAAGAATACAAAGTCCCGATCTTTGTCATCGCCCCCCTTTAAAATTTATCAAATTTTGAAGTTTGTTTGTTAAAACCTACCTTCATAAGTAGGTTTGGTTTCAGAAAAAGCGGAGACCAGAGAGAAAAAATAAAAACACGCAGGATTTTAAGTCCTGTGATTATTGCAGATAGACACTACAGGTGGTGTTACAACGCTTTCTGTCATCAGGGCGCGATGAAGGAAGCTTGCAGCGATGAGTGTAAACCGCGATAACTGGTTCAAATATTCTTAAGATGGAAAAAATTGTAAAATATATCATCGATATTTCGATTCTGTATTTTCTGGGATTTGTTATTCTAATGGGAATATCCTATTTGGGGCCAAAAGGTTTAATCAGTGCTAATTCTATTTTGTTTGATATTTTTCGCTATGGATTTATATTATTTTGGGTATACTGTATTGTAATTGTATTACGGTTAACGAGAATAATTTCTATGGAAAAGGTAAGATTTGTTGTACTTGTTGTTTTACTAGTTGCGGCTGTTATGCTTTATATTATAGCCTATAAGGCTCAATTTTGATTTAATCTTAATAGTATGGAAAGTTCAAGTCATTATTTGAGGCGATCAGTTGGAAGGTAAATTCTGACCCATAAAAGATATCCTGAGTTCGTCTGGAAAACCGGATTTAAGGAAGCTTGGTTAGAACAACAGAGGACCGCCTTCGCTAAATGCTTCGACGGTTAAAAAGGGGGCTTATCGGGCTTGGGGGTGTAGAAAAATTGACTTGAAAAATTAAATTTCGAATAAGGATAAAAGGAATAGACACTAAATAAAAAACTAACCACCGTTAACAAACCTTGGCGGGAGCGTAACGGTGGTTAGAAGATTCGGAAGCGATGCTTTGCCGTTCCTAAGAACGCGCTGCCCATGTAGAAAAGAAAACGAATTAAGATGAAATCGGACATTGTGATAAGTAAGGTAAAGGGTCGCGTGTTGCTTGTTTTTGCAGCAACACTCTCTTTCGTATGTAATGCTCAAATTATAGACGAAAGCGACCTACAAAAGATTACTCATGTAAAAAAAGTTTATTCTTCTTCGATTTATAAAAAATTAAGTATTAATTCTTATCGGTTTATGTTTAATGACAAAAAGACTGTTGCGGAAGGAATTATCTTTTTTAATGATTCAACCAATAAGTCTGTCGCGCTCCACTTTAAAAAGCCCATTGATAATGAGCCATGGATTTTGCCACGCGAAAAAAACATGTCGTTGTGCGAATTCAAGAAAGTCTGGAATAGAAAGGTGTGTAATGTTGTTGTTAATTTAGATTGGTGACAGATGATGCTCTTGCGATTTGTATTTCAAAACTCTAAAATGGCATTCATGTTTTCTTGAAAAATATAAAGTAAAAAACTAACCACCGTTAACAAACCTTGGCGGGAGCGTAACGATGGTTGGAAGATTCGGAAGCGATGCTTTGCCGTTCCTAAGAACGCGCTGCCTCCTTTTTCTTTTATATTAAATGAAAGAACTATTTAAAATAGAGTTAAGTGATCAGCGGGTATACGGCCTGGATGTGCTCAGGTGCCTCGCCATTGTTTTTGTGGTGGCTGCGCATGGCGCCTGCTTTTTGCCCACTTGCATATAGAAAGATGACAGAACTATCGTATTTCTTCCTCATTTATTAAAAATAATCTCAATTTATATCTTTATGTTCACGCAGAGTTAAACGCAGAATCGCGCAGAGGCCCTCTGCGAAGATCTGCGGCCTTTTTCTGCGAAACTCTGCGAGAAATTGAGCCACTGTATATTCCCCATATTTTATTACATTCGTGTTCCCAAAATCAAAAGGAATGACCTTTCTCGATTTCGAAAAACCCATTGCCGACCTTGTTGAGCAGAAAGAGAAACTGGAAGCTACCGCTAAGAAGAGCAAAGTAGACCTTAGCAAATCGGTACAGGAACTTGAGGAGAAGATACGTGAGATGCGCGTGGAGCTGTACAGCAAGCTTACCCCCTGGCAGCGGGTGCAGGTGAGCCGGCATCCGGAGCGGCCTTATACCCTTGCGTATATTGAGTCGATCACCAACAATACCTTTTTGGAACTGCATGGCGACCGCACCGTACGCGACGACAAAGCCATGGTGGGCGGCTTCGGCAGCATTGATGGAAGAACCGTTATGTTCATTGGCCAGCAAAAAGGCAATAATACCAAGGCCCGCCAGTACCGTAACTTTGGTATGGCCAATCCCGAAGGATACCGCAAGGCGCTCCGCCTGATGAAGATGGCGGAGAAGTTCAATAAGCCTATTGTTACCCTTATAGATACCCCCGGCGCTTATCCCGGCCTTGAAGCCGAAGAGCGCGGACAAGGCGAAGCCATCGCAAGGAACCTGTTGGAAATGGCCCAGTTAAAAGTTCCCGTTATCTGTATCATCATTGGTGAAGGTGCCTCGGGCGGAGCCTTGGGCATCGGCATTGGCGACAGGGTAATGATGCTGGAGAATACCTGGTATTCGGTGATATCGCCGGAGTCCTGCTCCTCTATATTATGGCGCAGCTGGGACTTTAAAGAACAAGCGGCCGCCAGCCTTAAGCTTACCGCCGATGATATGAAAGGCCAGCACCTTATTGACGGCATTATTAAAGAACCCCTGGGCGGAGCGCATAACAACCCCGAGGAGACCTTTGCTACAGTGAAGGGCGTGATACTTAGTTGCCTGGCAGAGCTGGATAAACTGAGCCCCTCCGAGCGCGTGAAGCAGAGGATCGATAAGTTTTGCTCTATGGGAGTAGTTATTGAGACATAACCCCTCGACGAGCTTGTCCCGAGCGTAGACGAGGGGCTCGGGGTGACTGTACTGTCATGCTGAGCGGAGTCGAAGCATATTCATATTGAATTAATTATATATT